>MHKL01000020.1:0-6665 GCA_001818835.1 Candidatus Komeilibacteria bacterium RIFCSPLOWO2_01_FULL_45_10 | reverse complement strand
CGGCTCATAAGCAATGATTAAGCGGTCATTTTCCAAAAGCTTAACGCCGTCCAGCGCCTTTTTGACCTGTTCCATGACCACAAAATCCTTTTGCCCTTCCTGCCTTTCGTTAAACGTTTCGCCGACGCAAACAATGGGCACCAAGCACTCTCTTAAAGCGGCGCGGACTTTTAAATTGACTTGCGCGTCGGTTTCGCCGAGATTCTGCCTTCTTTCGGAATGGCCCAAAATAACGTAAGCGCAGCCCAGTTCTTTTAAAACGCGCGCCGAAACTTCGCCGGTAAAAGCGCCGGTTTCCTCCCAAAAGCAATCCTGCGCTCCCAGAGCCACCGTTGCCTGGCCTTTTAGCTTCTCCTGAACAGCGGCCAGCGATTCAAAGGACGGGCACAAAACCACGGCGGATTTTTCGGCGGACCAGCTCGTCTTTTGCTTTAAAATCCCTTCCGCCAACTCCCCGCTTTCTTTGATGGTTAAATTCATTTTCCAGTTGGCAATGACTAAAGTTTGATTCATAAATTTAAAAATTGATTAATCGGTAATTCATTTTAAAAATAACCTAAGACGGGAGAAAAGTCCAATGATAATTATCAAACGCCCACTGGGCTAAGGCCTTTAAATCCTGGAAACGGTCTGACTCGGTGGCGCTGCCTAAAACCACCACTAAAATTTCCTGGCCCTGCGGCCCGATTATTTCGGCCGCTAAACAATAGCCGGCTTCGTCCAAATAACCGGTTTTGCCCGCCTTGATTTGTAAATAACTGCCCAGCAATTTATCGGTGTTCTTCAGGGTATAATGACGGGCGGCATTGATGACACTGAAGCTGTATTCCGCCTGAGTGGTGGCAAAAACGATTTCCGGCTGCGCAAAAGCCGCCTTCATTAACTTGATGATGTCGGAAGCGGTGGAAATATTGACCGGATCCAGGCCGGTCGGCTCAATAAAAACCGTGTCCGCCATGCCTAAATCCCTGGCTTTCTGATTCATGGCCGCCACAAATTCTTCCTCCTTAAGTCCCGTTGACCTGACTAAAGCCATGATGCCGTTGTTTAAGGAAGCAACCAACGAAGCGTTAAAAAGATCCTGGACCTTGATGGTTTCCCCGGGAAAAATATAAACGCGGCCGCCGCCACGGTTATCGGACGGTTGAATGGTAATCTCGGTTTCGGCCGTTGGCTGATGCTCTAGAAAAACCAAGGCGGTCATCAATTTAGTAATGCTGGCCAGGGGCCGGGCGGCTTCAGGATTTTTCTGCCACAGGACCGCACCGCTTTTTTTATCAACGATCAGGGCTGACGGCGCCGTCACTTTCATGCCCAAGGAATAATTATTCAGACGGTAAGGTGCGTCTCTTAACAAACTGGTTTTAACTAAATTGACGCGCCCGCTTTCCGCAAAATTACCGACATCAATTACTTGGGTATTAATCAAAGGCAGGGCAATTAAACTGTACAAACTAACCAGGTTGGCTATAATTGAAATCAACATAAAATCCTTATTCCTTAGTCCTTAATCCTCAACTTTCACTTCCACCTTGACCACCTTGTCTTCTTTGGCTTCGGCCTGGGAAAATTCCTGGCTTAAAAGTTTCTGCAGATTCTCGTCGCTGTTCAACTTTTCAAAATCCGGCAGTTCAGCCACGGAGCTGACGCCTAAAAACTTAAGAAAATCCATAGTGACGGCGTAAACGGTTACGGCCCGCTCTTTGTCGTATTCCGCCTCCACTAGGCCGCGAATCATCAAATTTCTTAAAATCAAACTGCAGTTAATCCCCCGGATCTGCTCCATTTCCGCCTTGGTAACGGGCTGGCGGTAAGCGATAATGGTTAAAGTTTCCAAAGATGGCTCGGATAACTCGCCGATTAAATCCTCTTTTAAATATTGCCTGACTAAATCGGTATTTTCCGGAGAAGAAGCTAGCTGTATCTGGCCGTTGTTTTTAAGCAGCCGGATGCCGCCGCCGTTTTGATTATATTCCAAAATCAACTGGTCTGTCACTTCTTCCGCGACTTTGGTCTTGACTTTCAAGGTCTCCGCGATTTTTCTTAAAGAAAGGGGCTTGGCAGAAACCAAAAGCAAACTCTCTAATTGGGATTTTAAATTGTCTTCATTCATAACTCGGTTTTTTTAAGATTGATCTCGGAAAAAAGCTCGGCCTGCTCCACTTCAATGGTCCGCTGTTTGACCAGCTCCAAAACCGCCAGAAAGGAAACAATGATTTCGGTTTTATCGCGCTTGTTTCCCAAAAGCTGCTTAAAGCTCAAACAAACTTTGTTTAAAATCATTTCGGTAATGTGGCCGATTTTTTCCCTGATGGAAATGGTTTTTTTAATGGCATCTTTGGGCAGATTGACGATCGGCTCCAATCTCGCCAAAACCCGGCTAAAAACTTCGCTCAAAGCTTTGAGATTTAAACCGAGGGGCGGGCTGAATTTGGGAGTAAAAACCCGCAAGGGTTTTTCACGGACAAACATCAGCCGGTTTTGCTTCAACATCTCCTTGATTTTCCGCGAGGCCTCGTAATACTCTTTGTAAATCTTCAGCTGCTTTTCCAGTTCGTCTGCTTCTTCATCTTCAACCGCCAAGGAAGGCAGAAGCATTTTTGATTTAATGTACAGCAGTTTGGCCGCCACCACCAAAAAATCCGCCACTTCGCCCGGATTTAATTGCTCCGACTGATTGACGTAAGTAATAAACTGGTCCGCTACCTTGGCCAAAGAGACCTTGGTAATGTCCATCTCCTCCTCTTCAATCAATTTTAATAAGAGGTCCAGCGGACCTTCAAACTGCTCAAGTTTTATTTGGTAAGTTGACACTTTCTTGGTTTTGCTTTAAATTATGGATAATCTGCTCAATTTTTAAAAGGAGATAAAAATGGGAAATGGAAATATGGCTGATATTCCCGTTGCGTTTTTGCCGGGCACCGAACGGCTAATTCTTACCAATCCGCTTTGGGGCATCAGCCAAGCTTCGCCGGAACAGCTGCAAACAGTGGCGGCGCTTGTCCGCGCCTTTCCGGATTGTTTTCTCTACCGTCAGGTAGAAGAGGCCCTGGAACTTTTCCTCACTCATCAGGAAACCGAGCCCTCTGATTACGGAAAGAAAATAATGTGCATTCTTTCCCTGGTTAAGCAAGAAGTTGAGGACTGGCGCCAATTCTTCCATCTTAACCGCTTGACCGACCAGCCTTTCTTCCAAAAACAAATGGAGATAATGGAAGGATGGCTGGCGCAACACGCCTGATTCCTTAAAACCACTTTTAGCGTTTCCTTCGGGAAACGCTTTTTTTATCCCGCACCACTTTTGTCATCCGACGATTATTCGTTACCCCTTGTTAACAAATAAAACAACTTTTTTTATATTAACGTCGTTTAACAAAAGTGGTGCGGGATTTATCCCCTTGTTTTTTTACTTATTTGCTTCTTTGCTTTCTTCAGCCACAGCCAGAGGCTGATAAGCCTATGGTTTAAGAGGCTGATCGGCCTTTGGCCGATGTTTTCTTGATTCCTTGTTTTATTGTTTTCTTGCCTGTCCTGAGCCACGTCGAAGGAATTTTCTTCACTTCTGAAAATAAATGCCTGATTGGCTGTTCAACTTTGATATAATCCTTAACGTTCATTTTCACGCTTTCCACCAAACTGCCTCCGGCAAAAATAGCTTGCCTGACTTTTTCAAAACCCTTGTCCACCACCACCGGCAGCTGATGGATTGAACCAAAGCCGGTTAAACTGCCGGGCTTGATTTTAAAAACCTTGACCAGCTCCGCTTCCTTGGGAATCAGCACTTTTTTGGCCTTAAGGATTGATTTTAACTTTCCCAGATTGACGTTGCGGTTGGCTGATAAAATCAGCAGATAATAGGTCTTGTCCGCCTTAACCACCAACGACTTGGCGATTTCTTCCAAGCGGGCCTTTAAAGTGGCGGCCGCGTCTAAAGCGGTATAAACCTTTTTATGGGGCACGATTTCGTATTTAATTTTATTCTGCTCTAAATGCTTCCTTAGCTTAAGTGAAATAGACATAATAATTGGTTAATTAATTATTTGTTTTCTTGCTTTTTTGCTTTCTTGCTTCTTTGATTCATAAACGGCAACTTTGCCTGCTCGCCCAATAATTTTTTACCCAGCTTTCGGCCGGTACGGGTCAGCAGCGCTTCCTTAATAAACCATTTATACTGCGTCTGCTCGCCAAAGCCGACCAGTAGGCCTTTGTGAATCAAACGGTCAACGCTTTTGGAAACGATTTTGACTTGTTCCAATTTTGACGGCACTTTTGGCTGGCTTTGATAAAACCTTAAAAATTTTTTAACAAATACCTTGCCTGCCCCGAGCGAAGTCCCGAGCGAGCGAAGCGAGTCGAGGGGCGAAGTCGAGGGGCCTTTTTCACCCAGACATTCTTTAAGAATGAATTTTTGTAAAGCGGAAAGCTTCATGCCAGCCTAAATTTATTTATTTCCAGGCTGAATTTATAGCCCAGGTATTCAGCCGCCACCCGGCAATAAACCATTCTGGTGGTAAATATCTCAAAATAATTCATTGGTTGAGAAAATTTCTCATCAATAGTTAAACTTAACCTGATAATTTTTTTGGCCGGATAAACATCCAAATGATTATCCTTAACCGCATAATTTACCCGGTCATGAATATCCGCTTTTATTTTATCTGGTCTCCTGGCCAAAACCCGGCTGCGGTGAACGTCGGATTTGTCGGCAATGATGGCGGCAGCCGAAACTTTATTCATGATTTTTATGTCTTCTTTGTCATGGGCGACAATCGCTTCCATAATATCTGACACCTGTTTTATATCATCATCTTGGTTAAAAACCTGATGAAACAGCAAACCGCCCCAATAATGATGGTAGGTTCGGCCCAAAAAATTTCCCATATCATGGCAATAGCCGGCTATCTTGGAGCTTTCCGTATCAATTTTATTAAATTTCAAATTGCGAGCGATTTTGCCAGCCCGGTCCGCCACAATACCCACGTGCCTAAAACCGTGATCGGTATAACCGATATCCTTTAGGTACTCCGCCGACTGTTTAATGAACTGATGGATTTGCGGATTAGCTTTGACTTGTTCAAAAGTTATCATTTTATTTTAATTCCTAACTCTTTTAATTGTTCCTTTTCCACTTCGCTCGGCGCATCCATCAAGGGATCGCGGTTGTCGCTGGTTTTTGGAAAAGCCATGACCTCGCGAATTGACGTTTCGCCCGCCAAAATGGCAATAAATCTGTCCAAGCCAAAAGCAACGCCGCCATGGGGAGGCGCGCCATACTTGAACGATTCCAAAAGATGGCCGAACTTGGCCTTGATTTCCTTGTCGCTATGGCCCAAAACTTCAAAAACCTTATGCAAAATTTTCGGGTCGGACGTTCTAATGGAGCCGCCGGCTATTTCCGAACCGTTTAAAACCAGATCATACTGCAAGGCACGGATTTTATCCAATCCCGCCGCCGCCGAAAGCCCGGCTTTCGGCTGCTGTTTTTCCAGCAGCGGCAAATCTTCAGGATTAATGGCGGTAAACGGATGATGGGCCGCGCCCCACCTTTTGTCGCCTTCCTTGTATTCAAACATCGGAAAATCGGTTATCCAGACAAAAGCGAATTCGTTGGGATCATTCTTGTCTTTTCTTAAATCCGGCTTATCGGACTGGTATTTTTTCATGGCTTCGGCATGGGTTATCCGGGGAATAGACGCATAATTATGCGTCTCTACATCAGGTTTAACCTTGTTCATTACCTCAACAATTAATTTTTCAATTAAATTCAAAATATCTGCCTGTTCAACAAAACTCATTTCCACATCCAATTGGGTGAATTCGGCCTGCCTATCGCCTCTTTGGTCTTCGTCCCTGAAACATCTGACGATCTGGAAATATTTTTCCATGCCGGCAATCATCAGCATCTGCTTGTATTGCTGGGGTGATTGCGGTAAAGCATAAAACTTTCCAGGGTAATTTCGGGAAGGGACTAAAAAATCACGCGCGCCTTCGGGCGTGGATTTTGATAAAAACGGCGTTTCAATTTCCAAAAAATCCTCCTGATAGAAAAACTCCCTGATGGCGCGGATAATTTCATGCCTTAATCTGATATTCTTTTGCATCCGCTCGTGCCTTAAATCCAAATAGCGATATTTTAAGCGCAGTTCCTCATTGGCCTGACGTTCTTCGTTGTCTATTTCAAACGGCGGCGTTTCCGATTCGGCCAGAATTTTGACGCTCTTGGCCAGAATTTCCACCGTTCCCGTCGGCAAATCTTTATTTATCTGCTTATCCCCCCTTTTTTGGACAATGCCTTTTATTTCTAAAACATATTCCGGCTTAATCGAGCTGAGCTCGATTTCCTTTTTATTTTCCAATTCTGATTCAACTAAAACCACCTGAACAATCCCCGACCGGTCCCGTAAATCCACAAACACGATCTTGCCCATTTTGCGGATGGAATGAACCCAGCCGGCCAAAACCACTTCTTCACCTACTTTATTAATTACTTCTATGTTTGATAATTTCATAAATTTTTAAATTGATTCATTTCTCTTTGATTTCCAAATCTACGAATATGATAACTTTGCTTTAAAAACAAATGTTTTCCTGTAATAGCGTCCCTGGGAATTTTAAAATGTACCAATCTTCCATTATAAATATTATTGACTACAAAAAGAAAATCT
>MHKL01000019.1:8467-8950 GCA_001818835.1 Candidatus Komeilibacteria bacterium RIFCSPLOWO2_01_FULL_45_10 | reverse complement strand
TAAAATCAGAATCCGAAATAGTCATATCCCCGGCAATGGTCATGACGCCGGTGGGGGCAATAAATGAACCGGAAGAAAAGGTAAAATCGTCGCCAATCTCTACTGTAGTATATGAACTAAAATCAACATCAGCGCCGGCTGTGGTTAAGCCACCAGCAGTAACAAAACCGCTGAAACCGTCTAAGACGGCGCCGGCGTTAAGAGTGGTAATAGCGCCGGCGCTACCTAATCTAGTTAAAGTGCCTGTTCCTGATAGGGTGCCATTAACTATAATCTTGTTAGGAGAGCCACTAACACCTACATCGGGATCCGCTCCCAAAGGCAAAGAGCAATTACTGTAGACGACTTTCTCGCTCTCGGTATGGGCGAATGTTACCAAATTAAAAGTCACGTTGTTGCAGGAGAGGTTGCCAAAGGCGCCGTCAAAAGTGACAGTGCCGCCATTAGCGTTAAAATCAGAGTCGGTAATAGTAAAGGCGCCGG
>MHKL01000019.1:5713-8457 GCA_001818835.1 Candidatus Komeilibacteria bacterium RIFCSPLOWO2_01_FULL_45_10 | reverse complement strand
GCTATTAAGGTCTACTGTAGTATATGAACTAAAATCAACATCAGCGCCGTCTATTTTTAAGCCACCATTAGTAACAAAACCGCTGAAACCGTCTAAAACGGCGCCGGCGTTAAGAGTGGTAACAATACCTAATCTAGTTAAAGTGCCTGTTCCTGATAGGGTGCCCTGAAGTGTAATCCAGTTAGAATTACCACTAGTACCTAAATCGGGATCCGCTCCCAAAGGCAAAGAGCAAGTACTGCTGACGGTTTTAGTGCCAGTGGTGTGGGCGAAAGTTACTAAATTAAAACTAACACTGCCGCAGGCAAGAGTGGCGGCGGTGGTGCCGTCAAAAGTCCAGGTGCCGGAGTTGTGGTTAAAAGTGGTGGAGGCGGGAACATTGGTAATGGTCATAGCGCCGGCAAGAGTGGTAGAACCGGAAGAAGCGGTAAAATCACCGGCAGTAAGGGTAAAGGTGCCATTAAGGTCTAAAGTTTGATCAGCGGCGGTAAAGAAGCCGTCGGCTTGGCTAAAAGCGGTGGTAATATGCAAAGTGGTAGCCATGGTTATGGTTCCGGTATAGCCGGCGCTGATAGTAAGAGTGGCAATGGTTTCGGTGGCGTTAAAAGCGGCATCAATGGTGGAAGCCAAACTAACATCATCAGAGGTGCTGTTAAAAACAAAGGTATTGGTGGCAAGAGGCACGGCATCATCGCTCCAGTTTTCGGCGCAAGACCAGTTGGTATCCCCCGCTCCACAACCACCATCCCAGGTAATGGTGGCGGCTTGAGTGGGAATGGGGGGTAAAAAGGAAGTGATAAGACTTAAAATAAACAACATTAAAACAGCCAAAACGGAAAGTTTAAAAGGCAGTTTTTTAAACAAAACAAAAGAAGAAGATTGGTCTAAGGTCATTTTGATTGAGGGATCCTTGATTCTTTTAGTTAGGCCATCCACTTCTTTATTGTTTTTAGCTGGAAAAATCATGAAAAAGTATATTGTTTATTTAAGTTAAGTAATACGCTAAAATAACATTAAATTTCTTGGTATTATTATAACACGATACGCTTAAGTTGTGAGGGGGGTGTGGAAAAATGCCTAACGCTAATTTTTCTTTTCCCCCGATTTTTTCAAGGCCTGGTAAATCACCGCTAACAGCCCGCCTAAAGTGAGAATTTTGAAAATGATTTCAAAGAAACCGTGTTTCTTAATTGGTTTTTCTTCCGTCATAAAATTATTTTGAGCCATAGGCCCATTAGCCTTTGGCTGAGATTATTTGATTATTTGTTTATTTGATTTTTTGCTTTTTTGATTCTGTAATATTCGGCTCGCGGCCGTATTTTGGAATGATTGGAATAAAACTTTTAGCTTTACCTGTCCTGAGCGAAGTCGAAGGAAGCTTTGAGTTTTGAGTTTTGAGCTTTAATACATCTAACAACTTTTTATCACTAACCGCTTCATCAGCACTCAACTCAATTAATGGAATCTTCAAACTCCACGCCAAAGCATTAACCGTGGCAATGCCCAAACGCAGCGCGCTAAACGCCCCCGGCCCCGAGACAACCGCTACTGCTGTCAAATCGCGATTCGCGACTTGTCCCGAGTAAAGTCGAGGGATTCGCGATTCGCGAAATAACTTATCAATCATCTTTAACAATAACTCCGCCTGCTTGAAATTCTCGTGATTCTCCAACTCCCTGACGATCTTTCCCTTGGCAATCAGTTTTAACTGAATTAAATCGGTCTGCGATGTATTAATAAATAAAATCATCTTTAGTTTTGAATTATAAGCTATAAGTTTTAAGTTATTATATTCCTTCCCTCCTTCAAAGCCGACACTTTATAAATGCTATAAGCTAAAACAACGGCCCCCACCCACTGCGCCCAGGAAAGCAGGTTGCCGCGAATTAAGTATTCTAAAATAATGGCGATCAAGGGAAAAGCCAGCTCGCAAATGGTGGAAACCGAAGCCGTCACCCATTTTAAGCCCCAATAATACAAAAAGATGGCTGTGCCGCCGGTGGTAAAAACGATAATCAAAAAAATTAACAGCTGATGGGCGGTAACATTATGCAGTTGAGATAAATCGCCTGTAGCTAAAACAATTAATAACATAATTATGGAAGTGATGCCGAACCTTAAATAAGTGCCCATGCGGTAATTGGTGTTTTTAAGGCCGCGCTTGCCAAAAACCGTTGCCGAGCCAAAAGCAAAAGCGGCGAGCAAAGAAAATAAAGCCGCGGCAATGGTTTTTTCGCCGGTTGAAAGATTGGGCAGCGCCAGGCCGAAGGTTACGAAATAACTGCCGATTAAAGCAGCGGCCGACCACCAAAAAAACTTTTTCGGCAATTTTTCCTTTAAAATCAGCCAGGCCAAAGTAACGGCAAAGAGCGGCTGAAGTTTTTGCAATAAAATGACAATGGATAAATTGACAAAATTCACGTAAAACAACGCCTTAACAATGGCCATGGTGCCGATGGCCCCGCCAAAAACGGCAATCCACAAAAAGGCGCCCCAATCCCCCGTTTTTAATTTCTTCACTTCCTTTAATTCAACCAGAAAAAACGGCAGCATGAATAAAAAAGCCAAAGCGTGGTTAAGAAAAACTACCAAAGGCACCGGCAAAGCAAACAATTGCGGCGTTAAAACAATGCCGTCCACACCCCAGAGGGCGGCGGCGATGATGATAAACAGGGGCGCGAATTTTTTTCCGCCGAAGGCGGACCCGCCTCTGGCGGGCAGATTATTATCCATATAATACAATT
>MHKL01000019.1:0-5673 GCA_001818835.1 Candidatus Komeilibacteria bacterium RIFCSPLOWO2_01_FULL_45_10 | reverse complement strand
AATTTAAATCCTTTCAATAAATTCCAAATTCTGAATTCCACCGTTTTTATCTTTTTAATCTCCAACGGCTTAACCCAGCGATAGGCGACGTTTTCCCAATCCAATTTTACCCGGGGCATTTTTTTCAAGCGGAACAAAACCGGATACACCCGCCAAACCCTGTCAATTGATTTTTCCCTGATAACGAAGTTTTTGCCCAAACGATAATTACCCAAAACCTTGGGATTGATTCCCAACTCTTCTCTTGCTTCCTTTCTGGCCTGCTCCAAAGGGGTATGGCCGTCTTCCAGATATCCCCCGACCGGGCTCCACAAGCCCCAGTGAGTGGCCACTTTGTCATCCCGTTTTAATAAAAGAATTTTTCCCTGGCACTCCAAAATGGCGTTAACCACCCGGCTTTCTTTAAAAGCCAGATATTTTTTAAACCAGGCGGCCGTTAGGTTAGCGGCCTTAAGCAGATGAACGGGGTTATGAAAACTGTGGTCAGCGCTTTTGATGATTTGCAGTTCTTTGGGCTGATTTAACAATTGATAAATCAAGTGGCCGTCTTTAACATTAACTCTCTTATCCTTATTGCCATGAATGACCAAAACCGGACAGTGGATATCGCTGATTAAATACTTTCTATTCAGATAAAGGCGGTCAAGATAATGATTCTTGGTCACTTTAAAGCCGGAAATTATCCAGTAGTCACGGCCGATTTCATCAATCTTTTTATCACGCTGATAACTTTTGATAACGGCATTGATGTCATAAGGGCTGGCAATGGAAACAACGGAGCGGATGTGCTTATGCAATTTATTGGCGCACATTAAAGCCGTAAAAGCGCCCATGCTGTGGCCGACCATGCCTAAACGGTGTTGGTTGACTTTTGGCTGTTTTAACAAAAATTTAACGGCACACCCGACGTCTTTGATAAACTGGCTGATTAAAACATCCTTATAGCTACCGCTGCTCGGCCGATGGCCTGATAAAGTAAATCTTAAAACAATAAAGCCTTTCTTTTCTAAAGAGACGGATATGGCCTTAGTAAAATTCTTTTCATGATTGGATTTGAATCCATGCTGGACAATCACCGCCGGAAAAGGCCCTTTGCCCTTCCCCGCTTCGACTCGCGAGCTCGTCGAGCGAGGCGAGGGAATATGTAAAACGCCAACTAATCGTTGGCCTTTGGAATTTTTGAATGAAATTTTTTTCTGCATAACTCCCGGGCTACTTGGCTAAACGGTTAATCAGCTCAATTTTGGGGCCGTTTAAAACCGTGTACAAAAACTTGTCGGTCATGGCTTTCCTTAAATTGAATTCCTTGGTGGAAAGATGGGTATAGCGGAGCGGCAAGCGGTAAATTTTTTCCAACTCGTGGATGAATTTGTCCAGCTGTTCCTGGCTGACGGCGCCGACCAGCAAAATATCGGTGGGCGCTTCCGCGGCTTCGGCCAATTGCCCGGTTAAAACCAGATATTTAATGCCGTCCAGCTTCTTCACTTTGCTGGAGATCACCCTTTCCGCCAGCAGTTTGGATTTTTCAATCAGGCCCTTGAGCTCCGAAAAGAGAACAAAATTTTTGTCCGCCTGGTAAAATTTTTTCTGGCGGCTGAACGAATCCCCCCTGGACTTAATCAAGCCGAACTTTTCCAGATTTTCCAGTTCGCGCCTGACCGAATGGATCCTTTCCGTAATCGCCCGGGTGATTTCCCTGACAAAAAACGACTGGTCCGGGTGCTCCAAAAAAAGGTATAAAAGCTTATTGCGGGTGCGGGAGCCAAATAACTGCTCTAACATAATAGTATCCAATTATTATATACTAAAAACATTAAATATAGTATAATCATTTTAAAGATAACTGGCAAGATTAGTGATTAGTTAATCAGTTATCAGGAATTATCGATTCTACTTTCCGCATTCTAGATTCTATTTTCTAGATTCTACTTTCTATCCCTATGTACAAACTGGCTCAACTAGCCATTCATGACCCGAGTAAAAGCTTAAAGACCGGCGAAATCCTGATCCAACCGGCCCAGGAGGGCGGCTCAGGCGATCTTTTGATTTTAATAGAAATCGATTTTAACGCGCCGGCCGCCCACCAGTTCATCCAGCATTTTTTGGAAATCGCTTACGGCGCCTATGAAAAATTTAAAATCCACGAACCGGAAAAAATTTTGGAAAACATTCTGGAGTCGTTAAACGTGCAGCTGCCCGAGCTGGCCCCGAAAAACCTTAATTTTTTTGAAAAGCTGCACTGCTTTATCGGCATTCTGGCGGGCAACGCCGTCTATTTCTCCACTTTCGGCAAAATCAAAACTTACCTGATCAAGCCGGCTTTGTTAAAAGACATTAACGGCCAAGCCCGGGAAAACGACCAAAAAAACATCTTTGACCACCTTTTAAGCGGCCGGCTGGCGCTGTCCGACCGCCTGCTGATTACCGCCGAAAGCCTGACTGATTACCTTTCTCTGGAAAAAATAAAAAAAATCCTGGGCACGCTGCCGCCGGCCGGCGCCATTGCCCATTTAACCAATATTTTGGAGGCGGCGGCGCCCCAGGTAAGCTTTTTTTCCATCATTATCCAGATGCTGAGCTCCGCCGAGCCCGCGGAACGGGAATCCTTAAACAGGCCGGTCAAGGCCAGTGGTTCAAAAAGTTCGCTGGACCAGCTGTTAATCACCCAAAAAGAAACGGCCAAAATCTTAACGCCGCCCAACATCATTGAAATTCTTAAAGAGCGGCTGAAAAACAAACTGGCCAGCCCTCAAAAAACGAGGACAACGGTACCGAGGACGGCGGACAAGCGGCGCTACCGGCCGGCTGATTTCCCCCTCATTATCATCAAAAAAATTCTGTCCGTTTTAAAAACCTTATGGCAGCTCTTAAGCGAAAAACAGAGACAAAACCAGCTGGCCCGGACCCTGGCCGATAAAATCACTTTGGTCATCAAAAAATTCAACAACCTTTCCCAGCTCAACAAAATCCTGGCCATCCTGCTTTTGGCGCTGGCCCTTTTATTTTTTCAAAACCTGACCTGGCAGGGCCAAAAACTGAAAAACCTCCAGGCCGAGGAAAACTACCAGAATATTTTAACCCAAATCGGCGAAAAGCAAATTGCCATTGAAACGGCCCTGATTTACAACGACCTCGTCAGATCCCAGCAGCTCTTAAAAGAAACGCAAACACTGGCGGGCGGCCTGAACCAGGATTCAAAAGAAAAAATCAAAAAATACCAGGAGGTCCGGGAACAACTTCAGCGGCTGTACGAAAAGGTCTGGAAAGTGGTCAATGTCGCCTCGCCCGTTTCCTTAATCAATTTCCGCGAAATCAATCTGACGGCCGAGGTTTCCGGCTTGGGCGCCAAAGACGATTTTCTTTACGGCTTTACCGACGGTTCCCAGATTTTTGCCGTCAACACCCAGACCAATGCCACGCTGGCTTTGGAAAATTTCAATTTTAAAGCCAAAAATTCCGGCTATTTCCCCAAAATAAAAAATCTGGTGATTCTCACCACCGACAACCATTTTTACACCATCAAGGAAAACGAAATTCAAAAACTGGAAGCGGTCCTGCCCGCTGATTTAAAGGAAATCTCCGCGCTGACTTTTTACCTTGATAAAATGTACCTTTTGGACGGCCAAAATAAGCAGATTTACCGCCTGACCTATTTTGAGAATGATTTCCGGAATCCCCAAAAATGGCTGAAAGAAGATCTGCCTTTGGATCAGACGCTATCGCTGGCGGCTGACGGCTATCTTTATACCCTGCAAAGCGACAATACCGTCATTAAAATGGGAGCGGGGAAAAAACAGGACTCAATCAAAATAACGGCGGAGCCGGCTCTGGGCCAGGCGGCCAAAATCTTTACTGACGAAGAAACGGCCAATTTTTACATTTTAGACCCCCAGAACAAACGTTTTCTGGTTGCCGCCAAAGAGGGTAATTTAATCAACCAGTACTACTCCGACCAGTTCAACAACCTCAAGGACTTTATTGTCAGGGAAAAGGAAAAAAAGGTTTATTTGCTGAATGGCGCGCAGATTTTCGTGGTGGCCATCAAATAATAATGTAAATAAAAAGGCCTTGCCCTTGATTGTCATTGCGAGCCCCGACATCAAGTCGGGGCGTGGCAATCTCGTTGTTAAAGGCATTAACGACGAGATTGCTTCGTCGCCCCGCCTTTGGCGGGGCTCCTCGCAATGACAGTGTGGGCAAGGCCTTTTTTAGATAACCGTTTATTTCAATGTCACCTGCGCGCCAGCCGCTTCCAGTTTCTTTTTCATTTCTTCGGCCTCTTCCTTTTTCAGGCCTTCCTTGACCATCTTGGGAGCGCCGTCAGCCAAATCCTTGGCTTCCTTGAGTCCCAGCTGGGTGACTTCGCGGATGGCTTTGATGACCGCGATCTTGTTGGCGCCGGAGCTGGTCAGCTCCACGTTAAAGCTGGACTTTTCCTCGACCGCTTCCTGGGCGGCGGCCGGCGATGCGGCCATGGCCATCATGGGCGCGGCAGCCGAAACGCCGAATTTCTCTTCCAAAATTTTCACCAGTTCCGACAAATCAAGCACCGACATTTTTTCAATTTCGGCGACGATTGACTTGAATTTTTCCGGAACCATGACTTCTTTTTTGTCTTCGGACATATTTTTCTAAGGTTAATTTATAATATTAATTAGTTTTTGATTGTTTAAGGGCGTTTAAAACATTCACCAAACCCCTTAAATTGCCGGCTAGCACATTGACAAAGCCGGACACGGGCGCTTTCATGGTCGCCAAGGTTTTAGCCAGCATTTCCAGTTTGCCGGGCAGTTTGGCCAGGGAGATGATTTCTTGAGCCGACAAATATTTCTTTTCCAACAAGCCCCCTCTGATTTTAAGATTTTCCTTGCCTTTCATGAAATCGGCCAGAATCCTGGCCGGCGTTACTTCGTCGGCGTAGCCAAAAGCCGCGGCCAGTCCGCCGGAAAGCTCGTCCATTTTAACCGGCAGATCGCTGCCCTCAAGGGCTTTATTAAGCAAGCTTTTCTTTAAGGCAAAAAAGGTGACGCCCTCTTTTTTTAAGTTTTCCCTTAACTTCTGGCTTTCCTTGACTTTTAAGCCGTCATAACTGACAAAAACCACGGTTTTGGCCTCTTTCAGGCCGTCTTTCAGCTTTTGGACTTCCGCTTCTTTTTGCTGTTTGGTTTTGGGCATAATTTATTTTTTAGAATTAAAAATCTGCGGATTGACCGCAGACTGTAAAATTTAACTAAGATTAGCTAAATTTCTATTACCTAACACGGGGAAATTAAGCTCATTGAAAGCGCCCGCGGTCTACGGTAAATTTAAGTTCCTTAATTCTAACAGAACTGAAAAAAATGTCAAATCCTTGCTAATTAGCTCTTTCCATTTGGGCGATTTCCGCTTTCAACTGCGCCACCTGGGCCAAAACCTCGTCCTGGGCATACTCGGTAAAAACCTGGTCCATCAAATAAATGGAAAAATACCCGAAAACAAAGACAAAGATTAAGGCAATGATTGATGATATTTTTTGTTTCAATACTTTCATAATTTTAACTTCTAAATTCTAGATTCTATTTTCTACTTTCTACCACGACCCGCCGCCGCCGCCTCCAAACCCGCCGCCCGAGCTGCCGCCGGAAAAGCCGCTTCCCCCTGATGCCGCCGAACTGGGCGACGTGGCCAAGGCCG
>MHKL01000018.1:15320-15445 GCA_001818835.1 Candidatus Komeilibacteria bacterium RIFCSPLOWO2_01_FULL_45_10 | reverse complement strand
GAAGTTATTGAAGGTTGGGACAATTAACAACGGCCAAAAAGGCAGGGTTATGAAAAAAATATCAAGGCAATTATTTGCCTTTTCCGTCATCGTTATTTTTTTATTTTTGCCTTTTTTGGCTTTGG
>MHKL01000018.1:15136-15262 GCA_001818835.1 Candidatus Komeilibacteria bacterium RIFCSPLOWO2_01_FULL_45_10 | reverse complement strand
CGGAGGCATTTATGATTTGCCGCCGCTCGGGGTTTTTAACACCGGCACCGAAGGGGCTAACTATGAAGTAGGCGTGGCTTATCACGCCGATTATCCTCAACTTAAGCCGCCTCAAGAATGGTTCAG
>MHKL01000018.1:13385-14924 GCA_001818835.1 Candidatus Komeilibacteria bacterium RIFCSPLOWO2_01_FULL_45_10 | reverse complement strand
TCCAATTGGCGGCAGGCAGTTTTATTTAGAGCCACCACTCTTTTTAAGCGGTTTATGCCCTGGACTTACATTGTGCCCATCGTGATAATCCTCGCTGTTTTAATTACCATTTTCAGAAGATTTTTTTCTTTTCAAATTTCTATCGGCAAAAAGTAATGTAAAAATGTTAATTCATCCAAAAGACCCTCAATTTTTATTTTTTGGAGTTTTAATGGTGATTATTCTGGGGTCTTTTTTTATTTTTTCCGGTTTTTCCAGGGCCCAGACCGATTCGATTACAGCTACGGTCCAAGTCAGCGTTTGCGGCGACGGCGAAATGGGCGGCACCGAGGAGTGCGATGATGATGATTTTAACGGCGAGACCTGTTCCAGCCAGGGTTTTACCAGCGGTAGCTTGGACTGTACCGACGCCTGTGAGCTGGATACCTCTGGTTGCCGCAGCGGTGGTACACCTGGCGGCGGCTCTCCGGGCGGCGGCTGCGGCGGATACATCGCGCCAACAGTCACCGGCATTAATCTCTCGGGCAAGGCCTATCCCAAAAGTAGCGTTACCATTTTAAAAGACGCGCAAGTGGCGGCCACGACCGCGGCTGACAGTAATGCCAATTTTCAAGTGAGCTTGTCAGGGCTTTCGGCCGGCACTTACATTTTTTCCGTTTACAGCGAAGATAACAAAGGCCGGCGCAGTAATCTTTTAACTTTTCCGGTGAGTATTACCACCGGCACCGTGACCACCATTGCCGGCATTTTTATTCCGCCCACCATTGACGTGGATAAAAGCGAGGTCAAACGTGGGGATGATATTGTCATTCTCGGCCAATCAGTCCCCCAAGCGGACATGGTCATTTCTGTGAATTCTGAAGAGGAATTTTTTGCTAAGACAATTTCCGACAAAAGCGGCCTTTATTTGTATAATTTTGATACCGTGGCTTTGGAACTGGGAAATCATAATACTAAATCCAAGGCCTCAATCGGCAACCAATCAGTAAGCAGTTGGAGTTATTTGGTTAATTTTAGGGTCGGCTCTAAAAATGTTTTAAAAACACAATTGGGAGTATTGAAAGGCGATTTAAACGGCGACGGCAAAGTTAATTTGGTTGATTTTTCCATTGCCGCTTATTGGTATAAACAGTATTTAAGCGACGCGTTTAAGGTAATGGAAAAAGAAAGGTTAAATACTGATGGCAAGGTGGATCTGGTTGATTTTAGTATTATGGCTTACTACTGGACTGGATAATCGCGCTAATAGGTCGCCAATATCACGCCAATAGCTCGCGAATTAATATTAGCGTGTTATTAGCGAGTCATTCGCGAACCATTTGCGTTTATTTTTGATTAATAATATGAAAAAAATTGGTTTTCTTATTCTACTTTCTACTTTCTACTTTCTATTTTCTAATTCGGCAATGGCCGCTTCGTTTTATTTTGAAAGCGACCAGCCAGCACCGGCGGTTGGTCAAGTATTTAAAGTCAGCTTAATGCTTGATACTCAAGAGCAGGAAATCAACGCTTTGGAGGGCCAAGTGGTTTTCAGTGATA
>MHKL01000018.1:12035-13349 GCA_001818835.1 Candidatus Komeilibacteria bacterium RIFCSPLOWO2_01_FULL_45_10 | reverse complement strand
ACAAGCCGCACTTAGAAAACAGCCAGGTGGTTTTTAGCGGCATCGTGCCTGGCGGCTACCGCGGCTTTTTAATGCCTTATTCGCAGGACTATCATCCGGCTAAAGTTTTGGAAATAATGGTTGAGGCCAAAGAGCCGGGTCAAGGACAGATTAGTTTAGCGGCCGGCCGGGTTTTGCTTAATGACGGCCTGGGCACGTCTACCGAGCTCACTACCCAACCTTTAAGATTAGAAATTTTGCCAATTCTGTTAAGTCCGAAAAAGGTTTATCCAAAAGACATTATTCCCCCCGAGCCATTTAAGGCGCTGGTCTCCAATGACCCTGCTATTTTTGAAAATCAGTATTTTTTAGCTTTTGCGGCGCAGGATAAAGACACCGGCGTTGATTATTATCAAGTAAAAGAAAGCCGCTTTAAAAATCCCTGGTTCAGGGGATGGAAAATTGCCGAAAGTCCTTACCTGCTGCATGACCAGAAATTAACCAGTTACATTTTTGTCAAAGCCGTTGACAAAGCGGGCAATGAACGAGTGGCCGTCATTACCCCGCAAAATCCATATAAGTGGTATCAAGATGTCTGGTTTTATGTTATAATAATGTCGGTAATTTTCATTATTTTCTTAATCAAACAAAAGAAACGCCGCGCCACGCAATAGTGGTCACTTGACTGATATTGCCAGTGGCAAAGGTCAATTATCCCAATGCGATTGACTAAAATATTTTCTGTAAAAAAAACAGCCGGCTTTTTAATCGGTTTGCTGTTTTTCGGGTTTTTGGCGATCAGGGCTCAAGCGGCGGGCGCCGCTTTATACCTTTCGCCCACCAGCGGCAGTTTTGCCAATGGCAAAACTTTTTCGGTTTCGGTTTACGTTTCCAGCGTGGAGCAGGCCATGAACGCCGTTTCCGGCGCTATTGCTTTCCCGCAGGATAAGCTGGAAGCCACCAACGTTTCCAAAAGCGGCTCCATTATTTTTTTATGGGTGGTTGAGCCGTCCATCCAAAATAACATCGGCCGCGTCAATTTTGAAGGCATTATCTTGAATCCCGGCTTTACCGGCACCGGCGGCCGGGTTTTGACCGTCACTTTTAAGGTCAAAGCCGCAGGTTTGGCCCGCTTAAGCTTTTCTTCCAGTTCCATTTTAGCCAACGACGGCTTGGGAACCAATATCCTTTCCAGCGTTGGCAGCGCCCAATTTGATTTAGGTGGTCAAGCAGTGGCGCCGGAGGTGGGGGTGCCCAAAGCCGAAGCAGTGTCAGCAACTCCGAATGTTCCGGCGGGACCGGCAATTATTTCTGCTACTCACCCTGACCAGAATA
>MHKL01000018.1:11212-12011 GCA_001818835.1 Candidatus Komeilibacteria bacterium RIFCSPLOWO2_01_FULL_45_10 | reverse complement strand
GACACTTCCCTCGGACATCACGGCTGTCAGTTTCCTGCTTGATCAAAAGTCCTCTGCCAATCCCGGCACGATTTCCGACGGCCTACTTGCTAAGACCGGCTATACCGAAGTTGATGACGGCGTCTGGTATTTCCATCTGCGGCTAAAAAACAATGTTGGCTGGGGGCAAGCCGGACATTTCCGTTTCCAGATTGATACCCAAAAGCCGGATGATTTGGCGGTAACGGAAATTGAAAGAACCGATTTAACGGATCCTAGAGTCAAGTTCACCATCCAGGCCACTGACGGCTTGAGCGGCCTTGACCATTTTGAAATCAAGCTTGACGATCTGGCGGTTCAACAGTGGACGCCGACCGCCGATAACATTTACGAAACGCCCGCTTTAAGTTATGGCCAGCACCAGATGGAGGTCAAAGCCGCAGACAAGGCCGGCAACTATTTTGAAAAAACCGTGCCTTTCATTACCAAAGCGCTGTTGCCCCCGACCTTGGTTGAGTATCCGGACAAAATTCAGGCCAGCGAGCCGTTTTTGGTAAGCGGCTTGGCTGATTATCCTAAGGCGCGCGTTACTTTCTGGCTGCAAAGGGATTTATTGACTCCCCAAAGCCAGGCCGTTTTAAGCGACGAAGGAGGCAAATTCATTTACGAGTGGAGCGAAGGGCTGAAAGACGGGATTTGGCGGCTTTGGGCCGAAGTGGTTGACGAGCGCGGCGCTAAAAGCGAGCCGTCAAAGAAAGTAACCATTATCGTTTATTCCAAAAAATGGTTTGATTTGAGAGAATGGCCGACGGACGCGTTG
>MHKL01000018.1:4064-11181 GCA_001818835.1 Candidatus Komeilibacteria bacterium RIFCSPLOWO2_01_FULL_45_10 | reverse complement strand
AGTAGGCCGCCAGCGGCCACTTCAGGGCACAGTGAAGTGGTCGCTTATGGCGACCTACTTTACTGTGGAAAAGTCCGATTGCCCTTTTTCCTTTTTGGGAGTAGAATTATCCCCAGTATGCTGATACTGATTAAGTGGAAATTAAAAGTTAAGTTACACTTAGATTTAAATTTTTCCCTTTTTAGCAATTAAACCCCGCCAGAGGCGGGGTTTTTTTAATAATTAAGACAACAATTTATGCAAAAAAACGTTTTGCTGATTGCGGAGATTATCAAAGCCGGCCGGGCCAGCTTGGAAAGGCGCGGTTTTATTGAGGTGGTAACGCCCCGGGTGGTAAGGGCCACCGGCGCCTGCGAAAACGTCAACACCTTGTTTGAAGTTTCGGTAAGCAAGGATTTTAAATGGTTTGGCTCCAGCAGCTACTTGGCCCAAACCGGACAGCTGTATTTGGAGGCCTTGGTGCCGGCGTACCAAAAGGTTTATTGCTCCGGGCCTTCGTTTAGGGCGGAAGCGACCGTTGACGCCAGGCATTTAGTGGAATTTATGATGATGGAAATTGAATTTGCCGGCGGCTTTGACCAGTTGCTCAAGGAAATTGAGGCCTTTATTTTTGATATTGCCAAAACTTTGGTTAATGTTTCTAAAAACCGGGATTTAGGGCTTGGCGAAGAAAATTTAAAACGCCTGGCCAGTTGCCCGGAAGTTTTTACCAAATTGACTTATGATGAGGCCATTGCCAAACTGCAAGAGCTGGGCGAACAGATTGTTTGGGGCGATGACATTAATTCGGCCCGGGAAAAGATTTTGGTTGAACATTATGGCGACCAGCCGCTATTCATTACCCGTTATCCCGATCCCATGGTGGATCACGGCAAAGAAATTGAAGTGGAAAAGTTTTTTAACATGCTGCCGGACGCTGAACATCCTGGCCGGGTTTTGTCCAGCGATTTGATTTTGCCTTTTGCCGGCGAAGCCGTGGGTTCGGCGGCCAGAGTGCATTTGGCGGATGAAATGGTCAGGCGGCTGGAAAATTCAAAAATGTTTAAACGCTTAAAAGAAATGGGCGGCGGTCTGAATGATTTTTCCTGGTATATTGACCGTTTAAAAGAGGGGAGCGTGCCTCATGCCGGCTGCGGTTTTGGCATGTCCAGGATTACCCAGTGGATTATGGGCACGGCTGATATCAGGGAAGCGGTGACTTTTCCGTCAAATAAAGGGGGAATTATTTAGTCAGTAGTTTGTAGGAATCCAAAAATAATTTAAAAACAGGGGGTTTTCCCTCTGTTTTTGTTTAATCTGCGTAAGTGGACGGTTAGAACTTCGTTCAGTCAAGCACTGGTTTGCCGTATTTTATTAAGTTTTCTTTCTTTTCTCTTCCCCAGCCTTTTATTTGATTTTCTCTACTTTTTGCCTGATAAAAGTCAGTGTAAGTTTCATAATAAACAAGTTCAATGGGAAGTTTATTTTTAGTAAACTGACAGCCATTGCCAGATTTATGATCTTGCACCCTCTTTTTTAAATCTCGAGTAAAGCCAATATACAACTCATTATCGCCACATCTTAAAAGATAGACAAAATAATTTCTCATCAATCGCTTTTCTTTATTTAATTAACTGCCTTTCGACTCCCCCTCGCTGATGCTCGGGGTCGCTCAAGGCACCTTCGTCTTCGCTCAGGGGCGCCACCCTGAGCTTGCCGAAGGGTGGTGCGGCTAGGAGGAATCGAACCCCCATTTTAAGGACCGGAACCTTACGCTTTATCCGTTAAGCTATAGCCGCATAATTTTTTGCTGAAAGGATGATATTGAAGGGCCGTGCCCCCACGCCGTCATTCTGGAGCCCCGAGCTTGTCGAGGGGCGATAGAATCTCATATAAATTAACGAGATCCTATCGCTCCGCCTTCGGCTCCGCTCCAGGATGACGCTCAAAGGCACGGCTTCGCTATTATTTTTTTAAAAATCCTCTTATTAACTCGTTAGCATCAATTGAATTTTTAATCCAGATAATCCGCTGATTTCTTTTAAACCACGTCATTTGCCGTTTGGCAAACTGGCGGATGGCAATAGCCAGTTTATTAAACATTTCGGAATAAGTCAATTTGCCCTGCAGATATTGGCAGATAAAACGGTATTCTAAACCAAAATCGTCCAGTTTTTTCCAAGACAGGCCTTGTTTTTTGAGTCGTTTCACTTCATCAATCAGCCCTTCTTTTTCCAGCCGATATTTTAATCTTTCGCCAATTCTTTTATTTAGAATTTTTTTTGGATAAGTTATTCCAATCAATAGATAATTATATTTAGGAAAGTTTTTTCCGCCCGCCGAAGCCTTGGCGAAGGCGGGAGTTTTGAGTTTTAAGTTTTGAGTTTTTATTTCAATTACCCTGATTAACCTGCGTTTATTGTTAAAATCGGATTGGTTGAGGATAATCCCGCATTTTTTTGCCAATTGTTGAAGTTGCTTCAATGTTTTTTTATTAAGCGCCGCCCTTAGTTTTAAATCCGGCTTAACGTCAGCCAAAACGTATCCGTCAACCATCGCCTGAATATACAGACCCGTGCCGCCGGCCAAAAACGGCGTTTTACCTCTTTTTAAAATATCATCAATCGCCTGATAAGCCAGTTTTTGATACTGCGCCAGCGAAAATCTTTTTTTCGGACTAACCACGTCAATCAAGTGATGTGGTATAGTTTTAAGTTTTAAGTTTTTCCTGCCTGCCGGCGAGGCAGGAGTTTTTAGTTTATATTCCCCAAGGTCCTTGCCCGTGCCAATATCCATGCTTTTATACACTTGTCGCGAATCCGCGGAAACGATTTCGCCGTTAAAGTCGCGGGCCAATTTGACGGCTAACTTGGTCTTGCCGGTGGCGGTGGGGCCGAGGATAACGATTAATTTATTTTTATTTAATTTAATCATTTTAAGGCGTTGTCATTTCGACCGACCCCGACTTGCCGAAGGCAATGTCGGGGGAGCGGAGAAATCCCTTTTATTCCCATTCTAAACTTAGGTCCTGCCAGCCGGGATTATCTTTTTCAATTAATTCTATTTTCTTTCTTCTGACTAAATTTTTAATCTGTTTTTCCCTGTTAATCATGGAAATCGCATCGCCGCAAACTTCATAGTAAACCAGTTTGTCAACGTTATATCTGGCGGTAAAGTTATTGGGATAAACTTTATTTTTATGCTCCCAAACCCTTCTTTGCAAATTGTTGGCATGACCAGTGTATAAAACCCCGTCCTTCTTATTAGTCGTAATGTAAACAAAATAATCTTTCATAAATCGCTTTTCGTTAGTTATTACGAGATTCTATCGCCCCTCGCTACCGCTCGGGGCTCCAGAATGACGGCGGAATATGTTTGTCATGCTGGAGCAAAGGAGGCGTTAGCCGACTGAAGCGATAGCATCTCGTTGCCTAATGGCCCTCGTTGGTCGAAATGACAGTAGGCTCACCCAATTTTCTTTCTTTTTTTATAGCCCCTATTAATCTTAATTTTCTGCATTTGCCCGGCCAACGTTCCTCCCTGGGGCGCGTTTTTGGCTTTAAGCCGTTTTTGCTCGCGTTTTTCGGCTTTGGTTATAATTTCCTTTGATTTTATCATAAAGCCAGCGATTTTTCCTTAATTAATCCTTTAATTTTTTCCACCAGCTCCCGGTAGGAAATTTCCAGCAGTTTTTCCTGCCCTCTGACCCTGACCATCAGCTTGTCAGATTTCATTTCTTTGTCGCCGATCACCAGCATATAAGGCGTTTTTTGAGCCACGGCCTGGCGGATTTTATTACCGACGGTTTCATTGGCCAGATCAAGCTCAACGCGGATATTTTCATCTTTCAGCTTTGTTGTCAGCTCTTGGCAGAATTTTTCGTGAGCCGAGCCAACATTGAGAATTTTTATTTGCACCGGCGAAAGCCAGAGCGGGAAAGCGCCGGCAAAATGCTCAATTAAAATGCCGATGAACCTTTCCAGGGAGCCAAAAGGGGCGCGGTGGATAATCACCGGCCGTTTTTCTTTGCCGTTTTTGTCGGTGTAAGTCAAAGCAAATCGCTCGGGCAGGTTAAAATCAAGCTGCACCGTACCCAGCTGCCACTCCCGGCCTAAAACGTCCTTGGCGATAAAATCCATTTTGGGGCCGTAAAAAGCGGCTTCGCCCGGGGCGATTATATAATTAAACCTGCCTTTAAGGGTTTTTTCTATGATTTTTTCCGCTTTGTTCCAGGACTTTTCGTCGCCGATGTATTTTTGGCTTTGAGGGTCGCGGGCGCCGATTCTTACCCGAAACTCCTTGAAGTTTAAAAGTTTGAAGATTTTCAGCACCAACTCGGCGACGCTTAAGAACTCCTGTTCAATTTGTTCTTCGGCGGCAAAAATGTGGGCGTCGTCAATGGTTAAGCCCCTGACCCTGACCAAACCGGTCAATTCGCCCGATTTTTCGTAGCGGTAAACCGTGCCGGCTTCGGCCAAACGGATGGGTAGTTCCCGGTAGCTGTGTTTTTGCGACTGATAAATGGCAATATGGTGCGGACAATTCATGGGCTTTAAAAGAAATTCCTCCTCGTCGATTTTAATGGGCGGATACTGGCTGTCTTTATAGTAAGGATAATGGCCGGAGGTTTTATAGAGCGCCAAGCGTCCCAGGTGAGGCGTTGTCACGAATTGATAGCCCAGTTTTAACTGCTCCTCTTTAAGAAATTCCCACAGGGCGTCGCGGATAATTGTTCCTTTGGGCAAAAACAAAGGCAAGCCCGAACCGACCAAAGGATCAATGATGAACAGCCCCAATTCTCTGCCCAGTTTGCGGTGGTCCCTTTTTTCGGCTTCGGCCAGCATGGCCAAGTGATCGTCAAGCTCCTTTTTTGATGAAAAAGCCATGCCATAAATGCGGGTCAGCATTTTGTTTTTTTCCGAGCCGCGCCAGTAAGCGCCCGCGATTTTATCAAGCTTAAAGGCGTCCGGATTGATTTCTTTGGTCGATTTTACATGCGGGCCTTTGCATAAATTTTCGAACCAGTCGGATTTATAGAAACTGACGTCTTTTTCTCCGGCTTTTTTTAAATCCTCAATCAGCTCGGTTTTGTAGGGGTCGTCTTGGTACAGTTTTAAAGCTTCTTTAAAACTCACGGCATGCTGTTCGAATTTAATGTCCTGCTTGATTAATTGTTTAATGCGTTTTTCGAGTTTGGGAAAGATTTCAGCGGAAATGCTTTCCGGCAGATCGTAATCTTGATAGAAGCCATTTTCAATAAACGGGCCTACGCCTAAGCCGGTTTTTGGATAAAGTTCCATAATCGCCATGCTCATTAAATGAGAAATGGAATGGCGGACTCTTTCTAGCTCAGCTTGGTTTTTTTGTTGATTATTGTTTGACATATTATTATATGATTAGGATATTAATTAGGTTGTAGATGGCGGGCTGTGGGCGAATAAAAAATCCCGTTCCGTAGCTACCAAAAATATTTGATAATTACAGGACGAGATTTAATGCATTCCCCCTGAAGTAGATGCTCACTTTGTTTGCATCACTTCAGGGGACCCGCGGTTCCACCTGTTTTCCCTGAAGTGATGCGCAACATCTACTTCAGGACTCTCATCAAATTGTCGCCTAAACTTAGCGCTTATTAGCGGCTTTTTGAAGCAGCTGGTTGGTAGCCAGCCCAATCGTTCAGGTAAGTTAAATATATAGCGAAAAGCTGCGTTTGTCAATTTACCACCCCTTAAAATCCCCTCCTTATTAAGGAGGGGAAATAGGGGAGGTCAGTCATCACTTTTTTATCTGAATATCAATCTTATCCGCAATTGCCGGCAGGCGGCTGGTCCAGAAAGGTATGACAATGTCCGCTTTCTTGATGTCGCTGAAGCTTTCCAGATATTCCACCGCCTCTTTTTTGGACATCTTGGCCAGTTCCGACGGGTTAAGATGCAGATTGGCGACCTTAATGGTGTATTCGCCTTTGACCTGGGCGATTAAGTTTTCGGAGTTCTGGTCAAGCATGGCGATTTCATAATTAAAGCTTTCCGGCACCATTTCCATAATGGCGTTGTTGGTCCGGTAAATTTCGGGCAAACTGGCCAGGGCGATTTCCTGCAGGCGGCTTTCGTCAAAAACCACGGCCTTAACGCCCAAAGCCAGCGTCACGGAAAATTCTTTTTGGTCGGAGTTTTCAAGGGCGTTGGTTGAGGATTTGAGTGTTTCCACTACTAAGGCATCAACAGGGATAGTTTCTCCACTTAAGAGCTGTTTGTTTAATTCTCCTTTGGCTTTATCCAGCAGGGAATTTTTTAAATCGGTTTTGGCTTTTTCAATAGTTGAGGCGCTGATTTGGTACTGGGTGGCGGCCTGCCTTTTAAAGTCCTCGGTTTCGGCGTAGATTTTGTCCTGCAAGCCCGGCCATAAGCCCGGGATGGTCATCCGGCTCGGCCCGATTTCAAATTCCGCCCCGTCCTGGTCAGCGCTTGCCTGGGTAATCAGCTTGCTGCCCGCTTCCACCACCACGGTTTTGGTCAGGCGGTAAAGCTTGCCGTCAGCAGTCAACAGCCGGGTGGTGGCAATCAAGGGCTGGCTTTTGGAATAATTATTGATAATCGTTACCTGTCCCGAGGCCTTGGTCTCGGTAACGGGGGAGGACTCAGCCGGAAAGGTTTTGGTTTCTTCCACGGCCGTTTCCACCACGGCGCCGCTTAATTTTTCCTTTAAATCGGCCGTTGGCAAAACTTTGTTTTTATCAATCACTTGGATGGCAAAACCAACGGCCTGGGTTTTAAAATTGGGCGTTAAATAAACCGTGGCCTGGGAAAAGGAATAATAAAGAATCAGGCCGATTAAAATCAAAGCCAGCAAACTAAAAATAATGACTAAAAAGCGGTAAGTTGGCTGGAGTAAAGCCAGATTTTTAAAATGCCTTTTTGGGCTCATATTCAAATTATACTTCACCTAAAAGGATTCTACAAGCAGATTTTTTTCTCCCACCAGCGCTTTCAATTCCGTCAGCAGCGGCTCGGTCAAGGCCACTTTCTGTTTGGTTTTAACGGTTTGGCCGTTTAATTTAATGTAAACGGCGCATGAACCGGAAAATTTTTCAAAAAGTTGCTGCAAAGCATGGAGCATTTCTTTGGAGCCGCTTTCC
>MHKL01000018.1:392-4036 GCA_001818835.1 Candidatus Komeilibacteria bacterium RIFCSPLOWO2_01_FULL_45_10 | reverse complement strand
GGCCGTTGCTTTTCAGTTCTTTGGCGTTATCGCAGATGATTTTGGCGGTGCCGTCTTTGGTGGTCAGTTTGCCTTCTACGGTCACCAGCTTTTCTTCCTGCCAGATTTCCTGGCTTTGTTCCAGCGTTTTGGGAAAGACCAAGGTTTCCACATTGGCCGTTTCATCGGCCAGGTTGGCAAAAATCATGGGCTGGCCGTTTTTGGTAATCACCCGCGAGATTTTTTGAATGACGCCGGCCACTTTCACTTTGGCGTTGTCCGCCAGCTCGCCCAAAGAGGCGATTGTCCGGCGGTCCGGCGGCAAAAGGTGCTTGACCTCGGTTAAGGGGTGTTCGGAAAGATAAATGCCCAAAAGCTCCTTTTCCCACGAAAGCTTCTGGGCTTTGGTGGCCGGCTCCGTGGCTTCCAAATTTAAGACAGGGCGGCTGACTTGGGCCAGTCCGGAAAACAGGGTTTGGCCGTTTTGGCCGCCTGTTTTTCTGCCGAATTTTAAAAGTTTTTCAATGTTAAAAAGCAGCTGGGCCCGTTCGCCGAATTTGTCCAAAGCGCCGGATTTAATCAAGCTTTCCAGCGATTTTTTATTCAGGTCCTTATCCTGAATTCTCAAAAGAAAGTCCTCCAGATTTTTAAAAGGGCCGTTCTCTTTTCTTTCATGGATAATCGCCCTCGTCAAATGGTCGCCGACGTTTTTAATGGCCATCAGGCCAAAGCGGATTCTGGGCTTGGCTTTGGTTTCCTCGGAAACCACCATAGTGAAAATGGTGTAGCTTTCGTTGATGTCCGGCGGCAGAACCGCAATGCCCATGTTTTCCGCTTCGGCAATTTCCAAAGCCACCCGGTCAATGTTTTCGCGGTCGGAAGTCAGCAGGGCGGCCATGAACTGGGTGGGAAAGTTGGCTTTAAGGTAGGCGGTTTGGTAGGAAATCATGGCATAGGAGGCGGCGTGGGCGCGGTTAAAGCCGTAGCGGGCAAACGGCAGAATGTATTCCCAGATTTTTTTGGCCACTTTTTCATTGACGCCGTTTTTGACCATGCCGCTGATCATTTTTTCTTCCTGTGCCGCCAGGAGCGATTTGATTTTTTTGCCAACCGCTTTTCTTAAAACGTCGGCCTCCGCGTAGGTCAGGCCGGCCAGGTTTCTGCCGATTTCCATGACCTGTTCCTGGTAAACGGCAATGCCGTAGGTTTTTTCCAAAATCGGCTTGAGTTTGGGGTGCAGATAGGTAATGGTGCGCGTGCCTTTTTTGCCGGCAATATATTCAGGAATTAACTCCATGGGGCCGGGGCGGTACAGGGAAATCATCACGATAATATCTTCAATGTCCGTGGGCGCCAGCTGAATCAGATAGCGGCGCATGCCCGAGGATTCCAGCTGGAAAACGCCGGTGGTCTGGCCTTTTTTTAGAAGCTGAAAGGTTTTGGCGTCAGTTAACGGCAGCCGGTCAATGTCAATTTTTTGGCTGGCGGTTTTCTCTATAATTTCCAAAGCGGTTTCAATGATGGTCAGGTTTTTCAGGCCCAAAAAGTCCATTTTAAGAAGTCCGAGCGTTTCAATGGGGTAAAGGGAATACTGGGCCACAATGCCGGCATCGTCAGTGGCGGCGTGCTGCAGGGGCACGTGGTTCGAAAGATCGTCGGGCGTGATTAAAACGCCGCAGGCGTGGGTGGAGGAGTGCCTGGCCACCCCTTCCAGTTTTTTGGCAAAGTCAATCAGGTTTTTGGCCTGCGGGTCCTCTTGGTAGATTTGTTTCAGCTCGGCAACCGTTTTTAAGGCGTCACTCAAGGTTGAGAAAAAGGGAATCAGCTTGGCAATGCGGTCGCAGTAAGAGTAGGAAAGCCCCAGGACCCGGCCGACGTCGCGGACGGAATTGCGGGCGGCCATGGTGCCGAAAGTGATGATTTGCGAAACCTGATTGGCGCCGTATTTATCAGTGACGTATTTAATGACCTCGTCGCGGCGGGTGTCGGCAAAATCCAAATCAATATCGGGCATGGTGACGCGGTCGGGATTTAAAAACCGCTCAAAAAGCAAATCAAATTTTAAGGGGTCAATGTTGGTGATGTTTAACAGGTAGGCCACCAAACTGCCGGGGGCAGAGCCGCGGCCGGGGCCGACCACGATGCTGTTATTTTTGGCCCAGTTGACAAAATCCTGGACAATCAAAAAGTAGGAGGCAAAGCCCGTTTTTTCAATAATGGCCAGTTCGTAGTCAAGCCGTTTTTTTATTTCCCCGGTAATTTCATTGCCGTATCTTTTGGCCAAGCCATCCTGGCACAGTTTTTTAAGGTAATTGTCGGGATTTTCTTGGTTGGGCACCTCAAAGCGCGGCAGCAGAATTTTGCCCAGTTCAATTTCCAAATTGCATTGCTCCGCAATTTTTAAAGAGTTGGCGACGGCTTGCGGCAGATAACTGAAAGCGCTTGTCATTTTTTCCGGGGAAGAAAAGGACCAGTCCTCGCCCAGCATGGTCAGGCGGTCGGTGTCGGACTGCTTTTTTTTGGTCTGGATGCACAAAAGAATGTCCTGTGCTTCCGCGTCTTCGGGGTTCAGGTAATGGACGTCATTGGTGGCCACCACCGGAATTTTCAGTTTTTCCGAAAATTTGACCAGCGCCTCGTTGACCAGCCGCTGTTCGGGGATGTTGGGATTGTCCTGGAGCTCCAGATAAAAATTGTCCGGCCCGAAAGTTTTCTGGTATTTTAAAATCGTTTCTTCGGCTTTAAGGGGATCGTTGCTTAAAATGGCGCGCGCCACCTCTCCCTGCAAGCAGGCCGAAAGGGCAATCAGGCCTTCATGGTATTTTTCCAAAAGTTCCCAGTCAATCCGCGGCTTATAATAAAAGCCCTCCAGATGGGCCAGAGTGGTGAGCTTAAGCAGGTTTTGATAGCCGGTTTTGTTTTTAGCCAACAGCACCAGATGATAAGGGTGGGTATCCACTTTGGCCTGCTTGTCAAAGCGGCTGTGGGGAGCAATGTAGGCCTCAACTCCGATAATCGGCTTAATACCCGCTTTGAGGCAGGCCTGGTAAAATTCAATGGCGCCGTACATGGCGCCATGGTCAGTCAAAGCCAAAGCCGGCATTTTAAATTCTTTGGCTTTTTTAACCAGCTGGGGAATTTTAGGCAGGCCGTCAAGCAGGGAATAATGGCTATGGCAATGGAGATGGACGAACATAATTTAGTAACAAGTAATCAGTAACAAGTAACAAGTAAATAGTAATTAGGAATAGGGGAACGAGTTTATTTTACCTTTTAAAATGGGAGTTTAGCAAGGGTTCGGTCCGCACCACTTTTGTTAATTTTAAAGGCATTGTTACATGTAGGGACAGGTTTTAAACCTGTCCCTACGTTTTTATACCAAAATATTCTGTTTAACAAAAGTGGTGCGGGGTTGACTTTTCATTGGTTTTTCATTAAGGTAGAGTGGTTAAAAAGCACAATTCACAATTCAAAAAAGAGGAAAAAATGGAAGCCAAAGACAGAATCATCGTGGCGCTGGACGTGCCCTGGCTGGAGGAAGCAGGGGAGTTGATTGGACAACTCGCCCCTTATGTCGGCCTTTTTAAGGTCGGCTTGGAACTCATCAGCGCCGCCGGCGGTTCGCAGGCAGTGCAATTCATCCATGAGCATGGAGGCAAGGTTTT
>MHKL01000018.1:0-365 GCA_001818835.1 Candidatus Komeilibacteria bacterium RIFCSPLOWO2_01_FULL_45_10 | reverse complement strand
CAAGCAGTTCCAGTTCCTGCGGCGAACAAATGATGCCGTCGCAGCCGGCGAGTTTGGCGTCGCGCGCGAACTGGAGAACCTTGGCCTTGCTCGGGCCGCCGAAAATCAGATGGGCGTTGTTCTCCTCAAGCGAAGTCAGAACGGTAACCGCCAGAACCAGGGATTTGCCCCGGTTATTGGCGGCTGCCCTCATGGCTTCAATGCCGGCTGAAGCGTGGACGGTAAACATCTTAACGCCCAATCCGGCCACCACTTTTGAAGCGGCGCCGACCGTGTTCGGAATGTCGTCGAACTTGCCGTCGTAGAAAACCTTGCCTCCATGCTCATGGAGGAATTGCACTGCCTGCGAACCGCCGGCGGCGCTG
>MHKL01000017.1:1548-7736 GCA_001818835.1 Candidatus Komeilibacteria bacterium RIFCSPLOWO2_01_FULL_45_10 | reverse complement strand
CTGGCGCTTGGCAATTTCCTCGGCCAGAGAATGGCCGCTGTCCAGCTTAACGCCATTGATTTCCAAAATAATGTCGTTTTCCACTAAACCCGCGCGGTCAGCGGGAGAACCCGGCTGAACGGCCAGTTCGCCCTGACTTTCGCCGCGGATGACTAAAACGCCATAATTATATTTTAAGTTGTTCTGCTCGGCCAGCTGTTTGGTAATTTGAACGTATCTGACGCCAAGGTACGGCCGGATAATCCTGCCTTTTTCCTTGACGCTCTGAATGACCGTTTTAACGTTATTAATGGGAATGGCAAAGCCGACCAGCTGCCCGCCCTGGTTAATGGCGGTGTTAATGCCGATCACCTGCCCGGAAAGATTAATCAGCGGCCCGCCGGAGTTGCCCGGGTTAATGGCCGCGTCGGTCTGGATGACCCCTTCCAGCTTTTCCGCTTGGCCGCCGCCGGAAGCCACAATGTCGCGGCCAATGCCGGAAATAATGCCCTTGGTGACGGAATTGGAATATTCGCCCAAAGAAAAGCCGATGGCAATGACTGTCTGGCCGGCTTTCAGCTTATCGGAATCACCCAAGGTTACCACCGGCAGATTGTCTTGGCTGATTTTTAAGAAAGCCACGTCGTTAAACGGATCGCGGGCCACCACGCTGGCGTCAAAGCGCGAGCCGTCGTTCATAATCACCGAATATTCCGCGTCGGTGTCGGCCACCACGTGCCTGTTAGTGGCAATCAGGCCGTCAGGGGAAATGATGAAGCCGGTGCCGCCGCCCACTTCCTGTTTGGTCTTGGGGCCGGGTAAGGGCTGCTGGGCGTTAAAAAACTGGTCAAAAGGAAAGTTAAAAAAATTGTCAAAAGGAGAATCCGGTCCGGTAACGTTGTAATACTGCTGTAGCTCTTTGGTGACGATAATGGAAACTACGACCGGCGTCACTTTGGCGACCGCCTGGGTAGTGGATGATTCCTCGTCAGTGGCCGAAAGCGACGGCTGATTGGCACCTTGATTGGCGTTTTGATCAGCCGGCAATTTAATGATGTTAGATACCCCAAAGGGATTGGTTAGCCACTGGTTAAAAGAGCCGGAAAATAAACTGCCGGAAATAAAACCCGCCGTGCCGCCGGCCAGGCCGCCGGCGATGACGCTGATTAAAACTATAATGATAAGATATTGCTTAAAATTTGCTGGTTTAAAATCATTCATATATTTATATTTGATAATTAAAGGATTTATCCCGCACCACTTTTGTTGAATAGCGTTATTTTCATAAAAGTAATTTTTATCTATTAACAAAGAATTAATAAGTTAACGCTGGATAACAAAAGTGGTGCGGGATAAAAAAACGAAGTTGTTAATTTCGTATAAATTTTAAAATCCTGATGACTACTGACTATTCTCCCTCATTGCCCATTATACAAATCCAGGATATTTTTGTAAACATTGACCGGCCCGCCCTGCTTTTGAAACTCTTCCAGCAGGGCTTTTTGGTCAAGCTTGCCGCCTCCCGCATCCGCGCCCTGATTAAGCATACCGCCGGTAAAGCTGTTGATGGTATTATTAAGAAAAGAAGGCAAAAAAATTATTCCCACGATAATCGGAGCAATGATCAGGAAAAGGTAAATAAAACTGACAATGCGGCTCCACTTAAAATGGCGGTTGATTTTTTTGGCCAAAGAATAAATCTCCTTGCTGTAAGCCAAATTTTCTTCCAAAAGCTTTTTTACCTGCTCCTCCAGCGGCGCGCCCTGATAATTCACCATAAATTTACTGTTTACTTGTTACTTGTTACTGATTACTTGTTACTGATTACTTGTTACTAATTTAATATACTTCAACTCAATGATATCGTGGGCCTTGAGTTTAATCTGATTTAAAGGCAGGGTTTGCAGTTTATTATTCAGCCAAATCAGCCACTCTTTGCCGCTAGTTTGGCTGAAGTAACCGTTGAGGGAAAAATTGGCCAGCTCGCCGGTCTCTTTATTTGATTGATAAGAAAAAGTCAAGCCGGCCGACTCGTCTTTATTGATTTTTTCCAACAGCTGAAAGACGGATTGGCCGTAAATTAGTTCGGTTGAGGGTAAAACCAGCACTTGGCCATTGCCAAAATCCAGCATCAAACTCACTTTAATGGTTGGCGCGCGGTTAAGGATGCTTTTTAAGCCGCCCTCGGGATTTAAAATGGTGATGGTCTGCTCCTGGCCGATTAAAACGCCCACCACCCAAATCAAAACCGCCAAAGCAAGGCCGATAATTAAACGGGTGGTTTTGTCGAATTTTTCCAGCATAAGATTTAACGGATAACTTTTTTCCCTTTTAATAAACCGCTTAATTCTTTTTGAAAGGTTTTAACGTCCTCAAACGCCCGGTAAACCGAGGCGAACCTGATGTAAGCCACCTTGTCAAAGCTTTTCAGCCGTTTCATAACCAGCTCGCCGATGGCGCCGCTTTTAATTTCTTCATGATTCTTCTTTTGAATGTCCCTTTCAATAGCGTTAACCAGCTGGCGGAATTTTTCCTGGGTATACGGCCGTTTTTCCAGCGACTTCTTTAAGCCGGCTTCCAGCTTTTCCCGGCTGTATGGCTCTTTGGCGCCGTTTCTTTTAATCACCGTTAAATTCAAAATTTCCATCTGCTCCAGGGTGGAAAAACGAAAACCGCACTTAGCGCATTCCCGCCGCCTTTTAATAATAAAACCGCCTTCGCTCAGACGGGAATCGTTCACCTTAGTGTCTTTTGCCGGACAAACTGGGCAATGCATAAAAACTTAAAGCTAAAAACTAAAAGCTAAAAACTAAATTAAAAGTTTTAAATTTTTAGCTATAAGCTATAAGCTATTTCCCCATCTTTCTTCTGATGAATGCCGGGATTTCCAGTTCTTCCTCCTCCCGGGACTTAGGCGGCAGCTCCACCTTGTCGGTTTCAATGTTTTTGCCTTTTTTGAAAAAAATGTTTTTGGCCGCGGCCGGTTTGGCTTCCAAGCGGCTCCCTTGGGGGGAATAAATTTTTTCTTCCGTGGCCAATCTTTCTTTTTCCATTTCCGCCGCCCGCGAGGCGCCGCCGCTGAAGCCGGTGGCAATCACCGTGATTTTTACCTCGTCGCCCAGCGTTTCATCAACCACCGCGCCAAAAATAACTTTGGCGTTTTGGTCAATGGAAGCGGTAATCACTTCCGCCGCCTCATTGACTTCATGCATGGTCAGATCAGGACCGCCGCTAATGGTAAAAAGCACGCCCTTGGCGCCTTTAATGGAAAGTTCCAACAACGGACTTTCAATGGCGGCCCGGGCGGCTTCCGTCGCCCGATTCTCGCCGCTGGCGCGGCCAATGCCCATTAAAGCGCTGCCGGCGCCTTTCATAATCGCCTTAACGTCGGCAAAATCAACGTTGACCAGCCCCGGAATGGTGATAATTTCGGAAATGCCCTGCACACCCTGCTTTAAGACCTCGTCCACAATGGCAAAAGCATCCAAAAGCGAGGTTTTTTTGTCAATCACTTGCAGCAGGCGGTCGTTGGGAATGGTGATAATCGTATCCACCTTATCCACTAAATTATTAAAGCCCCTCTCGGCAATCTCTCGCCTTTGGGCGCCTTCAAAACTGAACGGCTTGGTCACTACCGCCACCGTTAACGCCCCGGCTTCCTTGGCAATATCGGCAATAATCGGCGACGCGCCCGTGCCGGTGCCGCCGCCCAAACCGCAGGTAATGAAAACCATATCTGAACTTTCTACCACTTTTCTGATTTCTTCTTCGCTTTCTTCGGCCGCCTGCGCCCCTAATTCCGGATCCATCCCCGCTCCCAAACCGCGCGTGGTCTGTTTGCCAATATGGACTTTTTTGCTGGCGGCATTGTGGTTTAAGGCCTGGGCATCGGTATTAACCGCCACGAATTCCACGCCCCGGATTTTTGACCTGATCATCCGGGTAATGGCTGAACCGCCTGACCCGCCCACGCCGATTACCTTAATTTTGGCAAAAGTTTCAAGCTCCGGTTTGATTTCCATATGTTTTGACATAAGTTATGAATTAGGTATCAGGTATTAGGTAATTAGTTGATTAGTTAAAAATCTATTAACTGATTGCCTAATACCTAATCAACTGATTAACTAAACTACGGTAAAAGGGATTTAAACCAGCCCTTCATCTTATCAATCACTTCATCAACCGAGGAAAACTCCAAACGCCGGCGCTGGTGCCCGCCAGCATTCTGAATGCCCCACAAAGCCAAACCCAAGGCCGGCGCAAAGGCCGGATCCCTCACTTTATCAATGGGGCAATTATCCAAGCCCAGAGGCAAACCCAAAAAAACCGGCAGTTTTAATTTTTCTTTGGCTAAATCCAAAAAGCCATTAAGTTTGCTGCCGCCGCCCGTTAAAATCACGCCGGCCGGCAGCATCCCCGAGCGGTCAATTTTTTTCAATTCTTTATCAATTAAATTCAATATTTCTTCGGCGCGGGCTTGGGTAATTTCCGCGATGTGTTTAAGGGAAACCAGCGTTTTTTCTTTTTCCGTTGAAGAAAATTTAGACAAATCAATCTCGTCCCGCTTGCTGACCTTTTTAAGGTCAGCCGACGCCGCTTCCAGCTTAATCGCTTCGGCCGTCTCAAAAGAGGTCCTTAGCCCGATGGCCAAATCGGCGGTGATGTGATTGGCGCCGACCGGGATCACGGCCGTATGCAAAACATCGCCTTCCTCGTAAACAATCAAACTGGTTGTTTGAGCGCCCACGTTCACTAAGGCCACACCCAGCTCTTTCTGCTTCTTGGTTAAAGTGCTTTCAGCACAGGCTAACATCCCAAAAACCAAATCGTCAATATCCACGCCGGCCCGGTAAACGCATTTGGTTAAATTTTTAATCTGGGCCGAGAGCCCCATGACAATCTGGGCGGAAACTTCCAGCCTGACGCCCGTCATGCCCACCGGGTCTTTGATGCCGGTTTGATTATCAATGGCAAAATCCTTGGGAATGACATGTAAAATTTCATAATTAGCCGGGGTGGCCACGGCCTGCGCCGCTTCAATGGCCCGGGCAACATCTTCCTCGGTAATTTCTTTGTCCGCTTTGGAAACGGCCACCACGCCGCTCGATTCCAGGGTTTTAATGTGGGTGCCGGAAATGCCGACCACGGCCCGCTCAATGCCAAAGCCGGTCATTCTTTCCGCCTGCTCTAAAACTTCGGCGAGCGAGGAAACCAAGTCCTCGATATTGGTCACCATGCCTTTGGCCACGCCTTCGGCGTATCTCTCGGCCGCGCCCACGACGCTAAAACCGCCGCCGCCGCTTTCGCGCTCTAAAATTACGGCTCTAATGTTACTTGAGCCGATGTCTAAACCGGTAATAATATCTGGTTGGGCCATTTTTTCTGCTAGAAAGGTTATCTACCCTTTATTATAATAGGAAATAAATCTTTTGGCAATGAAAAAAACTTTTCCACACTTTGAACAAAAAAGTTATTCAGTGACTCTCCGGGTTATCTCATTCATCTTGCTGGCGCCACTGGCTGTCCGGTCATCATAGCCCAAGAGATGTAAAAAACCGTGAATAAAAAGAAAGCTCATCTCTTTTTGAACGGTTTGGCGGCGTTCTTGGGCTTGTTTTTTGGCTTGCTGATAGCAAATGACGATTTCATTAACCTTCGCAAATGACAAAACATCGGTCACCTGGTCTTGCCCGCGATACTTTTTATTCAGCCGCCTGATGGCTTGCGGGCTGACTAAAGCCACGGAAAGATTAAAGCTTTTCTTCAATTTCAAAAATTTAACTAATTTCCGGCCGGCATTTTTAAAAAGCCCCTGGGGGAGGCGCTTGACTTTCACTTGATAATTAACTTCTACTTTGAACATATAAAATTAATACTTAATAAATCATAAATAAATCCCAAGATACAAATCCCCGTTCGGCCACGAGCTCACGGCCGAGTGGCAAGTTACAAAAAATACCCCCGGCCTCGCTCCGCGAAGCGGGGCGGGCCAATAATCTCGGCCAAAGGCCGATCCGCCTTTGGCGGAAAATCCCAATCTCCAAACTGGTTTGTAATTTGGTAATTGTGATTTGAGATTTTTTTGTTACTTGGAATTTGGTTATTGGTTATTTGAGTTAATGAAAATAAAACTCTTGATAAATAATTGATAGGTGGTGTAAAAATTCATTTGCGTCTGGGCGCCGATATTATAAGCCAGAATGTAAACA
>MHKL01000017.1:0-1541 GCA_001818835.1 Candidatus Komeilibacteria bacterium RIFCSPLOWO2_01_FULL_45_10 | reverse complement strand
CGGCTGCCAGATAGGTGGTTAGGCCGTCGGCCGTTTGGATAGCCGGCAAGCCCGCGACCGTGACATTTTTCAAGCTCGCGGTATCAGCCGAGGGATTTTGGGTTAAGTACCATTGGTAAGCGGACTGGGCCAAGGGATTGCTTTGCACCAGAATTTCTATAAACTCGCCGGTGGTGGCCGTAAAAATCACTTCGCTGTTGGTGGTAGTCAAACTCCTGGCCGCCCAAGCCAAAGGATAAAAAGTGGAGTAATTGAAATTCGGATTCTGGTAAACGTCAATCAAGCCGGAATTGATCAGCCGGCCGCCGGCCGTTTTGGGATCAAAGTGGCTTAAAAGTTCCGTCGCGTCGGTATAGCCGTCCGCGTCGGTATCGGCCAAAGTGGCGCTGGTCTGATAAAGATTTTCTTCAATGTCGGTTAACTGGTCGCCGTCCGAGTCCAAACCCTTGGTCGGCGTTGCCAAAGGAGAGGACGGCACTGACGGCACTGAACCGTTGGTATTTTCATTGGCGTTGGTATTTTCATTAAGCGCTTCGCTGACCGGAAAAACGCCTTCGCTGGAGGCGTAATAATCGTTAGCCGGCAGATTGGCTACGCCCCACCGGCCGCCTGATTCCAAACTGAAGAATAAAACGTAAATCAGCCGTTCATCGTCAACTTCATAAACATAGGCCTCATCGGTGGTCGGATCCATTGGCGCTTCATCAATAAATTCGCCTGTTAAACCCTCCAAAGAAGTGGGAAAAAGCTGATAAGTCCCAAAATAAAGGGCCAGAGCGGTGCGTAAAGAAGCAATGTCCTCTAGGCGCTTTTGGTCGCGTCCTTCGGCTGACGATAAATTCTGATTAACATTGGCGTTTTCCGGCGGTAAAGGCAAAGTGGTAGTGGCATTAATATCCTCCTCATCCTCTTCATTCACATTGACGGACTCTTCATTAAGATTGACCAAGGTTGCCGGCTCCCCTGCTCGTCCGATAAACAGCACCACGGTCACGATAATCGCGCCCAAAGCCACGAAAATCACCAAACCTAAAATCAACCAATTAACCTGTCCGCGTTTTTTAGGAATGTTCGCCTCTAAAAATTGGCCGGGCATGGTATGAATATCGGCTTCACTGACTTCTCCTTCGCCGCCGGCAGAAAACGCCTCGCTTTTTATTTCTTCATCTGCCTGGCTGGCAACTGGAGATTCGTCTGGGGGAGTAAACATTATAATAAATTTTGGTTAAGTTATTCCAAATTTAATTCCAGCAAACGGCCGGCACCTTTGGGATTATAGCCGCCGGACACTTCCGTGCCGTCCAAATAACCGTCGCTGTCCGTGTCCGGATTTAGGGGGTCGGTTTCATAGACCCGCGCTTCTTCACGGTCAAAAAGATTGTCGCCGTCACTGTCCGGTTCACTAGGATCAGTGCCTAAAGCGCTTTCCTCTTCATCGGTTAATCCATCGAGGTCTGAATCAACATTAGCCGGTTGGTTAAGATTAATATTCTCATCTGGGGGTTCGACCGGAGTTTCTTCATTAACATTAACCGCTTCGT
>MHKL01000016.1:1310-9228 GCA_001818835.1 Candidatus Komeilibacteria bacterium RIFCSPLOWO2_01_FULL_45_10 | reverse complement strand
GGCGGCTTAATGTGGTATCTTTCCGCCAGGCGCTTTTGGGCCGTGGCTTTTTCTTCAAGCGAAAACTGGCGGAAGCCATCAGCGGAATCAAGAAAAAAATAACCGACTTTTTTGGGATTAATCCGGTAATAATCAATGATTTGCTTTTGGCCGATTTGGGAGTCGCCCAAAAACATGTCCACAAAATACTTGGCCAGATACTTAATGTGCCAGCCCCACCAGCTGCCGCCCGGCCGGTAAAGGCGGGGCGTATCTTTATCGGGCGCGCCATGCAAGGTAACGACAAACTTTTTAATTTTGCCCCTTAATTTGCTTAAAAAGAAAAACGGATACAAATTGGGCCGGGGCGAATGGAAAACGTCAAATTTTTCCCGGCCGGTTAAAAAATACCAAAACCAGGAAAAAGTGCCCTGGAAAAACGGCGTTTTAAAGGTCTTGATGGTTATATTTTTGGCCAGCCGGCAGACCGGATTAACGCATTTGCCATTGCGGTGGATTAAAGTCAGATCCACCTGGTCGCTAAAACGGGTGGCCAGTTCCGTCACCAATTGCCGGCTGTAAGTGGCCGTGCCTTTGGCCCGCCGGTCAATGTCGTCAGCAAACCAGGCGATTTTTATTTTTTCGGTCATGAAACTATTTTTTGATTAATTGATACAACTCAATCCGCGGCCCCAAACGTTCGCTGAACCAAAGAGTTTGAAAACTATTTTCCAAATCATCCCAAACGGGAGTAATTGGGGCATCTAAAAACTCTTTTTTGGTGGGATAAAATTTCTGCACCAATTTTTTTTCGTAACTGGCCAGTAAACGGTCTCTTTCGGCATCAACTGAAAGATTGGCTGGTACGGTATTATAAAAAGTAATGAGGTAATAATCGGCCCGAAAATCTTCGGTTTTAATTTCGTTCAATTTTAAATCGCCCAAACGGTAAATAAAATAAGACGGCTGGGGATAATTTTCGCCTGTGAGCGTCAAAAGATAGCGGTCGCGGGTATCCAAAGCCGCCGGCCGATGCTCCAATTGCAGTTTTAAGCTTTCCTGACTGGCGGTTAAATACAGGCGCTCGCTGTTATCCAAAACCAAGCGGCCGGCGGCCGGAACGTTTTTTTCCAGCCAATTCTTGGCCAAAAGATAGGTATTGGTTTTTAAAAGTTTTTCCGAGTAACTTAAAGTAAAATAAATCTGCGGCGCCAAAACAACGACGAGTAAAACGGTTTTAAAAAACGGCTTTAACGGGAAATGATAAAAAATTCTGTCCAAAGCATAAGCCAGAACAATGACTAAAAACGGCATTACCGGTAAAACGTAACGATCCGGAGTTTTATTAAAAACCATGGCGGAAACCAAAATGTAAGCTAAAGGGAATAAAAATAAAATGTAATTGGAAAAATTGCGCCACCACTCCTTTTTTCTCACCAGCTCCCACCAGCCCCAAAAAATTAAAGGCAAAAGGTGATAAAAATTAAACCACAAAACCACGGCAATATTTTTCAAAACGGCAAAAAAATTATTGTTCTGATGAGCCGCGGCAATTTCGGACAAAGGCAAAGACAAACCAACGGCGTCCAACACCGTCCCCAACCCCCGGCCTAATTGACGAATGGTCGCGTAACTGTTGCTGAAGGCAAAAAAAGCAACGACCGCCAAAAACAGCAAAGAACTGAAAATAAAATCTTTTGACCAAAACGGCCGCTGATTTTTTCTGACAAACAAAAAATGCGCCAGGAAAAACCACGGCAAAACTATCAGGGAATAAATCCCCGTGCCAAAGCCCAACGCGATGAATAAAGCTGACCAAAAATACCAGCGTCTTTCTCCGGTCTGAAATAACTTAAACAAAAAATAAAAAGCCGCCAAAATAAAAAAGGTCAGCGGGTTCCAAAACTGGCCGGACTGCGACTGGATTAAATGCAGCGGTAAAATCGCCAGAATCAAAGCGGCTAGCAAACCGGCCCGCTCGTTAAAAAACTCCTTGGTAATCTTAAAAATGAAATAAACGGTCAAACCGCCGAAAAAAACGCTGATAAGACGGGAAAGAATCAACAGATTCTCGCTGTTTAAAATAACGTATTCCCGAAATCCGGCCAGACCTTCAAAATAACCGAAAATCGCCCCCAAAAATCCGTAAAGCGTAATTAAAGGTATTAACAAATAGGCAAATAGATTAGGCAAGTAGCTAAAATCAAGAAAAGCGGTTTTGGCCTCCAGCATTTTTAAAGCGTTGGCCAGATGGACGTATTCATCGCCGTAAAACCTGATGGGCAAAGCGTAATTTAAAGAAAAAAGCCGCAACAGTAAGCCGGCGACGACGATGGATAATAAAAATATTTTCGTCTGTTTGGCCATTTACTTTTTTCTCGCCAAAATTAAATTAACAAAACACCAATTAGGATAAGCCAGCAGCCGGTTGACGATTTTATGCCACCAAATTACCCTGCCGGGAAACTTAGAAGTAAAAACGGCTATTAAAGGATAAGTGGGAAACAATCCTTTTCTTTTTTTAATTTTAAAATCATTTTTTAACAGCTTTAAATATTCAGCGACGGGTCTGTCGCCCGGATGACGCTCAATTTGAGAAGTTCTTATCAGCCGCCCAAGAAACAAAAAAGAAAGTCGAGAAGCAAAATGGGCCAGATTGGGCAAAGAAAAAAGAATCTGACCGCCTTTTTTAAGCAACCGACTAATTTCCTTGACAGCTTTTTCCTGCTCAAAAAAAGAGAGGTGCTCCAAAACGTCCAGACATAAAATCAGGTCAAACGATTCGTCAAGCAACCTAGAATTAAGCAAATCTCCCTGCCGTACCCAAACGTTCTGATAGTTTAAATCCAAACCACTAATCTGATATCCCCGCTCGGCGTATTCCTGAACTAAAAGACCCTCGCCGCAACCCACATCCAAAATTTTCTTGTCTTTGGGAAAACTGTCCAAAAACTTTTTCACCCATCTTATTTTTTCCAAATAAACCGGCAGATAAGGCCAGTTTTTGCAAAGAACGCGATGATAATCTCCCTTGGAGACGTATTCACCGGCGCGGATAAATTGTTCCGTCATCTTATTGTTCAATTATTTCTTTAATGGCATAGGGTTTTTTCCGGCTGGAGCGATCAAAACCCTTGACGGCAATATCGGCAATGATGCCGGAAACAAACAACTGAATGCCGCTTAAAATCATTAAAACGTCAACTAAGGGCCAAATCTTATCGGAAAGAGTGAGGTAACCAAGTAACCGAGCTATAAACAAATACAGGCCTAAAACCAGCCCAGCCATAATTAATATCAGGCCAATGCCGCCAAATAAATGCAGCGGCCGGCCGGCATATTTCCGCCAGAACCAAACGCTGATAATATCAATCAGGCCCTTTAAGACGCGGCCGTAACTGTATTTGGTAACGCCCTGCAACCTTGGCCGATGATTGACTTTAAGCTCGGTGACTTTAAAGCCGTTTAACTGGACTAGCGCCGGGATAAAACGATGAAGTTCGCCGGACAATTCCAAACTTTTAACCGCTTCCTGCCGGTAAGCTCTTAAGGTGCATCCCGAATCATGAACATTATCCTTCACAAAAATTTTCCTTAAAAAATTCGCGCCGCCAGAAACAAATTTTTTTAAAAATGAATCATGGCGCTGCCACCGCCAGCCGCAAACCACGTCATAACCTTCATTAAGTTTTGCCAGCAAAAGCGGAATGTCCGCTGGGTCATTTTGGCCGTCGCCGTCCAAACTGACTATAACGTCGCCTTCAGCCAAATCAAAACCGGCCTGAAGCGAAGCGGTCTGACCATAATTCTTTCTAAAATTGACGATTTTGACGTTGCTCAATTCCTTTAATTTTTCCAAGGTGTTGTCGCTTGAGCCGTCATTGATAAAAATAATTTCCGGCTCAGCCATGATGCCCGCTAGAACTTGCTTTAATTCGCCGTAAAGCGGCCCGACGTTTTCCGCCTCATTGTAAACGGGAATAATCACCGATAGTTTTTTCATAAATTTAAATTAGTCAATTACCGGCGGCAATTTTTCTTTTTTCGTCAAATAAAGGTTGCGGCCGTAGATTAAAATGGCTAAAAGCTGGCCAGCAAAGAAAACCGGGTCTTTTCTGACCAGGGCGTACACCAAAATAATCAGCGCGCCAAAAATGCTCAAATACCAAAAGTAAATCGGGATAACGCTTTTTTTGGCTTTTTCGGAAAAATACCACTGGATGACAAAACGCAAAAAAAATACAAACTGGCCGAAAAACCCGACAATCAGCCAAAAATCGTAATTTAAACCTTTAAAATAATCAATAATGGCGCCCATATTTGATATATTTTACCGCAATTGGTTAATAAAATCAATGATTTTTTCCGCCCGCTTGGGCCAGGTCTGGTTCTGGATTTTTGCGAAAGCGTTAACGGCCAACTGTTGCCGCTTTTCCCCGCTTTTGGCCAGCGCCAAAATTTTCTCCCGAAGATCCGCTGGATTGCCCGGCACAAAGTAATTGACTTCGGACTCGGAAAAAATTTCCCTGATGGCAGACAAATCCGAGCAAATCATCGGCTTTTGGCAGGCGGCGTATTCAAAAAGCTTTAACGGGGACATGTAAAAATTATAATGGTCGTTTTTCGGATAGGGCAGCAGAAAAATATCGGCCAAACTATAATATTCTTTAACGCGGTTAAAAGGCAGGTGGGGCAAAAATTTCACGCTGCCGGATAAACCCAATGATGCGACTTGATTTTGATAATAATCAATTTCCCCTCTTTCGCCGCCGGCGCAAACCAGGAAGAGATTGGAATTAGTTTTTAAGGCCTCCTTAAAAGCCAACAGCACTGTTTCCATGCCCTTGGCCATGCCGAGAGTTTTTAACCGGCCGATGTAAGCCAGCAACATTTTATCTTGAGGAATCTGGTAATGAGCGCGGCTGGCCGTTTTATCCGGCAAATTACTGAACTCTTTTAAATCAACGGCATTGGGAGAAACCAAAATTTTCTCCGGCGCCAAATGAAAATCCCTGATTAAACTCTCTTTTTTCCAGTGATTGGTGGCAATGATGCCTTTGGCTTTTTTAAGAAAAAACTTTTGCCAGCTCCGGCCTTTGGCCGGATAATCGTGCATTTCGTAAAAAATCTTTTTACCAAAAATCAAAAGCGGCAGAACCGAAAACATTTCCCGGCTGTAAATGATTTCCGCTTCCTTAATCGTTTGATTGAACAAGAGACGGCATAAAAAAACAAAAGTCCTGAAAAAATAAGTCAGCCGGCCGGACAGCCAATGGAAAACATTAAAATCAAAACAAAATATCCTGGCAATGGAAAAATTTTCCCTGACCCCGTAGTAGCTGAAAGGGTCCTCTTTAATTTTATTGGCCCGCCGGGGAACCACCAAAGTCAGCTTGAGCCCTAAATCACTCAGGGCCTCGGACATTTTCATAATCTGCAGGCCGTGCGCTTTTTCCGTCGGGATTCTGGCATTGGCCAGATAAACAATTTTCATTTTGTTAAGTTAAGATGATTTTTATATTTCTCCAAAATTTTGTAGTTGGCCAGCAAGGCAAAAACAAAACGCGGGTATTTTTTAATGAAAAGCTTGAGGTAGCCGTCATTTTTCAACCTTCTAAGCAAAGTCGGCTTAAGCCCCAAGTCGCCGGCTTCGGTTAAGGTAAAATCAATAGCCGCTTTAAGCTGAGCAAACATTTTATCGGTCAAATATTGGAGCAAGGGAAAGCTTAATCCCTCTTTTTTCCGGAAAACCAAATCCGCCGGCAGATATTTCAAAAGAATTTGCTTCAAAAGATACTTGCCCTGATATTTCTTGGAAAAGCAATGCTCGGGAGAAATAAACCGATTGGCGAACTGCCAAACCATTTTATCCACGAAAGGCACCCTGACTTCCAGGGAAAAATGCATGGCGCTGATGTCGCCCTTATACATTAAATCATTAGGCAGATAAAGATAGCGGTCAAAAAACAACGGTAAATTTTTATGCGCCTCGGCAGGATAACTTTTGTAAAATTTCCTTAAGAAACCGCTTAAAGCCGGCCGCAAATTAGGCAAATGAGCCAAAGCTGTTGTTTCCAAATACTGATTGACTAAATCCGGGCTTAAAGCCGAGCATCTTTTTAAAAAAGGGTTAATAATTGACTGGGAAAATAAATTTTCGCCGGCCGCCAGCTGGTTGAGTACCTCAACCATTGAGCCGGATTTTCCCCGCCAAATTTTCCCCAGATACTGGCGCTGCCTAAGATAGCCGCCAAAAAGCTCGTCCCCGCCCTCACCTGATAAAACCACTTTGGCCTCCTGCGCCACTTGAGAAAACAAAACCGTGGTGGGGAAAATGGCCGTATCGGCAAACGGCTCGTCTAAAAGCTCCCAAACCTCTTCGCTTAAACGATCCATCTTTGCCTTTTCCAAAATTAGCGGTTTTAACGTCAAGCCCGTTTTTTGAGCGATGGCGCGGGCATAAGTTGAATCGGTTTTACCAAAAATTTCCAAATTAAAAGCCAAAGGGTTAAAGCCCGCTTTTTTGGCCAAAACGGCCAAGAGCGCCGAGTCCGTGCCGCCGGAAAGGAGCAAAGCCACCGGCACATCCGCCACAAAATGCGCGGCCACGCTTTCCGTTAAAACCTCCTCCAACTTTTCAAGCAGGACTTTTTCATCAGACAAATATTCCGCCCTCGCCGGCGGGCCGAAAAAATCAAGGGTCTGAAAATTCGCCTGCCGGTTTTTAAAATCGTAAATTAAAATCTGGCCGGGCAAGAGCTGATAAACATTTTTGAGATACGTGGCCGGCGCCGGCCAGTAACCCAGGCCGAAATAAAAAGCATAGGCCTCGCGGTTCAGTTCCAAACCCTTAAGCTGGCCGATTAAGGTCTTAATTTCGGAAGCGAAAATCAGCTGCTCGCCGTCTAAATAATAAACCAAGGGTTTAACGCCGAAAAAATCCCGGGATAAAATCAGCTGATTTTTCTTTCGGTCATAAATGGCCAAGGCCCACATCCCCCTTAACTTTTCCAAAACCTTCAGGCCCCAGGCCAGATAACCGTTAAGAATCACTTCCGTATCGGACTGACTGTTAAAAACATAGCCCAAAGACAACAACTCTTTTTTAAGCGACTGGTAATTGTAAATCTCGCCGTTAAAAATCAACTGCACGCTGCCGTCAGAACTAATCATGGGCTGCCGTCCGCCTGGGCTTAAATCAATAATCGCTAGCCGGTTATGTCCCAAGCTCACTTTTTCATCAACAAAAAAACCTTGGTCGTCAGGACCGCGATGCCTTTGGCCGGCAACCATTTTTTTAATGGCGTTCTCATTTTGACGGTTAAAACCGCTGATGCCGCACATATTAATTCGTTAAAATTAGCAATTTTTGAAGCGAGGACCTGTTTGACTCCGAGCGAACCCCGCGCTAGCGGGGGAGTCTAGGGGGAGTTCCGCAGCGAAAAAATTGCTAATTTTAATGATATTGTTAACTATTTCAAAACATCAAAAAATAAATTTTCTAAAAGTTCGAGGTTGTTCTTTAAGCTGTATTTTTTCTCAATGGTTTTTTTTGCCGCTTCACCAAACTTTTTAGCCAGGTTTGGTTCGCTTTTAAGCTTTAAAATCGCCTGAACCAGACCGGCAACATCCTTAGGTCTGACAATTAAACCGCTTTCCCCGTCCTTAACAATTTCTCCGACGCCGCCCACGGCCGTGGCCACGGCCGGCAAGCCCCAGGACATTGCTTCCAGCAAAACATTGGGCGAACCTTCCCACAAGGAAGGCAAAATAAACAAATCGGCCATTTGATAAAAAGATGAGGGGTCGGGATGCTGACCGCAGAAAATCACCTTGTCCGTGATGCCCAATTCGGCTGCCAGCAAAGACAAAGGTTTTATTAAAGAACCGCCGCCCACCAGCAATAATTTAATGTCCCGTTGCTGATGCTTATCAACCA
>MHKL01000016.1:0-1252 GCA_001818835.1 Candidatus Komeilibacteria bacterium RIFCSPLOWO2_01_FULL_45_10 | reverse complement strand
GTTTTTTATCTAATAATTTCCGATTTTCCAAATCCACGCCATTGGGAATAACGGCAATTTTCTTTTCATCTAATTTAATCTCATTCAACAAAGATTCTTTGACTGCCGAAGAATTGGCGACCACGCGGCTGACGCGGCTTTTGAGCAATTTATCGGCTAACTTGTCCTTCCGCCTTTTAACCGTCGCGATATTGGTTTCGCGGATGATAATTTTGGCGTCCGGCGCAAAAAACGACAGTCCCCTGGCCACCAAATTGGCAAAATTAATGGTGGCGTAAATGATGTGAAACCGCTCTTGGCGGACAAACTTAACGGCCCTTTGCCAGGCGGCAAAATCCCAAAATCTTTTAAAATTAAAACAAACGATTTTTTCCGGCGGCAATTGAATCCGGCCTAAAAAATCATCGCCCTGTCCCTGGGTAACGGTGGCCAGCGTTATCTCAAACTTTTCCCTGTCCAAATGATTAATCTGATTCAAAAAAACCCTTTCCGCGCCGCCCACGCCGAAATTATTTATTAAAAATAAAATTTTTGGCCGTTCAGTCCTTGTCAGCATAAGCCCAATTGTTTAAAAAACATTCAAAATAGCCAAAACGCATTTTCTCCTCCAAAAAACCGGCGGCTTTAAGGATGGCGGCAATTTCCTCATGGCCGTAAAGACGCTGATGTTCCTCAATTTCCACGGCGCTCACTAATTTTAAAGAAACCAGCATTTTTAATATTTTATCAGAACGCGGATGAGGCGTGGTTAAAATATACCGGCCGCCGCTTTTTAACACTCTCTTAATCTCCTTTAAAATAAAATTTAATGGCTGATCCGCTAAATGTTCAAAAACTGCGAGCATTGTCACAACGGAAAAAAAATTGTCGGGAAAAGGCAGAGGCTGGCCGCCGGCTAAATCAAAATTTCTGAGAATCAGCCCATTCCCTTCATTTTCCTCCTTTAAAGAATAGTCCAAGCCGTATTTTTCCTGGAAACGGGTCTGGGTCAAAAAATAAGGGTAAGAGCCGCAGCCCAAGTCAAGGATTCTGCCGGCGCGCAAATTATCCGGGATCAGCTTGTTTGCCAGATTAGCCCGCTTTTTGGCTAAAAAATTCTCCAAAAGACCCTGGCCCCGGGTGGCGTTGTTAACCATGAGCAATCCTTTCAAAGATTAACCATCAGCAAAATTTCCGGCATGAAAAATTGCGGGATGGCGTAGATAATTAACAATAAAGCAATGAGTAAATTTGATTTTATTTTTGATAAGCC
>MHKL01000015.1:11794-17145 GCA_001818835.1 Candidatus Komeilibacteria bacterium RIFCSPLOWO2_01_FULL_45_10 | reverse complement strand
CAAGGGTTTGGCTGTTCGCCAATTAAAGCGGTACGCGAGCTGGGTTCAGAACGTAAATTACATTGCGTTATATCATAGAAATATGATATTAGAGCACTGACTCATAACGGTGAAACCCTACTAAAAAAGATCGAATTTTTAGAGGGCAATACCGTGGGAAGGTACAAGTTTGTGTCAATAATTTCGTCTACAGTAAAATCTTATATAGCCGGATTTTTAGACGGCGATGGCTGCATTATGTTTCAGTTAATCAGCCGGAAAGATTATCATTATGGTTTCCAGATAAGAGCCAGTATCGTCTTTTATCAAAAGACCAAAAATAGATATCATCTGGAATGGTTAAAAAACATTTTCAGCTCAGGTTATATTCGTAATCGCAACGATGATATGACAGAATATACCATTGTTGGAATTAAGCCGGTAATAAAGATTTTGAAATTATTGAGGCCTTATATACTGCTTAAGAAGGAACACGTTAAGTTGGCTTTTCAAATTGATAAACTGCTTAATGGCAGTTTCCGCTTAACTAGGTTTATCCAAGCGGCTGAATTAGTGGATAAATTTGCAGTGATTAATTATTCAAAGAAAAGAACCAATACTTCAGTTAAGCTGAAAGAGTATTTAAGGCAACATAAGCTGTACCCCCGTAACGACTGATCCCTGTCAATCTAGGCAGGGTGAGATAGATTATTTGCAAGACAAGAGATTTTTAAAGAAATCTATCAAACGTCAGCCCCTAACTTATAAAATGTGTAAGAAGGGTGAAGGTATAGTCTATGCCGTTAGTAATAACGGAATAACATGCGTAAGACAGTTCGGTCTCCTATCTGCCACGGGCATTAGAATCTTGAGCAGGCCCTTCCCTAGTACGAGAGGACCGGGAAGGACGAACCACTCGTGGACCGGTTGCCACACCAGTGGCATTGCCGGGTAGCGATGTTCGGTTTGGATAAACGCTGAAAGCATCTAAGCGTGAAGCCGTCTGCAAGATGAGGATTCGTTATTTAGGCCCCTTGGAGATTACAAGGTTAATAGGCCGCAGGTGTAAGCCCCGTAAGGGGTTCAGCCGAGCGGTACTAATCGGCCAATGTAACCACCAATTTAAAGGAGAATTGGTTTTAGAGAATCAGCAAGCCCTTTTATAGAAGGGCTTGCCCTGAAGTGAGCCAAGCGAAGCGAGGCTCTACTTCAGGGTTGTTCATTTCCCATAAATCTGATAGAATGTCTTTTATGATGAAAGATTGGCAGGGTAGCGTTCAGTTAGTTTTGCTTTTTTTAATGGTGGCGGCTATTATTGTTTTTATTTTTCTGCTTTCACCAGACACTTTTAGATTGCCTTATCCCAAAGAAATCTTTCCTAAGTAGAAATTCAATTCATTAATCTCGGTGCTTCTGCTGAGTTGGCCACACTCGTTCCCATTCCGAACACGACCGTTAAGCAACTCAAGGCCGATGGTAGTATGGCTTATGCCATGCAAGCGTAGGTAAGTGCCGAGGTTAATGGATTGAATTAAAAAATGGCGGAATCAACCGCCGTTTTTTGTTTTTGTTCCGATCTTGACAAAATAAAAAATAGTCATTAAGATACATTAATTAGTTCATTTTTACTTAAAATAAGGAGAATCGCCTTGCAAGAGATTTACCAGCGCATTGCCAAAGGGGAAATTGCGGCCGGTTCAAAAATATTCTTGCCTTTTGAAGAATATAAGGTTGAACTGATTGAGTGGCATGAACGGCTCAACCGTTTAGTCATTCTTTACAGAAGGAAGGATGAAAAGGTCATTGTAGCTAAGATACTCATGGAGAAGAGAGGGTTAATTCTAGAAGAAATTCTCCGTGAATTGCATCAATACTATTTTGGCCTTTCAGCAATCGGTTTGCCTATTTCCACAGGCATTAAGTTCATTGAAAAGCTGGACAGCGGGTATTTGGTCCAACTGGAAGATTATGGGGGCAGAACAGTTTCCGTCGCCATAGAAGGAATGTCTTTAGAGCAGGCCAAGCCTGTCATCAAGGCGTTATTAAGGGACTGCATCTCTCCACTATTCCGGGCGGTTAATGGCCAGGGCGCTTATATGTTAAGCATCGGCCTTGACGCGGCCTTACGCAACTTTGTCTTCTTTCAAGAAGCTGATGTTGTGGTAAGGATGATTGATTTGTTTCCGCCAAAACTCTGGTCGCCTGTGGGTGGCTACACCATCGAAAAACCAGAGCCCACTGACGAAACGGTCAGGCAACTGGGCATCCAAAGGCATTTTGATTTAAGCGTGATCATTTTGACTCTCTGGATGCATATTGTTCGCGCCAACCCCGTCTTGGGACTGCCAGCCATCAGGCTGTTTATCCAGTTCTTGCGAGATACCGATCAGTTGGAATTGGGCAAGCAGATCGTTGACCTGGTCGGCGGACTGCGGCCGCGCCTCTGCTTCGATTCTATTACTGAAATTCAGGGCAAGGTGGAGTCCTTAACTTTTAGGGATTTTCATCAGCTAAGAACAATCGCCTGCTTGTTGGCTTCATCCAGGAAGGAGTCAGGGCCGCTTTTGGAGGAATTCTTCAGCATCACCCACTTCCAGTCCGATCCGTTGTCTTTGGAGCAAATTGAGGAGGCAAAGCGCCTAATCCTCAGGATTGCCGAACTCCCCAAGAACAACGATAGAGCTGAAACTTAGGTTTCAGCTCATTTTTTTACTGATTATTTGTTGGAGTTTTTGGTAATTTTTATCAATGAATTGGAAATTGCCGATTAAGGTCTTAAGGTACTTAAAGTATTTTTCCGTCGGCAGCATGGTTTTTTTGTTAAAGAAAGAGGCGGGCATTTTTTTCTTAATGCCTTGGGAAAATATTTTTAAGGAAACGGGCCTGAGGGCGAAGCGGTTGTTTTTAAAGTCAATCGCCAGAGTTTGCCCCAGCCGGTTTTCTTTAATTAAATCAACTCCTTTTTTTCCGAGCCGCACTCCCATTTCCCAGTCAAGTTTAATCGGTTCGCCGCTTTGCACGTAGTTCATCGGAATAATGATTTTGGCGCTTAGGCCCAGGCGGCTTTCGATTTTTTCTTTTAAAGCCAAGCTGATGAATTCCCGCCTTTGATTGTTAAAATCATCGGGTTGAGTGTCGGCCAAACTTTTCAAGCCGGAAATTTTAGCTTCTTTGGAAAGGGCAACGACGCAGTAGTTGCCGTTTTTTTCATATTTTTGTTGAATGAGTTTCAGAATATCATTTAACTTAAACGGCCATTCCGGCGGAATCACCAGATCGACGCCGCCCAAAGCGGCGGCCGCAGCGAGCCAGCCGGATTTTTCGCCGTACATTTCAATGATAAAAACCCGGCTTAAAGTATAGGCCGAATCTTCCTTGGTTTCCGCGGCCAGCTTGGCCGCATAGTAAGCGGCCGAGGGGAAGCCGGGTGAAAAGTAAGTTAAAGGCAAATCATTGTCAACGGTTTTCGGCAGGCCCACTATTGGCAAATGTTCTTTAGTAAAGAGCTGGGACGCTCCTTTTAAGGTATCGTCGCCGCCAATGGCCAAAATGCCGCTGATCCTGTATTTTTTTATTTTTTCTTTAAGCAAATTTATGCCGCCCGGGATTTTAAAAGGGTTGGTGCGGGAGGAGCGCAAAAAGTCGCCGCCGCGGTTTTTAATGGCCTCAACTTTCAAATTGGTCAGGTCAATGATTTTTCCCTGCTGCACCAAAGAAATCCAGCCGTTAATGCCGCCCAAAATTCGCCAGCGGTATTTTCTGACTTGTTTAATGACGCCGTAAAGGGTGGCGTTTAGCGCCGGTGACAGCCCGCCGCTGGTGAGCACTAAAATTGTTTTTTTATCAGACATATCAAGGGGTTTACCCATCACCACTTTTATTAAACTCTGCCATTATTTTAAAATACGTTCTTCCTAAAATAATAAGGTGATACTCAATAGTTGTTGGATGAAAAAAGTGGTGAGGGGTTTATTATAAGGTCATTGTTTTTTTTAGTCAAATGAAATACTTTCATTATTTTTTTGACACTTTTATAATTATTTTTTAGCTAATGTTAGCTAAATCATATAGTTATCCACAGAAATTGTAGAAAAAAAATTGACAATTATTATAAACATTATATAATGATTTTAATAATTTATCAAGCATCTTTTTATGGAGATTACCCCCATTTTGAAACAATTCGGCCTGAATGACAAAGAGATTCAAGTTTATTTGGCTTTACTGGAAGCCGGGCCAATCTCCGTCAGAAGCTTGGCAATGAAGGCGGGCATTAATCGCGGCACGACTTACGACATTTTAAAATCTTTAAGGAATTTGGGCTTAGCCAGCTTTTATCATAAGGACACCAAGCAGTTTTTTGCGGCCGAGGACCCGGAAAAATTAAAAAGCGCCCTGGAGCAAAAACGGCAGACTTTGAGCGCAGTGGAAGCCAATCTTAACAAAATCATTCCCGAACTAAAGTCGCTTTACCAGCGGGCGGGAGAAAAACCGGCGGTTAAGTATTACGAAGGCCTGTCGGGCATCAAGACAATTTTAAGCGACGTTTTGGAAATTACCCTTTGCGCAACGGAAAAGATCTACCATGTTTTTTCTTCCTCAACCATCAGGCCCTGCCTTTATCAGGCCTGGCCCGCCTTTACCAACCAAAGAATCAAGAATAAAATTAAAGTCCGGGTGATTGCCATTGGCCACAGCGGCACGCCGGCGGAATTTTCGGAACGCAAATCCTTAACCGTCCAGGAGGGCTCACCAACTTATATTTTAATTTATCCGGGCAAGGTGGCGATGATTTCCTTAAATTCGGAAAAGCAACCCTTGGGTTTGATTATTGAAGATCAGGCGATTTTTAGAACCCAGCAACAGTTGTTTGAATATATCTGGCGTAGCTTATCATAAGAATTTCTATTTTCTAATTTTTAGATTCTATTTTCTAATTTTATGTGCGGCATCATCGGTTATATTGGTCAAAATCAGGCCTCCCCCATTCTTTTGGCAGGCCTTAAGCGGATGGAATACCGCGGTTACGACTCCAGCGGCGTTGCTTTGATTAACGGCCGAAAGTTGAAGGTGTTTAAAAAAGAAGGGAAGCTTAGGGCGCTGCAAGAAGAGCTGGGAAAATATCAGCCCGATTCTTTTATTGGCTTAGGCCATATCCGCTGGGCCACGCACGGCGCCCCGACTGACTTAAACGCCCATCCCCACCTTGATTGCCAAAAAAAAATCGCCATTGTCCATAACGGCATCATTGAGAACATGGGCGAATTAAAAGAAGGGTTAAAGGCCGCCGGCCATCAATTTATTTCGGAAACGGACAGCGAAATTTTTGCGCATTTGATTGAAAAATATCATCAAAACAGCATTTTAGAGGA
>MHKL01000015.1:3828-11772 GCA_001818835.1 Candidatus Komeilibacteria bacterium RIFCSPLOWO2_01_FULL_45_10 | reverse complement strand
AAGGAACCGGATAAAATCGTGGCCGCCCGTTTGGGCAGCCCGTTGGTTATCGGGCTTTTGCCGCAAAACGATTATTTGGTCGCTTCAGATGTTTCCGCCCTGCTGCCTTTTACCAAACAAGTGGTTTATTTGGAGGACGGCGACATCGCTGTTCTGAGCCGCCAGGGTTATGAAATTATCAAAGCCGATGGCCAGAAGAATCATCACCAACCAGAAGAAGTTAATTGGGATTTGGAACAGGCGGAAAAGGGGGGCTTTGAACATTTCATGCTTAAGGAAATTATGGAGGAGCCGCAGGTGATTAAGGACAGCGTCCGCGGCCGGATTATTTTAGAAGCAGGCAATGTTAAATTGGGCGGCTTAATTGACGTTATGGATAAATTGGCCCAAGCCAAAAGATTTATTTTTGTGGCTTGCGGCACGGCTCATTATGCCTGCCGGATCGGCGAATATTTAATCGAAAGCCAGGTGGGTATTCCGGCCGAAGTTGATTACGCTTCGGAATTCAGGTACCGCGAAGCGGTTTTAGAGCCGGGCACGGTGGTGGCGGCTATCAGCCAGTCGGGCGAAACCGCCGACACTTTGGCGGCCATTAAGCAGGCGAAGAAATTGGGCGCTTTAACCCTGGGCATCGTTAATGTAGTCGGCTCCAGCGTTGCCAGAGAAACCGCTGCCGGCGTTTATAACCACATTGGGCCGGAGATTTCCGTGGCTTCCACCAAGGCCTTTGTTTCCCAGCTGGTGATTTTGGTTTTATTCGCCATTCTTCTCGGGCGCCAGCGCTCCTTGACCAAAGAGCGCGCCCAGGAAATCATTAAAGAACTTTTGCTTCTGCCGGCAAAGGCGGAGGCCATTTTAAAAAATCAAGGGCAGATTGAGGTAATCGCCAAAAAATATTGCCAGTCCAAAAATTTTATTTTCATCGGCCGGAAATTAAATTATCCCATTGCCCTGGAAGGCGCGCTTAAACTCAAGGAAATTTCTTACCTCCATGCCGAGGGCTATCCGGCTGGCGAACTCAAGCACGGCCCCCTGGCGTTAATTGACGAAAGCTGGCCGGTGGTGGCTTTAATTCCCCAAGACAGCGTTTACGAAAAAAATTTAAGCAATCTCTCCGAGGTCAGGGCCAGAAAAGGGAAAATCATTGCCGTCGCCACAACCGGCGATGAAAAAATAAGGGAGTTAGCTGATGAAATTATTTTTATTCCTAAAACTCTGGAGATTTTATATCCGATTTTAACCGTTATTCCCTTGCAGCTCCTGGCTTATTTTATTGCCAAAGAGCGCGGCTGCCCCATTGACCAGCCGAGAAATTTAGCCAAAAGCGTGACGGTGGAATAATCATTTATGAAAGCCATTATTAAAAAAAGACCGGCGCTGGACCAGGAATGGTACCAGGGCCTGTCATTGGCGGAAAAGCCGGAACCCCAAGTTACTAAACCTAATGAGGTTAAATTAAAGGTGAAATACGCGGCCATTTGCGGCACAGATGTTTCCATTTACAAAGGCACCGAGGCCTTAAAGAATTCCATGTCTTCTTTAAAAACGCCGGAGGTTACCATTGGCCATGAGTTTTGCGGCGAGCTCGTGGAGATGGGGGAAGACGCCCGCCAACAGATTGTTGATTTGCTTTACAGCCGGCATTTTCATAATCAAAAAGTGTCTGATTTTTTATCCGGTCATCAGCCGGCTGATTTAATTGAGAGCTCTGATTTACTGCCGTTTATCAAAGATAATTTTTATTTAACGGCTGAAATGCACATTGTTTGCGGCAGGTGTTATCAGTGTTTAATTGGCGAAGGGCATGTTTGCCGCCACACTTTTATCAAGGGTTTGCATCAGGACGGCGCCTTTGCCGAATTCGTGGTGGTGCCGGCGGAAAATTTGGTTTTATTCGCCAAGGGCGAAATCCCTCCGGAAATCATCGCTTTTATGGACGCGATTGGCAATGCCGTCCATACCGTCCAGTCAACGGAAGTGGCCGGCAAGTCAGTTTTGATTTTGGGCTTGGGCATCCAAGGCCTCATGGCCATAGCGGTTGCCAAAAAGCTAGGCGCGGCCAAGATATTCGTGACTGACGCTGCTGATCCCGGTCGGGGATTGACGAGCGAAAAGCTTGAAAGAACCAAATTTCCTTTGGCTAAAAACTTAGGCGCCGATTATTGTTTTGACGTCGCCAGCGAAGAAGGCAGTCAGGCACTTGCTCAAACCATTCACAAAGAAACAGGGCAAACGGGCGTGGACGCAGTTTTGGAAATGTCCGGCTCTTACCGCGCTTTTAATGACGCTTTTAAAAATATCAGAATGGGCGGCACCTTGGCTTTGCTGGGCCTGCCGTCAGGCCAGTTGCCCGTTGATTTTTCCAAAGAAATTATTTTCAAGGGCGTTACCATTAAAGGCGTTATCGGCCGCCGGATTTTTGACACCTGGGAACTGATGCGCTCGCTTTTGACCCAAGGCGGTTTGAGCGAAGAGATTTTGAAAAATAAAATCATTACTCACCAGCTGCCTTTGGCGAGGTTTGAGGAGGGATTTAAAGCGCTTTTGAGCGGTGACGGTCTTAAAGTTATTTTATGTCCTTAACGGAAGTTAGGAGAATGCTTATCAATTTATAAATCATCACCATTATGTATACGAAAGAGTTATTAGATTTTTTGACCAGCGAAGTTGAGCAATTAAAAAAAGCGGGAAGATTTAAGAATGAATTGTCTTTAACTTCGGCTCAAGGCCCGCGGGTCAAAGTCGGCGACAGGGAAGTTTTAATGTTTGCTTCCAACAACTATTTGGGACTGGCCGCCCATCCTCAAATCGTGGCTGCGGCCAAATCCTCTCTTGACCATTTTGGCTTTGGCTTGTCCTCGGTCCGCTTTATTTCCGGCACTACGGTTTTACATCAGGAGCTGGAAAAAGCGGCGGCGGATTTTTTAGAGATCGAGGACGCCATTTTATTCTCTTCCTGCTTTGCCGCCAACGAAGCGTTTTTTGCCGCTCTGTTCACTCCCCTGGGAGGCGAAGAGCAAAAGCCGAGCGTCATTTATACTGACGAGCTTAATCATGCCAGCATCATTGACGGGCTCAAGCTGGTTAGGGGCAGCCATTTAGTTAAAAGAATTTATCCGCACAATAACCCTGTGGAACTGGAAAAGATGCTGGCAGAAGATGCAACCACTCCGTATCAGTTTAAGGTGATTGCCACTGACGGCGTTTTTAGCATGGAAGGGGAGCTGGCCCAATTGCCTCGCCTAGCGGGGTTATCCAAGAAGTTTCAGGCCCTGCTGTTTGTTGACGATTCGCACGGTTTGGGCGTTTGCGGCAAAACCGGCCGGGGTAGCGCCGAAGAACTGGGCGTTTTGGGTGAAATTGACGTTTTTTCCGGCACTTTTTCCAAGGCCCTAGGCGGCGCCGGGGGCGGCTTTTTGGCCGGCAAAAAAGAGTTGATTGATTTTTTAAGGCAAAAAGCCAGGCCCTATACTTTTTCCAATTCTTTGTCCACGACCATTGTGCAGGGGTCGCTTGCGGCCATTAAGCTGCTTAAAGAACAGCCGGATTTGCTAATTAAGTTAAAAGATAATACCCTTTATTTTAGGGAGAAAATCAAAGCGGCCGGTTTTAAAATTATTGAAGGGAATCATCCGATTGTGCCCATTATGACCTATGATGCCGCCATTACCCAGAAGATGAGCCAAGAACTGTTAAAGAGAGGTTTGTACGTGGTCGGCCTGTGGTTTCCGGTGGTGCCGGAGGGGCAGGCGCGGCTGCGGATTCAGATCTCTGCCGCCCATTTAAGAACAGATTTAGACCAAGCCATAGAAATTTTGACCGCCGTCGGCCAGGAGTTAAAGATTATTAAATAATTTATGCTTATTCGCCAGTTAAAAAAAGAAGACGCGCCGCAAGTTGCCCCTTTAATTAAACAACTCACTCAAAATGTTATTGAACTGGAGAATCTGACCAGACGACTGGAAGCTTTAAGCGCGCCGCAAAATTTTCAATATCTGGCGGCAGAAATTGAAGGCGTCATTGTCGGCTTTGCCGGCTTGGCCTGGTATCCCATTCCTTCCAAAGGCGCAGTTGGTTGGGTTGAGGAAGTGGTGGTGGCTGAAAAACACCGCGGCCAAGGCATTGCCCAGGCGTTAATGGCGGAATTATTAAAATTAGCCGAGGCCAAAAATTTAAAGCAGGTAAAATTAACCACGGCTAATCCGGTAGCTAGGCGTTTGTACGAAAAGCTGGGTTTTGTTAAAAAAGAAGAGGACTTATTGGTCAAAAAATATTACTAAATTGTCAAAATTATGCAGGACTTAGAACAAGTAAAAAGTTTAATGCTGAGTTTGCTCCGTCAGGCGGGTTTGTATTTGGAAAACAAGTTTTACAGCTTTAAGAATATTTACGACAAGGAAGCGTCTTACATTACCGATAATTTTGCCTTAAAGGCCGAAGAAATAATTGTTACGGGCATTAAAAATAAGTTCCCCGAACATCAAATCGCTACCCCCCGCAACCATCAGCCGGAATTATTAACGTCCAAAGAACCGGTTTGGCTTGTTAAGGCCGTAGACGGCCTGAGCCATTTTTCCAGAAATATTCCTATTTACACCATTAACCTGACTTTTCAAGTTAATGGCCAAGTAATGTTGGGCGGGGTGAATTTTCAGCCGGCCAAGCAGATATTTTTAGCTGAGGCCGGTCAAGGGGCGACTTTGAACGGCTTGCCCATTCATGTTTCCAGTGTTAAAGAATTAAGTCAGGCCTATCTTTTTGTGGAACTGCCTGAAGAAAAAGATGAGCATTTTGGGAGCGAATTTGATAAGATCAAAGAGCTGGCAAGAGCGGCCAAACAGGTGGAAACCTTCAGAATCGGCGCTTTAGGGCAGTGTTTGGTGGCAATTGGGGCTTTTGACGCTTATATTGATTTTAGCGGCACTAGCACTATTTATAATCAAGCCGCTTCTCTTTTAATGGTTAAAGAAGCCGGCGGCGAAGTTGTTCATTTAGAACCGCCGCAAAAAGAAAATATCAGAATTTTAGCCACCAACGGCCAGTTAACCAAAGAGATTCTGGAAATTTTGAATAATCATTAATTTTATGACTGACCAGTTTAAAATAGTTTGCCTAGGCGCTGGCACTGGCCAGGCCGCCCTGCTTAAGGGATTAAAAGATTTTCCTTTAAAGCTTTCGGCCATTGTTTCCGTGACCGATAACGGCGGCCACAGCGGCAAGTTAAGGAACCTCTTTAACACGCCGCAGGTTGGCGACGGCCGCCAGTGCTTGCTGTCCTTAGCCGCTGATCTGGCAATGGTTAAGCGTTTTGACGTTTTGCCCACCGGCTTTAATCCGGGCAACTGGTTTTTAACCGAACTTTTGCTGGAGGGATACAGTTTGGCTGACGCTTTTGGGGTTTTAGGCAGTTTGCTTAATAGCAAGGGCGAAGTTTTGCCGTCAACCGAAGCGGATGCCAATATCGTTGCCCGTTTTGAAACTGGCGAGGCGCTATCGGGTGAGTGGGAGATTATTGAACTTAATCGTTCCGCCGCGATCGCGGAATTGTTTTTGGCGCCGCGCCGGGAAAAATCCCTGGTCTCCAGGATTTTTCCGGAAAAAATCCAGGCCAGCCCCCGGGTGGTTTTGGCCGTTCAGGAAGCTGATTGGCTGATCATTGGTCCGGGCTCGCTGCGGACCGGCATCATTGCCGCCCTGTTGCCGACAGGCATTAAAGAAGCCATTCAATCGTCAGCCGCCCCCATTATTTATATCTGCAATTTAATGACCCAGCCGGGCCAGACCGACGGCTTTACCGTCGCCGACCACGTTAAGGAAGTTGCCCGCTATCTTGGCCGCCAGCCGGGTTATGTAATTATTAATAACCTAATTCCGCCCAAGCCGGTGCTTAAGCACTACCGCCTGATTAATTCCCACTCGGTTTTGGATGGCGACTTGGAGGCGCTTAACATCAAAGTCATTAAGACCGATTTATTGCCGTCAGAGGAAGAAATTAATTTAGCCGTTAAAGAGCGAGTTGGCTCGTTTAAAAAATGGACGCATCTTTTAACTCATGATGGCGAAAAGATGGCTAAAGTCATAAAAGAAATTATTGAGTTTTGATACTTGACAGAATTATAAAATTCATTTAAGTTTTAAAGAAAGTTAATTGTCCTTTTCACTTTCAAGGAGATATTAGTGGATCAACACAAGAAGGTCGTTTTTTTAGGCGGTGGCACCGGTACTGCCCACACTCTCAGCGGTTTACAGGACAAGCCATTAGCCATTACCGCGGTAGTTTGCACTACCGATAATGGCGGCTACTCCGGCAAACAGAGAGAGGCGTTCGGAGGAATCGGCTATCCTTTGCCGGCTTTGGGCGATTTGCGCCAAGTGATGACGGCTTTGGCTGGTGATAAGAGAGAAGCCGAAATGTGGAATCTTCGGACAGAATTAGGTTGTTGCCACGGCAATAACATTCTGGCTTTCTTCCAGCGTTCCCGTGGCTCTTTGATCAAAGCCATCGAGGCTTCAAGAGAGGTGTTGGCGATTCGTCCGGAGCATTTGGTTTTGCCGGCAGCAGAAGAAAATGCGGATATTGGCGCCCGCTATCAAGACGGCACCGATACCGTGGGAGAGTTTGCCATTATCAAGCGAAACGACCCCGACGGCATGAAGGAGCTGTTTTTACAACCAGCCGTTAAAGCTCCTGCCAAGGTTCTGGAAGAAATCGAGACAGCCGATTTTTTGGTCATTGGCCCGGGTTCCTTGCGGACCAGTTTAGTGGCCGTTCTTTTAAGCGGGGGGATAAAAGAAGCCATTGCCAAAAGCAAAGCTCCTTTGATTTGTCCGGTTAATCTCCTTTCTCAAAAGGGGCAAACCACCAACTGGGATGCCCGGCGCCATCTGGAGGAGATTAATCGTTATGCCGGCCGGCCAATAGATATTGCCGTGGTCAACAATAGGTCAGTGCCTCCGGAGGTGTTGGAGTTTTACACCCATGACAGCGGTTATCGACCCCATCCCATTGAAGAGGGCGACATTTCTTCGCTGGTTGGAACAGTCATTAGGGAAGACCTGATTCCCGACTTAGCCGAGATTTTGGCGGACACCAAAGCCCGCGAACGGTCAGGACCGGTTGACAAAACCAAACACCTCCTGATTCACTCCGAAAAGTTGGCCATCATTCTCTTTGGCATTTTTACCGGTTTTTACCGCTAACTTTTCAATGAGGGTTGACAGCGAGTCGACCCTTTTTTTATCCCGCACCACTTTTGTTAAACGATATTTTACTATATAATTGTGTTAGTTATCGATAACTATGGAGTAGTTAATAATCGTTGAACAACAAAAGTAGTGCGGGATTTATTTCCCAAAATCGTTTAAACTACATCCAGCACCACTTTTGTCATCTAATGATTAATTATTATTTCATTTGTTTAATAAAAGTGGTGCTGGATACAATTACTTATGCAGTATATTTGCGACCTTCATCCCCATTCCAAATACGCCCGTGCCTGTTCGCCCAAACTGACTTTGGAGAACATGGATAAGTGGGCGAAAATCAAGGGCATCAATATTGTCGGTACCGGCGATTTTTCCCACCCGGCCCACTTTAAGGAAATAGCCGCCAAGCTGGAAGAAGCTTACCCGGGCCTGTATCGTCTTAAAAGTTCCGAGTCAGGAACCTTGTTTATGCTGACCAACGAAATCTCCTGCATTTACAATCAGGGGGGCAAAGTCAGGCGGTTGCACATCTGCGTTTGGGCGCCAAATCTGGAATTTGTGAGAAAGTTAAATGAGGCATTAACCAAGCGCGGTTGCAAGCTGGGCTCTGACGGCCGGCCCATTATTGGCATGTCGGCCAAAGAACTTTTGAAAATTTGTTTGGCGATTGATGAAAATCATCTTACTGTTCCGGCCCATGCCTGGACGCCGTGGTTTGCCATTTTCGGCTCCAAATCC
>MHKL01000015.1:2199-3768 GCA_001818835.1 Candidatus Komeilibacteria bacterium RIFCSPLOWO2_01_FULL_45_10 | reverse complement strand
CCGATGAACTGGCGGCTCAAATCTTTGGATAAAGTAATGCTGGTTTCCAATTCCGACGCCCATAGTTTGGAAAATTTTGGGCGGGAAGCCAATGTTTTTGAACTTTCCGAGCCGTCGTTTAATGAGATTTATCAGTTGCTTAAAAACAAGGACAAAAAGAAATTTCTTTACACCATTGAATTTTTTCCGGAAGAAGGCATGTACCATTTTGACGGCCACCGCGAATGCGGCGTCAGTTTTTCTCCCCCTCAAACCAAAAAAGCCCAAGGCATCTGCCCTAAATGCAAAAAGCCCCTCACCATCGGCGTTTTGAACCGCGTGGACAGTTTGGCCGACAGAGAAGAAGAGAAAATTAATAAGGATAATTTTGTGCCTTACAAAAGCTTGGTGCCCTTGCAGGAAATCATTGCTGACGCTTTTGGCGTCAATAAAAATTCCAAAAAAGTCCAGGCCGAATACTTTAATTTGGTTAAGGCCGGCGGAAGCGAATTTAACGTTTTACTCAACCTTTCCTTGGAGGAACTGTCAAAAATCACCTTACCCAATGTTGCAGAAGGCATTAAAAGAGTCAGGGAAAATAAAGTGAAACTCATTCCGGGCTTTGACGGCCAATACGGCAAAGTTGAGATTTTTTCAAAAGAAGAGAAAGGGGTTAATTCCCAGAATAGTTTGTTTTAATCCATTTCTTGTCATTAAATCCCGCACCTCTCGACTCCGCTCGAGGTGCGGGATAAACTAAAAAACTTTTCTTATAGGAAAAGTTTTTAAATTGGCCGAAGACCACGGGCGACTTCGAACGAGCAAAGCGAATCGAGAAAGGTGTCATTGCCTCTCGGCTCGTCACTTCGTTCCTCGCTCGAGGCATTCGACTCGCCTTTAGTCAAAAGGAGTGGTCGGAATCCTGATCGAAGCGAAGGATGGAGACCGTGACCTCTCGATTACACTCGAGGTCACCCCGAGTGGAATCGAGGGGTGAGCGAGCCCCGAGCTTGCCGAGGGGCGAGTCGAATGGTGGACCTTGCCGGACTCGAACCGGCCACCTCCGCGTTGCAAACGCGGCGCTCTACCAAATGAGCTAAAGGCCCTATAAATTATTGCCCCTAAACAGCGGCGAGAAAATGGCGCTAATCACGCTTTCAATGAAACCGAACATGTAAAGCATGGCAATGACAATAATGGCCAAACCAATAAGCTTCCAAAGGAGGCGGGTTCCGCCTTCGGTTGAAATATGCGCCTCGGCCCAGTCAATGCGGCCGAAGTTGTCGGTAATCCAGTCCGCTTTCCAGACCAAGAGAAAACCGACGGCAACGGCCATGAGTCCTAAAAATGTTCTCATAGTTTTAGTGGTGGGTTCGAGAGGACTTGAACCTCTAACCTCATGGATGTAAACCATGCGCTCTAACCAGTTGAGCTACAAACCCGTGGTGCCGCGGAGACCCTAAACTACTCGCTTCGCTCGAGTTTAGGGCAGGGGACTTAAACTTTTTGGTGCGCGGGAGAGGAATCGAACCTCCACGCCTTGCGGCACATGCACCTCAAGCATGCCTGGCTACCAATTACAGCACCCGC
>MHKL01000015.1:0-2160 GCA_001818835.1 Candidatus Komeilibacteria bacterium RIFCSPLOWO2_01_FULL_45_10 | reverse complement strand
GTCGGCGAAAAGAGCGGAAAGATTTTTTCCACGCCCACGCCGTCGGAAATTTTTCTGACGGTAATGGTGGCGCCGATTTCCTGGCCGTGGCGGCGGGCGATGACCACGCCTTCAAAGGCCTGCTGGCGCTCTTTTTCCTCGCCCTTGGGATTTTTTTCCTTTATTTTTTGGTAAACCCTGACGGTCATGCCCGGCTCGATTTCGGGATAACCCGGGGTTGCGTTTTCAGTCATAAGATTTTTAATCCTTCGCTTGCGCTCAGGACAGGTTTTAAATTATTAATTTTAAAGCTGCTTTAGAATAGCTGAAAAACTGCAGTTTGTCAACCCCGCCTTTCCTGCCTGCCGGCAGGCAGGGCGCTAAAGGCGGGGTAAAGATTAACCAACAATTGCCAAAACGGCATTAATTGCCTCCCCGAGGCGGTTTTCGCGATTAACTACCCAGTAGTCGCACTTTGACGCCTGCGCCAGTTCCCAGTGGGCGATTTTTAATCTTTTGGCAATGTCTTTGGGCGAGGTATCGGCTCTTTTTTGAAAGCGCTTTTTTAGCTGACTCACAGATTCCGGCAGGATAAAAATCGTCACGCTTTGAGGCCATTTTTTCTTTATGTTTAAGGCCCCCTTAATGTCAATCACCACCAGGGCGTTTTTGCCGCTCTTTAAGATTTTTCCAATTTCCTCTTTATTAGTGCCGTAATAATGGCCGTAATTGTCGGCCCATTCCAAAAATTCGCCTTTTTTGATTTTGTTCTTAAAATTTTTCAGGGCAATAAAATGGTAATCAACGCCGTTTTTTTCCCCTTTTCTTTGTGGCCGGCTAGTAAAAGTTAGGGAGCGTTGTATATTTTTTTCGCCAGAGGCGGATCCGCCTTTGGCGGAGGATTTTTTTAAAACGCCCAAAGCGACGCTGGTTTTGCCCACGGCTGAAGTGCCGGTAAGGATGAATAACTTGTTTTTTTTCATTTTAAATCAATTAAAATATTTTCTAATTCTTTTGGCAGGCGGCTTTGATATTCCTGCCGGTTGTTGGCTAAATCATCAAAACTCAAGCCGGCGGCGTGTAAAAAAATCCGGTTTAAATTGAATTTGTCTTTTATTTTCTTGTTTTGATACAGCCGGTCGCCAACTAAGGGATGGCCGTAGGCCTTAAAGTGGGTCCTAATTTGATGGGTCCGGCCGGTTTTTAAATTGACTTTCAAGTAAGTGTAATTTTTAAATTTTTTGATAACGCTGAATTCCGTGACGGCGTTTTTGCCTTCCGCCCCCTTGGGCTGAGCCGCCATTTTGCCGGAGCGGCGGGAACGTTTGATGGGCAAATCAATCATGCCCTCGTCGGCTTTCATTGATCCGTTGGCCAGGGCCAAGTACTCTTTTTTCACCAAATGGTTTTGGAACTGTTTTTTAAGATGTTCAAACATTGCCTGATTTTTGGCAATGATTAATAGTCCGGAAACGTCTTTATCCAGCCGGTGGACCAGGCCGGGCCTGTCCGGATTATCGCCGACAGTTTTGATTTTCGGGTATTTTTTCAAAAGCCAGTCAACCAAGGTTTTTTCCTTAATGCCGGCTGCCGGATGGACAATCAGGCCGGCCGGTTTGTTAATGACCAGGTAATCGCCGGTTTCAGCAATGACTGTTGACTCAGGTCCTGGTTCTTTTTTAGGATTTTCAGTTGCCGTTTTTTCATGAATTAAAATTTTGTCGCCTTTTTTTAGAAAATGATGGACTGGGGTTTTATGGCCGTTGACCAAAACCAGGTCGCTTTTAATCAGTTTCTGGATCTGGCTGCGCGATAAATCAGCCAACTCCTTTACTAGAAATTTATCCAGCCGTTCCCTAGTTTCATTTTGGTAGGTTATCTCTTTCATTAAGCTAAAAATAGCATAATTTTAATAAAAGAAAAAGCGGTGAAATAGGCCATTGCTTAAGCTCGGCTCACTTCACCGCCCGCCTTGTCATTCTAAGCTTCTATTTCTTGTTTGCTGAAGATTTTTTTCATTCTTTCGCCAAATTCTTTTTCTAGTGTCTGCGGGTTGCAGTTGCTGGATAATCTATTAATATCATTTTCTGCCTGCTGTAGTTTTTCTGGATCAAGATCAGCCTGTCCTTCCAGTTCGGTTAAAATGGCTTCAATTTGCTCCAGATTTTTTTTCGGATTAAA
>MHKL01000014.1:8974-17667 GCA_001818835.1 Candidatus Komeilibacteria bacterium RIFCSPLOWO2_01_FULL_45_10 | reverse complement strand
TCTGGCCATCAGCTTGTTCACCAATTGCCAGGAAATCAATATTTTAAAGAGTTGGTTAAAAAAATATTTAAGACCAATTTTTACAAATAGTCGCGAATAGTTCGCGAATGACTCGCTAATGACTCACTTTTATGAACCAGATTAGGAATTTTTGCATTATTGCCCATATTGACCACGGCAAATCAACCTTGGCGGACCGGTTTTTGGAAATCACTAAAACCGTGGAACAGCGGAAAATGAAAGCACAGTTTTTGGACCGCATGGATTTGGAGCGCGAGCGGGGCATTACCATCAAGCTCCAGCCGGTCAGGATGGAATACCAGGGTTATATTTTAAATTTAATTGACACGCCCGGCCATGCCGATTTCACCTATGAGGTTTCCCGCTCGCTTCAGGCCGTGGAAGCAGCCATTTTATTGGTGGATGCCACCCAGGGTGTGGAAGCCCAGACCATTGCCAATCTTTATCTGGCGTGCGAGCAGAATTTAACCATTATTCCGGTGATGAATAAAATTGATCTGCCGGCGGCTCATCCGGAAAAAGTCAGGAAAGAAATCGTCAATTTGCTCGGCTGTTCTCCCAGCGAAGTGATTGAGGTTTCAGCCAAGACCGGCGAGAATGTGGAAAAAGTTTTGGCCGAGGTGATTAAAAAAACGCCGCCGCCCCAAGGCGATCCCCAGGGACGCGTTCAGGCCTTGATTTTTGATTCGGAGTTTAACGATTATAAAGGCGTGGTCGCTTATCTCCGCCTGGAAAGCGGCACGCTGGCCGCCGGCCAGAAAATCCGTTTTATCGCCGCCGCGGAAGAGAGCGAGATTCTGGAAGTTGGTTACTTTAAGCCGGATTTTAAAAAAGCCGATAAATTAATGGCCGGAGAAATCGGCTACGCGGTGACCGGCCTTAAAAATCTGGAGCATGCCCGGGTCGGCGACACCATTACTTTGGAGAATGCCCCGGCGTTGTCTTTGCCCGGTTACAAGGAAGTCAAGCCAATGGTTTTCGCGGGAATTTTCTGCAAAGAAGGGGATGATTACCAAAAATTGCGCGAAGCCATTGAAAAGCTCAAGCTCAACGATTCCGCTTTGTTTTACGAGCCGGAAAATTCCCCGGCTCTGGGCTTTGGCTTCCGCTGCGGCTTTTTAGGGCTGTTGCACTTGGAAATTTTTCAGGAACGACTCAAGCGCGAATATAATCTGGATTTGGTGATTACGGCGCCGTCGGTCGCCTACAAAATCAAAAAATCCGATGGCGCTGAACTGACCATCCACAGCCCGCAGGAACTGGCGGACGAGGGCCAGATTGATTTGATTGAAGAGCCCTACGTTAAGATTGACGTGATTACGCCCAAGGATTATTTAGGGGGCATTATGAAGCTGGTTCAGGAAAAAAGAGGCGAATACCAAAATACGGAGTATCTGGATGAAAACCGGGTGATTCTGCATTACCACATTCCTTTGGCCGCCATTTTGGTTGATTTTTACGATAACTTAAAAAGCTTGTCTTCCGGCTACGCTTCCTTAAACTATGAATTTTTGGATTACCGCGCCTGCGACGTTATCCGCATGGATATTCTGGTGGCCGAGGAAAAAGTGGAGCCGTTGTCAACCATTGTTTACCGCGACGACGCTTTTAGGGCCGGCAGAAAAATCGTGGAAATGTTAAAAAACATTTTGCCCAAGCAGATGTTTATGGTTAAAATCCAGGCGGCCATCGGCGGAAAAATCATTGCCGCCGAAAGATTATCGGCCATGCGCAAAGACGTGACGGCCAAGCTCTACGGCGGCGACGTCACCCGCAAACGCAAGCTTTTGGAAAAACAGAAAAAAGGCAAAAAGAAAATGATGGCCATGGGCAAGGTGGATATACCACAAGAAGCATTTATGGCCGTTTTAAAGAGATAAATTAAAATATGGGACATTGGCAATATTATGTATCCCGGGAAGCGGTTCTGCTGGAGAGATATATCAGGACCGTTGGTTACAGTCAGATGTTTGGCCGGCTCTCGCGCCATCGCGTGCGGCAAATGTTGATTATCAATCATCGTGGGTTAAATACTTTATATCTTAATTCTTTTGACGAAAAAAGACGGCTGGCAATCGTCAAAAAAGAGTATCAAAACGGGGTTTTTAGAAAACTGCTGCCGTTTTGGCAAAAAATTATTAGCCAGCTTAATTATTATCTCCACAGAACTTTAACGGAGCCGAGTATTGATTATTTTAAGCAATTCATCAAATATTATCAGTTGTCCCGGGCAATCGTTTTTTATACCGAGGAATTAGATAAATTAATTAAGCAAAAAAAGATCAAAGGTAGCACTGATTTAATAGGTCATTGGCATGAACAAGCGGAAAAAGCCAGCAGTTTAGGTTGGGATAAGCTTCAACCATTTTTTCGAAAAATAGCAAAAAATCATCATCTTACCATTCAGCAATTGATGTATTATTTGCCGGAAGAGTTTTTTGTATTATTCAAGGAGGGAATCAAAGTTCCGCTAAAGGAACTGCGCCGGCGGCAAGATTATTATTTATTACTTTTAAAGGATGGCAGGCTAAAACTTTATATCGGCCGAACGGCCCAATCTTTAGAAAAAAAGGCCAGGCCGCAATCATCGCGTTTGTTAAAAGTTAAAACGTTAAAAGGTCAAGCGGGATTTTATGGCAAAGTTAAAGGGAGGGTGAGGATTATCAATACCAGCGCACAAGCACAATCAATGAAGCAAGGTGAAATTTTAGTTTCCACTATGACGACGCCGCGTTTAATCATGGCGGTTAAGAAAGCCAAGGCCATCGTGACTAATGAAGGCGGCCTTATTTGCCACGCTGCTATTATCGCCCGCGAACTTAAAATCCCCTGCGTCATCGGCACCAAAATCGCCACCCAAGTGCTGAAAGACGGGGATTTGGTGGAAGTGGACGCGAATCGTGGCATTGTAAGAAAATTATGAAAAAATTTAATTACAAATTGTTAAAATCTCATAAAATAAAGCCAAATAATCCTCAGTTTAAATGGCTGGAAAAGAATTATCCCGGCTTTTTGCATACCATATTCATGCAGGGCATCCACGCCGGAGTTTATGAGATGAATAAGCTTTATCCGTTTGGTTTTAAAGCCGGCTATTCTTTTAACAGCCAAAATAAGCGGGGAAATTTGGAATTGGACTGGCTTTGGGATTTAAGGGGTTTAACCAGAGTCAGGCATATTTTTATCAGCAAAGCCAAACAAAATTTAAATTTTTTCAATAAGATTTACAAGCAATGGCAAAAAGATTGCCTGGATAATTTTAAGGTTTATCAGCAAGCGGAAAAAATTAACTTCACCTCATTAAAAGATAAAGATTTATACAATTGGTACGAAAAATTATATTTGGCCAATATCCGTCAAGGCAGAACCGGCTATTTAGCCGATTGTTTTTTAACGGTCGGTTCAGAAGATTGGTTAAGTAATTTTATTAAAAGCCGGTTGCCTGAAAAATCTGATTTAACAAAAGCTGTTGCAATTCTGACTGCTCCCGCCGTTGCCTCCTATACCAACGAAGAAGCGATTGATTTATTTAAAATAAAAAATAGTTTAAATGACCGCTGGCGGAATTTTAATCAGTTTTTAAATTATCTTAAACTAAACAAAAAGTCATGGCCCGCTTTAGCAAAACACGCTGCTAAGTATTATTGGATTGAGAATAATTATTTTGCCAGAATTTTAAAGCCGGATGATTTTGCCCAAAGGTTATATCAGCAGTTTTTAACAAACCAGCCAAATCTTGCAGAGGTTTTATCTTTAAATTCTAAAAATAAAAAAAAGCTGCTTAAAAAAATCAATGACCGCTGGCTGGATAATGTAATTAAAATGTCCGAGTCAATGACCCATATGCAGGATTACCGAAAGTGCGCTTTGGTCAGATTCAGCCATTTTTTAGCTTTGATTTTTAAGGAAATGGCTAAGCGGACCAATTTAACGTTATTTGATTATTATAATTTGATTTTTCCTGAAATATCGGGCGTTTTCTTAAAAAGAATAATAGATCAGGAAAAAATAACAGCCAGAATTAAAGAAAATTTTGTTTATGGAAATCCCCAGGGTTTTATTGTTTATGAAGGCAGTGATTTAAAAAAGTTTGCGGACAAAAAAGATTTTTTTCCTAATTTAAATAACATTGCTAAAATAACGGGCGTGCCTGCCTGCGCCGGCCTGGTTAAAGGCAGGGTTAAAATAGTTAAGGATGCCCATCAAATTTCAAGTTTAGGAAAAAATACGGTTTTGGTGACCAATAACACTACGCCGGAGTTTGTTCCATTAATGAAGCAGGCGATAGCCATTATTACTGAACAGGGTGGTATAACCTGCCACGCCGCCATTGTTTCCAGGGAATTAGGCATCCCCTGCGTCATCGGCACCAAAATCGCCACGCAAGTTTTAAAGGACGGCGACTTGGTTGAGGTGGACGCCAATAGAGGGATTGTGAAAAAGTTGACTTAAAGTTAATCTTTTGGTAAACTTTAATTATTAACAAATTAACCCTTTGTTTATGGAAAATATCATCGGTTTAAAAGAATTAAGGCAAAATATGCCTCATTACGCTCAAAAGGTTCAAAAAGGCCAGTCCTTTATCGTGGTCAAGCAATCCAAGCCCTTGTTTAAAATCAGTCCTTTAACCTATTTAGATAATGAAATCGAACAATCCCAGCAGAGCGATTTTTTGCAAACCGGCGCGATTGACTCTCATCAAATTTTAAAACCGTTGTCTAAAGAGGAACATGAATATTACCAGAATTTATAAACGGCGTAGAGCGAGGAAATTTGAAAAAATTTTCAAATTTTCGAGCCGAGGAGTTTATATATTTATATGAAACAAGGAGAAATTTGGCTAGTTAGATACGATCCCAGCGTCGGGCATGAATTTAAAAAAGACCGACCGGCGGTAATTTTGAGTTCCGATGATATTTTAAACTATTCCAGTTTAGTTACGGTAATGGCCATTACCAGCAATCTTAGCGATTGTTTAAGTAATGACATAGAAGTGATTAAGGATAAAACGAATAATCTTTACGCCGATTCCGTCATTAAGGTTTATCATCTCTCTTCGTTTGACAAACAAAGATTCATTAAAAAGATTGGCGGGGTTGATAAAACAGCTTTGGTTAAAATAAAAAATTATCTTAAAAAACATTTTGACATTTAGATCATATGATGAATAATGTTGAATTAGAAACCGATGGCGAGGTTTGGGAAACAATTATTGATTTTAGAGAAATTAATAAAGACGGCGTTTCCTTAGAAGTATTATTAAACTATTTGTAATTTTTAAAACCGGTATAAAACCGGCTTTTTAAAAAATAAAATTGGAATTATTTATCGAGTAAAATTAGTCAGCGATGTTACTCTTTTAGCAATTGAACGAAGATCTGATAATACTTATAACCAATTGGATTAAAGGGAATTGTGAGAAAGTTGAAATAATGAAAAGCGCCTTGACCCCTTATTATGTCATTCTGAGCGTTAGCGAAGAATCCCATTGCCTAACAGACGTCTATAAATCAGTGGGATCCTTCACCCCTCGGCAAGCTCGGGGTTCAGGATGACAGTGTGGGGGTCAAAGCGCTTACTATTCTAAACTGATAATTTTTAGTAAAATTAATAGAAGAGCGAGCCCGCGGTCCAGAGAAGCATGGAAACAACCATTAAAATGCTTAAGATAATCCAGATAATTTTTAAACGCTTGCGTTTCATATGAGTTATTTTAGCAGAATTCTCAAAGAAAATGAAGAGCTGGTCCGCTTAATCAGGCGGCATTACTTGGTTTTTTTCAAGCCCGCTGTTTTTTCCCTGATTTTACTGCTGTTGCCGTTCTTTCTGATGTTTTTATTGTTCCAGTGGGGAACCATTGGTTTGATTCTGTTTTTCCTCCTGTTGTTTTTAGGCATTTTACTGATGGCCAGATTGATCGTGGTCTGGTATTTTAACGTTTTTTTGGTGACGGACAAACGGGTGGTTTTAATAAAACAGCATGGCCTGTTTGACCGCAAAGTGATGGAAATTGAATACGAAAAAATGCAGGACATTTCCTACCGGCTGAAAGGTTTTTCCCAGACCTTATTTCATTACGGCTCGGTCAGAATTCAGGTCATTAACAGCGAAACGGTGATGATTGTCAGCAAAATCGCCCGTCCCGAGGAGTTGCAGCAGCTGCTGCTTAGGATTAAGAAAAACAAGGAAATAGCGCATTAGTCAGAAGTCATTTTTTATGATATAATTTCCAAACCTTATGGTGAGTTCCAGTTCTTTTGGCAGGCGTCTTCTCGGTTCAAAAATCCTTTTTTTAGTCAGTTTGTTTATTTTGATATTTTTTTCGGTTAATCTGACCAGGGAAATCATCAACCGCCGCGATTTGGAAAAAGACATAAAAAAGCTGGAGGAGGAAATGGGCGGACTAGCGGCCAGAAACCAGGAGCTGGGCGGCCTGATTGAATATTTTAAAACCATGGATTTTGTGGAAGAAGAAGCTCGGACCAAATTGAATTTAAGAAAACCCGGCGAACAGATCATTATTGTGCCGCCAGAGCCCCTGGCCGGCGAACCGTTCCTGGTTAGCCCCCTAGCCTCTTTATCAGGCAGCGAAGCCAAACCCAGTTCCAATTGGGAGCGCTGGCTCAATTATTTTTTTAAAATTAATTAAACTAACATGGCTTTAGACAATCAGAAGAAGAATCCTTCTCTTTCAGGCGAGCCCGCTTCACCCCAAGCGCCGTCGAGAGGCGAGCGTCAAAAAGTAGCTCAGGAATATCAGGAAAAAATCAAGGAGGCGTTAAGCCATCCAGCTAAGCCGCTGGCGGAAACGAAAAGCCAGCCATTGGCAAAAAAAGCCAGAGAGGCCGGTTCGTTAAGCGGCAATTTAGATTATCCAAAAATCCGCGAAGCGGTTTTGAAAGAGCTGCAGAATTTATCCGAATCATTAAGGACCGTTGCCTTTAAAAAAGCGCCGGTGGCAGAGCCGAAAAAAGATCAGCCAAAAGCCCCGCGCCTGCCGGCGAACAGGGATCAGCCTCTGGCTGAAACGGTTAAAAAGATAGGTGTCGTTAAGGAAAAGATAACCTCGCTGCTCCTGAATTTCGTCAACAGTTTTAAAAATTATTTCGCCAAAAAGAAAATCTTCCCCAAAATCCCGGTTAAACCAAAGGCGGTTGCCCCGCTATTGCCCGCGTTTAAGCGGCCGATTAAAATTCCGTTTAAGTTCAGGGCTTCTTTTAAACGGCCGCTTTTAATTTTGTTTTTTACCGTCATCATTCTTTTTATCGTTGTTTCTTGCGGCATTTATTTGGGCGGCTGGGATCAGCCCGCGGCCAAAGTTATCAGTAAAATCATTCCTTATCCGGTTTTATACGTTGACGGAAAAATTATTTACGCCCGTGATTTTTTTGATGATTTAAGCGCCTTAAAAAAATATTTGTCCAGGCAGGGCTTGCCGGTTAATAATCAGGAAATAAAAAAGCGAATCCTGGAGAGCTTGGTGGAAAAGGCGGTTTTGGAAAAGTTGGCCAGGGATAAAAATATTTCCGTCAGCCAGGAAAAAGTCCAGGCCGAAACCGACATGATTTTAGAAACTGCCGCCGGCCAAGCCGAAGCCCAGAAATTAATCGGGGATTTGTACGGCTGGACTTTGACGGTCTATCAGGAAAAAATCATCCGGCCGGTTCTTTTGGCCCGGGAATTGGAAGCCGCTTATTATCAATCCGGCGACTTTAGCCAGCTTAAAAAGCAATTAAGCGATTACCGCGATCAGCTCCTAAAAACGCCGGAAAAATTTTCCGACATTGCCGGTCAAATCAACGAGGATGCCACCAAGTTCGTGGGCGGGGATTTGGGTTGGTTTTCCTTGGGCGACATGGTGCCGGAGTTTGAATCAGCAGTTTTGGATTTAAAAGAGGGGGAGTTGAGCGAGGTTTTTGAAAGCCGTTTCGGATTTCATCTGGTGAAATTGGAGGAAAAAGTAATGGAGGCCGGCCAGCCGACTTTCCACGCTGCCCATCTGTTTTTAAAGCGCGCGCCTTTCAACGATTATCTGGCGGAGCAAATAAAAAAAGCCAAGGTTTTGACTTTGATAAAGATATAGCCATAAAGTAGAACTCGCTTACGCTCGTTCACTTCATGGCACCCTGAAGTTTTGCAAAGCAAATACTTCAGGGTGGAGCCGGAGAGCGGAATTGAACCGCTGACCTTCACTTTACGAAAGTGCTGCTCTACCAACTGAGCTACTCCGGCGTAGTAAATGGCTGTGCCACGAAGTTTTGCCGAAGCGAAGCGCAGGCAAATACTTCGTGGAGCGGGAGACGGGATTCGAACCCGCGACCTCTTCCTTGGGAAGGAAGCATTCTACCAACTGAACTACTCCCGCATTAAAGCTTGCTTGTCCGCCGAAGACCCGACCTTCGTCGGCCGTAGCCGACTTCGGTCGGCGTAGGCCGAGTGTAGTCGAGGGGCGAAGGCGGAGGAAGCTTACGTACTACCGTTATACTAATCCCGCTTCTTTCAGAAAGATATTATAAACAAATCTGTCAAAATATGCAACCGAGGATTTTTTTGTTATTAGGGGCGTTTTTGTGGCTTTGGCTGCCTCAAGCGGTGCGGGCGGAAAGTTCCCATTTTGCCCCTGCTGATTTAAAAACAGAAACGGTTTTTTCCTCCGTAGCAGGCGATTTTAA
>MHKL01000014.1:8196-8959 GCA_001818835.1 Candidatus Komeilibacteria bacterium RIFCSPLOWO2_01_FULL_45_10 | reverse complement strand
TGGACGTTTATTTGTTTAAACTGCCAAAGGAAAATTTGAGCGGCAAACTGGTGGCCGTTTCCGACATTTATTCCTATTATCTCTATTCGCCGGAAATCGCCGTTGATATTGAACTGACCATCACCATCACTTATCAGGGCGACAACCCTTATGAAAAAACCGTTTATTATTACGACCAGAAAGCCAAGGACTGGCGCCTGGCCGACCAGCGCGCTTTTAAAAACAACCTGACTTTTAAACTGAAAGGCAAAGAAAACCAGCTGGTCATTGCCGGCAAAAGTTTGTCCGGCCAAATTGCCCCGGTGGCGGCAACGGTTAAAGAAAAAGCTTCTTTCATTTACCAGTTTAACGCCCTTGACGCTCTTTCAAGCGAGCTTAAAGCCGCCCAGGTTTGCCCGGATTATCTTTCAACTGAATTAAGGCCCAACAGCCGGGAAACGGCAGCGGTTCAAAAACTGCAAACATTTTTAAACGAGGAAACGGGCGCTGATTTGCCAATCAGCGGCTACTTTGGCCCTTTAACCGAGCGGGCCGTTACCGGTTTTCAGGAAAAATACCGTTCCAGCATTCTCTCGCCTTGGGGCCTTTCAAGCGGCACCGGCCGAGTTTTAAAAACCACTTTAAAAGAAATCAACCGGCTTGATTGCGCCCGTCACCCGGAGCAGATTATTTATCAGGCAGTGATTCCGTATGAACTGGCAGGCAGCCGCGCCAAAGCCGCTTATTATTTAAGTGAAGCAACTAGCGCTGAAGAATGGGTGAA
>MHKL01000014.1:6327-8177 GCA_001818835.1 Candidatus Komeilibacteria bacterium RIFCSPLOWO2_01_FULL_45_10 | reverse complement strand
GTCAAGGCGAAAAAGGTGACCGCGCTTTTAAAACAGCCCATTGCCAAGCTGGCTTTGTTTGAAGAAGAGGGGAGCGTAGTGGGCGAGGCCAGCTGGTATGCCTGGAAAAACGGTTCCTTTGCGGCGTCGCGGGATTTTCCCGTCGGTTCCAAATTAAAGGTAACCAACCAAGGCGCCGGCAAAAATCAGGGTAAAGCCGTGGTGGTCACCGTCAACGATTACGGACCCGAAATCAGGACCAAGAGAATCATTGATTTGGATAAGGCGGCCTTTGCCCAAATCGCCGACTTAAAAGATGGCGTGATTTCTGTTAAAATAGAGAGGCAATGATTAAATTTATCAACATTTCCAAATATTACAAGCCCAATATCGTGGCTTTAAAGAATGTTAACCTGGAAATAGAGCCCAGCGAGTTTGTTTCCATTGTCGGCCAATCCGGCACCGGCAAAACCACTTTAATCCGGCTGTTGATTGCCGAAGAAAAGCCGTCCGAAGGCAGAATCACGGTGGGTGGCTGGGACATTACCAACATCAAAAGCCGCGAGGTGCCGTATCTTAGGCGCCAGATCGGCGTGGTTTTCCAGGATTTTAAATTACTGCCAAAGAAAACCGTTTTTGAAAACATCGCCTTTGCTTTGCAGACCTGCGGTTCCCCCAAAGAGACCATTAACCGCATTGTGCCGCAGGTGGTAAAAATCGTGGGTTTGGAAGGCAAGGCCGACCGCTATCCTTTCCAGCTTTCGGGGGGCGAAGCCCAGCGGGTGGTAATTGCCCGTTCCCTGGTCCACAAGCCCAAGCTGCTGGTGGCGGACGAGCCCACCGGCAACTTGGATTCCATTAACACGCGGGAAATCATTGATTTGCTGAAAAAAATCAATGAGCTGGGCACGACCGTCATTTTAGTCACCCATAACCGCGACGTGGTTAACGGCTTAAAGAAAAGGGTGATTACCATTGACGAGGGGCAGATTATCGGGGATCAGAGCAAAGGAAGATACGTGTTGTAGTTTCGAATTTTGAGTTTTGCCCGTCTTGTCATCCTGAGGAGCCCCGAGCGGAGTCGAGGGGCGAAAGGCGGGGCGACAAACGACGTTAATCGCCCGCTTCGCGGGAGATTCCTCCCCTGAACCGAGAGCTTAAGCGCTCTGGTTCAGGGTCGGAATGACAAAGCGGCAAAACTCAAAACTCAAAATTAATTAAAATTATGTATGTTAGTAGAATTTTCACGAGTCGTTAAATTTGCTTTCCAGAGTTTTTTAAGAAACATCTGGCTTTCGGTCGTCACCATCACCATTATCACTTTGGCGCTTTTTTCCGTCAGTTTTTTGCTGATTTTTAATTTGCTGACCCAACACACGCTTAAGGCGGTGGAAGCCAAAACGGACGTTTACGTTGATTTGACCAGTCAGGCCACGGCCGAGCAGGCGCAGGTTTTGGTTGAGGAGTTGAAAAAATTGCCGGCCATTGCCGCCGTGGAGTTTATTACGCCCGAACAGACCCTGGTGAACTTTAGGGAGCGCCATCAGGACAACCCCCTGATTATTCAGTCGCTGGAAGCCCTGGAGCAAAATCCCTTCCGCGGCAGTTTAAGAATCAATGTTCATAAAATTGAGGATTTTCCGGTGATTTTAGCGGAACTTTCCCAAAAAGAGTATGCCGGCTATCTGGAAATCGAAGACAAGGAATTTACCGACACCAAGCTTTTGATTGAAGGCATTTCCGCTTATTCCCAAAAAATCCAGCAGGGGGCGATGGTGGCCAGTTTGATTTTCATTGTCATCGCGCTGCTGGTGGTGTTCAATACCATTCAGGTGGGCATTTACACCCACCGCGAGGAAATCGGCATTATG
>MHKL01000014.1:1825-6283 GCA_001818835.1 Candidatus Komeilibacteria bacterium RIFCSPLOWO2_01_FULL_45_10 | reverse complement strand
CCGTTTTTAGTGGAAGGGATCGTTTACAGTCTGCTTTCTCTGGGCATTTTGCTGGTGGTGATTTATCCCTTGCTGGCCTTTTTACAGCCGTACCTTAATGATTTTTTTAAGGAATACAGCGTCAGTTTGATCGGCCTGGTCAATCAGAATTTTCTTCAGGTTTTCGGGACCCAGCTTTTGGTGGCCGCGGTGATTACGGTGTTAAGTAGCTATTTGGCGGTCCGGCGGTACATTAAGGTTTAATCAGTTTATGTTGTTAAAAAGTAGGGGCAGGTTTAAAACCTGCCCCTACTAGAATTTTGGTAATTACCTTGTTATTATTCAACAATCACGCTGACGAATTTCGCCGGTTTCAGATTGCCGTCAAACCGCCTGATTTTTTTCCGGGAAAATTTTACTTGGCCGGCGGCGAGGGCGAACAAAGTGTCATCCTTGCCCTTTTTGACGTTTTGGCCGGGTCGGATTTTGGTGCCGCGCTGCCTGATTAAAACCATGCCGGCTTTGACAAACTGGCCGTCGTGTTTTTTAACGCCTAAGCGCTTGGATTGGGAATCGCGTCCCAGCTGAGTGGAACCGCCTGCTTTAGTGTGAGCCATAGGTTAGTAACAAGTAACTAGTAACTAGTAACAATTAATTAGTTAAATAAAAGTTTAGTATATTATAGTTTATTAAATAATCTCTGTCAATATATGCTGATTGGTCATCTGCCGGCCGGGTACTTTTTAACCCGCGCCTTAATCAAAAAGAACAAAATTCCCTTAACGCCCCTTTGGCTGGGGCTGGGGCTGGTAGCGTCCGTTTTGCCCGATTTTGACATCGCTTATTCCATTTTATTTAAGGATTCCATCGGCAGCCACCGCTATTATTTTACCAATTTCCCCGCTTTTTATCTGACGTTTTTGCTTATGGCCGTCTTGATTTATTTTTTGGTCAGGAAAAAATGGCTTAAGTTTGGGATTATCATTGTCTTTGCCAATATTTTCCTTCACCTATTTCTGGACACAATGTTCGTGGGCATCAAGTGGCTTTGGCCCTTTTGGGACGGCTTAATCGGCGTTTATAACGTCGGCCTGACCAACGGCTTTATCGTGGAAAATTACTTCCATCATTGGTACTGGTACCTGGAGATTGTTTTATGGGTAATAGCCGTCAGCTCCGTGGTTTGTTCTTATAAAAAAGGCGAGCTGCGGAATTAAAAATTTTATGATATAATAATAGAAAGACATTAATCCATAATCTTAATCATTAATTCTTAATCATTATGAAAAAAATACTATTTTTCTCAATTTTAGCCCTGATTTTGGCAATGTCGGCAGTAGCTTATGCCCAGGATGAGCCGGTCAATTCCGATACGGCCGTTGCTCCCGCAGAAGAAATCATTGCTGCGGATTTGGGCGAAGCCGAGCCAACGGTTTTACCGACCAACACCTTTGGCTATTTTTTCAAAAATTTAGGCCAAACCATTAAAGCTACTTTGACTTTTGACCCAGCCAAGAAAGCGGAGCTGATGTTAAAGTTTGCCAATGAACGTTTGCTAGAAGCCCAAAAATTAGCTGAACAAAATCCCAGTGACGAAAAAGTTCAGGCAATGATTGCCAAGGCGCAGGAAAAATATCAAAAGTTAATGGAAAAAGCGCAGACCAGAGTAGAGAAATTAAAGGAGAAAAATGACTCCCGAGCCGAACAGCTTTTAGATAAACTGGCTGACCGTCAGCTTAAACATCAGCAGCTGATGGAAAATTTAGAGGAAAAGATGCCGAACTTAACCGAGGAGCAAAAGCAAAAGTTAGAGCAGTTAAGGGAGCAGGCCTTGGAAAGATACAGCCAGTTTGTGGAAAAAGTGGAGCAGCATAAGGAAAAAGTCAGAGAGCGTTTGGAAAAAGTCATTGACAACAATAATGAGCAGATGAATTTAAGGCGCCTTAAAATCATGGAGCAGCTGGGCGACAAGCTGGAAAATGAAAATCTGAAAGAAGGCCTGATTGAAGCCAAAGAAGCAATGAGGGAAAAAGTCATTAATCAGTTAAAAGAGCAAGCCACCCCTGAAAAAATTGAGGAGTTTAAGGTCTCTTTAGAAAATTTGGGAGGAGAGGGCGAGGGCTACGGCTTAAGGGTTTTAAATTTTCTTGACGAGCGTTTGGACCAGAGAGCGGTTTTGGAAAAAACCCTGAATCAGTTTGGCCAGAAACTGGAAGAAGTTAAAAATCAAAAGGTAAACCAGTTAAAAGCCCGGCTGGAAACCGCCACTGATCAACTTAGAACCGAATTGCTCAAGCCGCTTCAGTCCGGAGAAATTCATTCAGTTGAGGTATTGGAAGCGGTTAAGGCAAAATTAACCAATCCGCGGGCCATCGAGGCGTTAGAGAATGCCCAGGAAAAGCAAATTGAGCAGTTTAACCGGCGGATTGAAAAAATTGAAGATCCGGTCCGGATTGAAAAGCTAAAAGAGCAAGTTGAGGAAAGACCGGCGATTAAGAGGAATATCCAGAAAGTAGTGCCCCAGATTATGAACAAAATTGAAAACCGGCTGGAGATAAGAAAAGAAAATCAGGATAAGGTTGAACCAATCAGCGAACAGCCAAGAATAGATGAGCCGTCAGAAGCAGAGCCGGATGAAACAGTGACTAATGAGGCGGAAGGGGAGTAAAATTTGATTGACAATCGTCTTCAAATCGTCTAAATTAAAAGAGGCAGGGTTAATTATCATTAACCTTATAATTTATGCCAAGAAAAGCGACAAATTTTGAAACTATGAGTATAGAGACACTGGAGCAGTTATTCACAGCCGTTAGGCAAGATATAGACCAGTTAAGGGATCAATTAAGAGAAGAAATAAAAAACAGCATCAATCAATTAAGGGAGGAGATGGCTGATGGTTTTAAGAAACAGAATGAAATCTTAAAAACCATTCTTAATATCGTCGGTTTTTATGATACTGAAAGAAAAGATATCAAATCATCTTTATGGGAGCACGACCGCCGGCTGTTAAAGCTGGAAAAGCAATCAGTTTGATTTTATTGGCAGATTAAAAGGGGTTTGGGTTTAAGCCAGGCCCTTTTTGTTTTTTCCTCAATTTTGTTATACTGGGGTATATGATTTTCCAAGACCGAATTTACGGAAAAATTGAAGTGACGGAGCCGGTGATTTTGGAGTTGCTTAAAACTCCCCAGCTTAAGCGACTGAAAGGCGTTCATCAGCAGGGGATTTATTATTATGCCTGGCCGGAATATCATGGCAATCGTTTTGAGCATTCCGTCGGCGTAATGCTGGTTCTTAAAAAGTTCGGCGCTTCTTTAGCTGAACAAGTATCGGGATTGCTTCATGACGTTTCTCACGGCGTTTTTTCTCACGTTTTGGACTATTTATATAACAAGAGCGAAGCGCAGGATTATCAGGATTTAAGGCATCATCGTGCTTTTGACGAACAAATCGTCAATATTTTAGAAAACCATCATTTAAAGATAGAAGAAATTGTTAAGGTTGACCAATGGCCGCTTTTGGAAAAACCCCTGCCGGACATTTGTGCTGACCGTTTGGACTACACTTTAAGGGATGCTTGTCTGGTTAAAAAAATTGATAAGAATTTCGTGACCAGAGTTTTAGACAATCTAAAAATAATTAATCAGCAGTTTGTTTTTAAAGATTTTTCCATGGCTCTGGATTTTGCCAATCTTTCTTGGTGGATGTGCCGTTTTATTTGGCACAGCGAGTGGGGAGAAGCAATTTTTCAATTGATGTCCCAAGTTTTAAAAAGGGCCTTAGAGCTTAAGTTGATTAATGAGGCAGATTTGTTTGGCACCGATGATTTGTTAATCAGCAAATTGCGGCAGTCCCAAAATCAAGCAACTAATGATTTATTGGATAAAGTTAAAAATTTCAAAAAAGAGCAAGCGAGCATCAATAAAAAAGATTACGATTTTTTTAGCGTCACCAAAATGAGGGTGATTGACCCCTTAGTAAAAACGAAATCTTTCTTAAAAAGAGTGAGCGAATTGGACAATGATTTCAAGAATAAATTCAATCAGGAGAAAGTAAGGGTAAGAGAGATGTATCTTAAAATTTTAAAATGAGTATGAAAAATAAAAAAGTCATCGTCGCTTTGTCCGGCGGCGTGGATTTTTCGGTTGTTGACAGGAATTGGTAAATGTAATAAAGTAAGAATGTAAGAATTTACTATTAAATAGCAAAAAAATATGATAACCATCGCTAAAGCCACCACTAAGGGGCAAATTACTTTACCGGCCAAATGGCGCAATAACTTCAGCACCGACAGGTTTCTGGTAAAGGAAAGGGGTTCTGTTTTGGAAATCAGTCCCCTGGATTTGGATAAATTAAGCTTCCCGGAGGAATATACTGTTTTTGACGCTATCAGAGACAATGGCGGCCGCGGCATTAAAGCCGGCGACCTCATAAAAGTTTTAAAGAAAATAAATGGATAGGATAGAAAAGTTGCTGCGA
>MHKL01000014.1:1665-1770 GCA_001818835.1 Candidatus Komeilibacteria bacterium RIFCSPLOWO2_01_FULL_45_10 | reverse complement strand
CTGGTCAAAAAAGCGGCCTTGATGTAATTAAATTAAAAGACACTGATTTTTATCGTTTAAAATCCGGCCGCTACCGGATTATTTTTCATTATCAGGCTAATCAGG
>MHKL01000014.1:0-1644 GCA_001818835.1 Candidatus Komeilibacteria bacterium RIFCSPLOWO2_01_FULL_45_10 | reverse complement strand
TAAGAAACGAAAGAACTTACAAGGGTTTATGAAAAATAAAAAAGTCATTGTCGCCTTTTCCGGCGGCGTGGATTCGTCCGTCACCTGCGCGCTTTTAAAAGAGCGGGGTTTTGAGGTGGAAGCCATGTTTATGAAAAATTGGACGCCCAGGTCGGAAGCGGAAGGGCTGATGATGTGTCCGCTTAAGGCGGATGAAAAGGATGCCCGGGCCGTGGCCAGCCAACTTGGCATCAAGCTTTCGGTGGTCAGTTTTGAAAAAGAATACCGCAGGGACGTGGTTGATTATCTGTTTAAGGAATATCAGGCCGGCCGGACACCCAATCCGGATGTGTTGTGCAATTCCAAAATCAAGTTCAAGGTTTTTCTGGAAAAAGCGCTGGAAAGGGGGGCGGATTACGTGGCGACCGGACACTATGTCCGCAAGTTACAAGATACAAGTTCCAAGTTACAAAAAAATTCCAAAACACAAATTCCAAATTACAAACTATTGAAGGGTATTGATAATAACAAAGACCAATCATATTTTTTATATCAGATAACGCAGGAGCAGCTGGCTAAGTGTTTATTTCCCATTGGCGAGTATGAAAAGCCAAAGGTCAGAGAGATGGCAAAAAAATTCAATCTGGTGACGGCGAAAAAGCCGGACAGCCAGGGTATTTGTTTTGTCGGGGAAGTGGAAATGAAGGAGTTTTTAAAGCAAAGAATAAAACCCAGGAAAGGTGATATAATTACTACAGCGGGTAAAAAAATCGGAGAGCATGAAGGGGTTTGGTATTACACTATTGGTCAGCGGCGGGGCATTGGTGTAGGAGGGGGTATGCCTTATTACGTGGTGGAAAAGGATTTAAAGAACAACCGTTTGATTGCGGCGCGCGGCGATAAAGACGACGCGTTGTTTAAAAAGGAAATGACGGTTGGCGAAGTTCATTGGATTGCCGATATTGAACCAAAGTTGCCGCTTAAATGTGCGGTCAAAATCAGGTATCGGCAGGAGGAGCAGGCATGCATAGTTCAAAGAAGCAAAGAAGCAAAGAAGCAAAGAAGCAAAGTTATCTTTAAGTCCAAACAGCGGGCAATTACGCCCGGGCAGTTTGCGGTGTTTTATCAGGGCGAAGTGGTTTTAGGCGGGGGAAAAATATTATGAAACATTGGTATCTTAACCCTATGCGCTATCTGGTCAATTTGATTATTGGCCTGCTGGTTTTGGGTTGCCTGATTTTTCTGCTTTGGCAGGATTATCTTAAACTGGCCGGATACATTTTAAGCATTCTTTTGATTATTCTGCCCTATTACATCTATAGCCGCTCATCAATTTTAAAAACCGCCTTTAACCAGTCAATGGTTGAAAAAATCCAGATGGTAGTGGCATTGGTCAATCTGAATTCGCTGCTGGGGTCATTGGCTTTTTATAAATTTATCTGGTGGTACGATTTAGCCATCCATTTCATCAGTTCGGTCCTGATTTTTTCCTTTACTTTTTTATTGGCGGTCTGGTTTCAGCGTTATTATTTCAACCGCGTCAGTTTGCCGTTTGTGCTGGCCGGCAATTTTATTATCATTATTTTTCTGTCTTTTTTCTGGGAGTTTTACGAAAGCATCATTGACGTAATTTTCACCGACGCCAGCATGTTCGGCCAGTCAGGC
>MHKL01000013.1:9352-12161 GCA_001818835.1 Candidatus Komeilibacteria bacterium RIFCSPLOWO2_01_FULL_45_10 | reverse complement strand
ACTCACATTGCAATTTCACCGAGTCCCTCGTTGAGACAGTCTTCAAGTCGTTGTGCCATTCGTGCAGGTCGGAACTTACCCGACAAGGAATTTCGCTACCTTAGGACCGTTATAGTTACGGCCGGCGTTCATCAGCGCTTCAGCTCGAGGCTTGCACCCCTCACCTTAACGTTCTGACACTGGCCAGGCATCAGCCCCTATACCTCACCTTACGGTTTGAGCAGGGACCTGTGTTTTTGATAAACAGTCGCTTGAAGTCTTTTGCTGCGGCCCCGACTTTACGTCGGGGCAGGTCTTATTGCGAACTTACGACCGCTTGCATTGCCGAGTTCCTTAACGAGGGTTCTCTCGTACACCTGAGGCTTCTCGCCTCACCCACCTGTGTCGGTTTACGGTACGGTTGCCTGAATCTTAGCCCTAGAAGTTTTTCTTGGCTATCCCTCCCCTAACGTTGACCTTGACGAATCGCGGTCTTCTCGCCGAAAACGGACTTAACTCTTCTATGGATTTGCCATAAAAGAATCCACTTTCGGCAAACGCTTCAATCCAATAAAACGCAATTAAGCTGGGGATAGCGTTGCTCCATCGGAAAATTCAGACAGGGCAGGAATATTAACCTGCTCTTCCATCGACTACGCCTTTCGGCCTCGCCTTAGGATCGCCTAACCCTGGGATGACAGGCATTGCCCAGGAAACCTTGGGTTTTCGGTGTCCCGGATTTTCACCGAGATTTTTGTTACTTATACCAACATTCTCTCTTCCCTGTCCTCCACCGCGGCTCGCGCCGGCGACTTCAGCGGACAGGGAATGCTACCCTACCGCCCGCCAAGCTTGCGCTCGACAGGCCCTCATCTTCGGTACCAAGTTTTAGCCCCGATACATTTTCGGCGCGAAAGCTCTGGACCAGTGAGCTGTTACGCTTTCTTTAAAGGATGGCTGCTTCTAAGCCAACCTCCTAGTTGTCCAAGAACTAACACCACCTTTGACACTTAACTTGAATTTAGGGACCTTAGATTGAGATCTGGGCTGTTTCCCTTTTGACTGATGAAGCTTAGCCCCCATCGTCTGACTCCTAAATTTTAACCTTCTGGCATTCGGAGTTTGATTAGGACAGGTAAGGTTTCCCACCCTGTCCCATCCAGTGCTCTACCACCAAAAGGAAACATTTAGGGCTAGCCCTAAAGCTATTTCGGGTAGAACCAGCTATTTCCAGGTTCGATTGGAATTTCTCCTCTAACCACCGCTCATCCCCTAGCGTTGCACGACTAGTGGGTTCGGGCCTCCACGGCATTTTACTGCCGCTTCACCCTGGCTATGGCTAGCTCACCTGGTTTCGGGTCGTATAAATGCTGCCGTTTAGTAAATGAGCCCACCAAGCTTGCGCTTGGCTGGCTAATTAACTAAGATCGCCGGTTAAGACTTGCTTTCGCTATACCTTCTCCCCTTAGGGATTAGATTAAGGCAACACCTAATACACTCGTTGGTTCATTCTTCAATAGGAACGCCATCACCATTGCTCCGCAATGGAAGCTCCAAGAAACAAATTCCAAGTTACAAAAAATATTCAATCTACAAATTTCAATTTCCAAACTATGAAGCTTGGATTTTGATTTTTGGGATTTGAAATTTTTTTGTTACTTGTTATTTGAAATTTGAAATTTCCGTTGTGAAGCAACGGCTCTGACTCTTTGTAAGTAAATGGTTTCAGATACTATTTCATTCCCCTCACCGGGGTGCTTTTCACCTTTCCCTCACGGTACTTGTTCACTATCGATCATCAAAAGTATTTAGCCTTAGCGCATAGTCGCGCTTGCTTCCCACGGGATTTCACGAGTCCCGAAGTACTCCAACAAGCTACCGCAGAGCGATTACTCCTTTCGCGTACGGGGCTATCACCCACTTTGGCGCCGCTTTCCAGCGGCTTCTGCTAGGAAGGTAACCTCTTATTTCTCTGCTACGGAATTTCAAGTCCCGAAAACGTAACTTGCTTTCAACCCCACTCGCAGCAACGGCTTGAACCTTTCGTCCATCTGACTCTGAATCTTGCGATTCAAAATTTAGACAAACTACACTGCGGTGGTTTGGGCTGTTCCCTTTTCGCTCGCCACTACTGGGGGAATCGAAATTAGCCATTAGAGGCGCGACGGCTAATGCTTAGCCGCCACGATCTAATAACTAATGTATTTTTCTTTCTCTTCCTCTGGGTACTAAGATGTTTCAGTTCCCCAGGTTGTCTTCACTGACCTATGAATTCAGTCAGTGATTCTCCGATTTTAAGGCGGAGAGGGTTTCCCCATTCGGACATCCCCGGATCAAAGCTTGCTTGCCAGCTCCCCGAGGCTTATCGCAGGCTGCGACGTCCTTCATCGTCTTTTGATGTCAAGGCATCCACCATTTACTCTTAGTTGTAACCACCAATTTATAAGAGAATTATACTTTACCCTAAAGTGAACGAGCGATAGCAAGTTCTACTTTAGGGTACTTTATTGAAGCCATGAAGTATTTGCTACGCAAAACTTCATGGCAAGATGCTCATTTCCCATTTTCAATTATCAAAGTCCGGTCGTCACGATTCGAAATCCGGAATCCATTATCATTTTGAATTGCGGGTTTCGAATGATGAGGTAAGAAACAAAAAACCGCTTGAGGCCAAGCGGAATTCGGGGTAAAACAAACCCTGCCTATTTATCCGCTTGGTTTCTTGTTTCTGTTAATTATATGTTTGGGGTTAATTAACATCAAATTTTCGCTGTTTTTCGCTTAAATTTGGGGATTTTGTGGATAAATTCGGAGGGTTTTTGCTCTCCCA
>MHKL01000013.1:8023-9300 GCA_001818835.1 Candidatus Komeilibacteria bacterium RIFCSPLOWO2_01_FULL_45_10 | reverse complement strand
AACCTCCAAACCTTGCGGTACATGGTCCTAAACCATGCGTGTCTGCCAATTTCACCACCCCGGCTGGCTATCAGCGCCTTTAAATATAAGCAAAATCCCAAAAAACGTCAATTATCAATAGTTATGTGCCCGCACCGTAAACCCGAACGAAGTGAGGGTTCTGCGGTGTGCATAACTTATGGATTGACAGTGGAAAAATATTTGACTACTATATTATATAGCATCTTTTCCGAATTATTTTTTATCCCTCTAAACCAGGGATTTAAGGAAACAGGTGCATCCCTTTTTATAACTACCCTCCGGCCTCCTTTAACGGGATATCGGGGGGTGGTTTTTTATTTTAAAAACTTCAATTTAAACAATAAGCTTAAAAATACCAACAACAAACTTCCGCCGCTGATTAATAAAACTTTTTTAACTTTTTTCTGTTGATCGCTGGCCGGCATCTCAATCACTTCATCAGATGAGGTGGCACTGCTCTCACCTAAAATTTTTCCGACTTGAATATCTGCCTTAAAACGCGGCAACAAACGATAGCCGGAGGCAGTGATGGTTAAAATGCCTGACGCCTCCAGATAATATCCTTCTTTAACATCTAATTTGCCAATGCCGGTTGATTCTTTAAGATAAACCTTAAGCTCGCCTGATTCGTCGGCCAAATAATAATTACTACCCTCTTTTTTGACGAGCTCGCCGCTCACTTTAATTAAGCCGCCGATTAGCTCATCCGATAAATCATCAATGGCAAACTGTTCCGGCTCCGATAATGGTAAATTTTTAATTATGATCAGCTGGCTTTCTTTGTTAAGATTGACCCTCTTAATTCCCTGGCTTTCGGAAACCACGCCGGTTAATTCCACCACATCACCAGGCTTTAAATCCGGAAAATTGTCCCAAGACGAGGAATAAATCTGGGTCGCCGACGAATAATCAATTAAATCGTTGATTAAATCTATTTCGGCCAAATACATTTCCCGCTTGCCTAAAATAAGAGGCGGCGCCGTGACGATACCCGCTAATCTCACCTTTTCTCCCTTAACTAAATCTTTCACCTGCAAAATAGTTAGGGGTGGACTGGTTTCTTCTGCCAAAGCCGCTTGTAATAAAATGTTCTGCTCTTGCTCTCTTAAAGAAACATTGGTTTGATAAATGGTGGCGCTTTCCGACCAAAACCATTCATCTTCACCGGCATCGTAATTGTAAGAGTGGTTTTCCAAAACGTTTTCATAAGCAATCTCCTGAAAAACCTGGCGGTCGGGAGAAATCAGCCGCACTTT
>MHKL01000013.1:0-8016 GCA_001818835.1 Candidatus Komeilibacteria bacterium RIFCSPLOWO2_01_FULL_45_10 | reverse complement strand
TTGTTATTAAGAGCCAAACCTGACTCACTCTTGGGAACAACCAAAAAACCAAAGGCGGGAATGCTGGAACTGGCTCTGAACTGGTAAGGCCGGTTGCCGCCTTCCCCGTCATCCAGAGAAAAACCGAAAAGATTAATGGTTGACGATGAGCCGTTGTAAAGTTCAATCCATTCGGCCGAATCGGCGCCCCTGGGGTTAGGCAGAAATTCATTGATTCTTAAGCCCTGGTATTTTTGAGCGTCAAATTCAATCTCGTCTTTAACATATTGGCTACTTAAAGAATAAGAAGAGCCGGAGTTTTGACTGTTTTGAACGGCAGTGGCGGCGGCAGATTCGGTTTTAATGACATTAAGGCCGCCGGGCGTTGGCTGGATTGTCCAGTAAAAACTATTGCCGGCCTTGGCAAAGGACTGGTCATTTAAGGCCGCCTCCAGATAAAAAACCTTATCCGCCAGACCGCCGTTTGGGCGATAAAGCTCAACGCTGTCGCCGTCGCTGTTATTTAAAGCAATGCCGGATTTTTGGCGAAATACCGCCAAATAGCCAAACGGCGCAATAACAGTTGACGGGTAATCGGTGGTATTGATGGTGTATCTCCTGACCGTGGCGTCTTTCAGCTGCCAGCCGTTTACATCAACTGAGTAATTATTGGGATTAAACAGTTCGATAAATTCATGGTCATTATCAAGCCCCGAAGGATTAGGCAAAATCTCATTGATAAAAATTTGAGCGTTATTATTTTGAGTTTCCGTCACCTCTGTTTGGGTATTATCATTTTCTTCTTCCTCCGGCTCCGCAATGACAACGGTCAAAGTGGTTGAGGCCTTGAGATTACCGTCGCTGACAATCAACCCGATTAAATATTCCCCTGTCTGGTCAAATTGATAAGAAACTATTCTTTCCGAGGAGGTAGCTTGACTGGCCAAATCCCAGAGATAAGAAAGAATATCGCCATCCGGATCAGTGGAACTGGCCGTAAATTCCAAAAGCTGATTAACAATGCCAGTTGCTGGCCCAATGATTTGCGCCTGCGGCGGATGGTTAATCGCCTCCGCCGACGGCTGGGAGTTGCTTTGCCCAGGCGTGCCGCCTAAAACATAAGATTGCTGCCAATTCTCTGAATCACTAATTCTTTCCAAAGTATAGCCGTTATCGGCGGCGCCCCAATCTGCTTGATAAGCGACGTTGCCGAAAAAACTCTGGCCACTATCAACTGACAGACTCAAGCTATCGTTTGAATTGTTAAGCGCCATGACCGTGTCAATCAGCGTCCCCTGAAAATCAGGGTGGCCTTGCAAAAATATCTCATTATCCGTGGCTAGAACCGCATATTCATCGGGATTGAGAACATTATCGCCTGAAATTAAAGTTAAACGATGATTAGCGCCGTCGTTAAAGCGCCAATTTTCATCAATCAAATAATCGGTGCTAGTGGAAAAATTGACGATTTCAATCCACTCATGGCCGTCATCACTGCCGGCAGGATTGTACATAATCTCATTAATCAAAATAGCGGGCGTGCCTGTTTCCGCCCTGGCCTCAATCACTAAATAATTTTTGGCTAACAAAAAAATTCCCACCAAACACAGGAAAATGAATAAAAGATAAATGATTTTTTTCATAATCGCTTCTCTATTAATGATTCCACTGATAGACGCGGATTACGCGGATACTATATCTGCGTCATCCGCAATAATCCGCGTCATCATTTTACCTACAATATTAAAACAAATAATAATGGATTAAACGATATATCGCCAGCAGACCTGATACAAACAGGGTGATGACGGCAACTGCCATGCCTATGATAGATATTTTTTTTAACCAGTCCTCGTCTTTATCTTTGGCAAAAAACGAAGTAAAAAACAAAATTCCGGCAAGGGGCGCGGCCACCGCGAAAAATCCAATTAAAGTACCGTAAGCATTGGAAACGCCGGCAATATCCCATAACTCCCAAAAGTTAAACAGCATCAGGATGGATATGGCAATATGCCTAAGGTGAATTTTATTGTTTTTATTTTCTTTGTCCATAAATTATTATCTAAATAATCCGCTGATTCTTGTCCAAACTGCCGGAATGTTCGTCATAAAATGGCTGCCGATTAAGCCAAACCTGCTTTCCTTAGTCACATTGACATTTTCCGCTCCCCCGTAAGTACGTCCGGCCAAGCCAAATTCGCCAAAATTAAATCTGCTTCCCAGCCAGCCGCCCAAAGGGCCAAGCAATAAATTCCCCGCTAGTTTAGACAATGAAAACCGGCCGCCGCCCATAATCTGCACCATATCTATTATACTATAAACGTTGACGTGCCGTCCGATCATGGCATCATTGGGCTGATAATCGGTTCTGGCGGGCGTAGCCAAAGTAACCAAATTATCTATTTTCCTGTCGGTTTGCTTACTGACTAAAAGGGCAATATTGCCGCCATGGCTGTGGCCCGCGATATTTAATTGTTCACCGGAGGCAAATCCATAATTTTTAATCAGTTGGGCAATATAATCAGCCGCTTTCTGCCTGGCCGCATCGTTGTCCGCCCCCGACCAAACATTCTTATCATTAATGACCCGGGTAGAATGCGTCTCATTAAAACTACTGGCGATTGAATCAATAAATGCTTGCTCGTCGCCAGCTTCGGACCAACTTTTTTCGCTATAAAATGTCCCGGGAATAATTATGGTCAAAAGGCCGGTTGGATCGACAAAGACCGCGGGATTATTGCCGGCGTAACTGTAAGGATTCAGCCTTTGAGGATTGGAAAGTATATCCTCTAAGTTCATGCCAGTGCGTTTTTGAAGTTCGGGCGTGACCAAAAAATTGGCGAGCGGGTCGGGCTGGATAAACCGGCCGACATTGGGATTGTAATAACGGCTGTCAAAATAATAAAGGTCGCTTATTGGATCCAATTCCTTGCCGTTAAAACGGTAGTTGGTGCCGATGGCATAAATAACTTGGGGAATTAAAAAGAACAAAATAATCAACGTCGCTTTTCGCATAATCGCATGGGTTAATAATTAGAAATCTTGAAGTCACAAATTGTGACCTCAAGATTTATTGAACTTTAAAACCGATTTCTGTCTTTGGCCCGCCTTGAGCGGAGCCGAAAGGTTTTTCCTCCTGAATAATTAACTTTTTTATAACATCAAATACAACCCTGAACTTTTCGTCGTATTTTTTCTCCATTTTTTCGATTTTTTCTCTTAACTCTTTATGAGTCAATAAAATTTCCCTTAACTTAACAAAAGTTCTCATAATGGCGATATTTACCTGCACCGCTCTTTGGCTTTTTAAAACAGATGAAAGCATGGCTACGCCTTGTTCGGTAAAAACATAAGATCTTCTTCTTAATCCCATCTTCTCTCGATTGGATATCACAATTTGTGATATCCAATTTTGCATCTCATCTTCAGTTAATTGAAACATAAAATCATCAGGAAAACGCGCCTTATTCCTACTTACCGCTTGATTTAAAGATCTGGTCTCCACGCCGTAAAGTTCGGCTAAATCGCGGTCAAACATCACTTTCCGGCCTCTGATGTAAAAAATGCGGCTGATTATTCTTTCATTGGGAATTAATTGTCTTATTTTTGACATATTAAAAACAGATCTTAATCGAGCTAAGCTCGATGACCCTGTTTTATTTTTTATTACTCAATCCCCTGACCTTAACGCTAACTTAATCTAAAAGAGTAATAGTTCTGCCCTGAATCGGGAATTCGCCGGTGATAGACGCTTCCGTGACAAAGCTTGATGCTCCTTCAATGGTTAAATAGGTAATGTGAAAATAATTCGTCACATCAGGGGCGATGGTCGCAACTAGAGTAATTTCCAAACTGGAATTGGCGGTAATAGATAAAGGTAAATTAGTGAAAGTAATCTTATCTTCCACAAAATTACCATTACCGATAACTTGGCCGCTTCGTAAAAGTGACGTGTTGCTAAACTCCGTATTATCAATTAAACCGTTTCTTTTAAAAGTAATGCCTGTTATTTTGATATCCTTTTCGTAAGTAGAGGTAAATTTTATTTTCATCATCTCTGTATTTTGGGTTCCTAAAGACACTATAGTTGAATTAAAGGTCTGGGGCACCAGCTCCACTTTTACATAATCTCCCGTATTACTATCCTTTAAAATACTAGCGCCGTTCTTTAGGCCAGGCAAAACATTTTTAACCGTGTTAATCGGCAAAGAAAATTTTATAGTTTCGCCGACCGAGATGCCGTTAATTGCATATCCATAAACATAAGTATTTACTCCTATGACTTGACCGTATTTATTAACCAAGGGACCGCCGCTGTTGCCGGGATGGCTGTCAACGGAGGTTTCAAAATAAACAACCCCATCAATGGTATGGTTCCGGGAAATGGTGCCGTCTTTAAAGCTAACATCGCCTTCAATGCCAAAGGGATAACCGAACGAAAAAACCTGGTCGCCTTGCTTAACCTCGTCGGAATTGCCCAATTCAGCGGGCGTTAAGCCAGAAACTGGAATAGTTAACAAGGCCAGGTCGCGAATTTCATCTCGAGCCACCACCGTAGCGGTGTAAGAACGGTTATCAAATAATTTAACGGTAGAAGTTGAAACTCCTTCCACCACATGGGCATTGGTTAATATTTGACCTTCAACGTCAATAATAAAACCGGTGCCCTGACCTTGATTGGTTTCCAAATAGACCACCGAGGGCTTAATTTTCTGTATTATTTCTGAATTGGTTAGCGAAGTTTTGGCGGCTGGCGCCGGCTGCGTTCCTGTTTCCAATTCTGTTGATTTTTCCTGCTTGACTGATTCTTTTTGAATATTTTCATTGGTTGAGGGGGTCTGGCTGGCTACGGGAGGGGTCTGGCTGTCTTGACCGACAGGTATTTTATTCAAATTGGCATTGGTAATGCCCAAACTTAAATACCTCATGATTTGATAAGCGGCGTTGCCGTCTTTTAAATAATAACGCTTGCCGTTAACCGGATTAAGATACCAGGCCTGACCGCGCGACTGCACCTGAAGCAAAATTTTACCTTTTAACTTATTTATTAAGGAATAATCATAAGTTAAATAGCCCACACCCAGAGGATTGGTGTTTTTTTCTAAAACTTCATTGCCGTCGCTTGCGCCATCGCCGTCAGTATCCCATTTTTCAAGGTCGGTTTTTAACCCTTCTTCTAAATTATTGCTTAAACCGTCGCTGTCCGTATCCGTATCCTGAAATCTCGCTTCCACCCCGACGGGTATCTTTTTTAAATCGGCGTCGGTTATGCCCAAACCTAAATTTCTCATCAAACCATAGGCGGCTGCGCCGTCTTTTAAATAAACTCTTTTAGCATCATTAGGATTGATATACCAGGCCTCACCATGGGATTCAACCTGCAACAAAATTCTGCCTTTAAATTGCTGGTTTAAAGGAGCGGCGGCAAAACCAGAGAGTGGCGCGAAAAACAGGACAAAAACAGCTAATTTGATAAAGATTTTTTTCATAGGTTTTTAAAAATATTAATTTATAATTTTAACTTAAATTTTCCTATTCTGCCTCTTCATTGGGTCTAATAGTACCTCGTCCCATAGAAGGCAACTACAACACCAGCTCTATTCTATTTTAAAGGTTCAACCTTAAAATAATCACAAACCTTTTTAGCTTCTTCCCTTACGTTTATCCATTCCTGATTTTCCATTAATTCCTTGTGAGTTAAGTCCCAACCGTTTTTCTTGATAAAATCATTCAATATTCTATGGAACTTCATAATTATTCTAATCTCTTCCTCATTAAAGGATGTTTTTAATCTTTCTAAGGCTTCAATCTCAACTTTGGGGATACTGGAATAATACATTAATATAGCTTCATTATAATCAATGACTGTTGGACCGATACGTTGTATCCATACTCTTTCTTGGAAAGATTGAGATGCTAATAATTGTATATTTTCTAATGCATCATTTTTGTCCATTTTCCACATATATTTCTATTAGAATTGATAGTTGTTAATATTGAATTGTTCCGGGTCAAAATGAGTTTCGGCGCTCTCTCTAATACCAATATTACCATTAACATCTAAATATCTTCTTTGACCATTAACTTCCTGATGAATTACCATATAAGGATTTTGTTGTGTCTCAAATTGACTGCCTGGTTTACCAGTCATATACCTAATCTCATTATTAGTATTTTTAGGATCAGTCCAAACCCAACCATTTTTGTTATCAGCTTGTCTACCTGTGCCCCAAGCATTGGGAACTTGACTCTTAATTTTCTCCGGCACTTGCTCTAAAGAAGTAATCTTTTGGCCTGGAATTATTGTTTGTTGATTGGTATTTTGAGCTGACTGTTTTAGCTTACTAGAATTTGTAACCGTCAACGGCATCGCCGCCAGCGCTCCTTCACCTAAAGCCGCTATAGCAGTTAAGGCCAACTGATTCTTTGCCGCACTCACTTCGCTATTTACATAATCCCCCTCTAAAGCGTAGCCAGCTGTCTGACCGGTCTGCCAAGCAGAATAAGCGCCGAGTAAGGCAACGGCGCCGGTGAAAATGTAAGGGATGGCTGGAATAAGGAACAAAAACTCCCCATCCGGATCAGTATATTTTACTGGATTATTAGCAGTATAGGCGTAGCTATTTAAGAGCTGCGGATTTGAAAGAACCTGCCGTTGGGTCTGGCCAGTGGTCTTTTTGACTTCCGCGGCTAAAGCGATTTTAAGGAACAATGGGTCTTGTTGGGTGAACTAATCTAATTCCTTAATACTGTATGACTTACACATTAAGTCTAATTTTAAGAAATCTGAATTTAATATAAATCTAATATTATCATCTTTCTGTTTTTCAATCTTGATACTATAAACTTCATTAGCTCTTTGATCATCACCATCCTTATTATACTTTCCTAATAAATCAATTTTAAACTCTGAATTTATTTGACAATCAATTTTTTTAATATCTTCAAGAATTACTTTTAAAGATCCTTTTTTCCTTTTTCCAGCTATTAATGGAAAATATACCTCTGAAATAAGTTCTATTGTTGTTAAATATTTATTAACACTAAAATCAATTAATAAACAGTCGACAAAATCATAATTTTTAATTTGATTCATATAATTTATATTTTAAAATAATGTATCTATATCAACATCTAGATGACCGAATTCACGTCTAGTCCCCGCTTGACCAGTTACTGGATTAATATATTGTCCAGCCTCATTTCTAGCTGAAAATCTTGGTTTAATGCTACCTGGATCAATACCTGGGACTTTAGCTGGTTGCTTAATTTTTAACATCCACTCACTATTACTCTTTATACCCCAAACCTCTATACTGCTATCATATCTTAATGTCTCATAACCTTGATTTTTTGCCCAAGCTCTCAATTCTGATGCTTTTGGTATTTCTGAAAAATTAATTGTACCACTATTAGAAGCCGCGGCATTCCCGCCTAAAACCTTCCCTAATGCCTTACCAACCACTGCCCCTTCCATAACCTTCTCAGTAACCTGTCCTATCACCTTACCTTTCTCATAATCTGACTTATCCTGAAACTCATTATAGGCAATAATCGAACCATTAGAAATTTCATTTAAGGTTTCGTTAGTATTGTTAACTAAGTCAGCTGTTAATTCTTGCCACTCTTTACCTGCCGCTGCCGCACTTTGAGCAATCTGCCTTGATGTTTCTACTGGGTGCCAAAATAAATTAGAGCCAAAGTTCATCGTTGACCAAAGTCCCGCGGCTAAGCCGACAAAATATCCCCCAGCCGCTTCAGTTCTAGTTTCTCCATTAGGATCAATGTATCTTACCGGGTTGTTTTCAGTATAAGCATAAGCGTTTAATCCTTGAGGATTGGCTAAAATACCCATTATATCATTAAATATTCTTGGATCCTGTTGCGTAAACCTCCCCGTACCCGCCTCATAATACCTCTGCCCATAATAATGCAGTCCAATCTCCTTATCCAGTTCTTTGCCAGTATACCTATAATCCGTCTGAAACCCAGCCGCGTGCATTTCGCCCTCACCCACTTCTTGCTCCAATCTTGTCC
>MHKL01000012.1:8890-9146 GCA_001818835.1 Candidatus Komeilibacteria bacterium RIFCSPLOWO2_01_FULL_45_10 | reverse complement strand
ATGCATGATATAAATTTATGACAACCGAAAATCAACCAAAGAATGATTTGCCGCAAGTTTTTAACAAAATAAGATTAAAACTCGCTTCACCGGAACAAATTTTGTCATGGTCATACGGAGAAGTGACCAAGCCGGAGACGATCAATTACCGCACGCAAAAGCCGGAAAAAGACGGGCTTTTTGACGAGCGGATTTTCGGGCCGACCAAAGATTGGGAGTGTTATTGCGGAAAATACAAACGGATCAGGTACAAAGG
>MHKL01000012.1:1244-8850 GCA_001818835.1 Candidatus Komeilibacteria bacterium RIFCSPLOWO2_01_FULL_45_10 | reverse complement strand
ATCGTGCGCCGCGAGCGCATGGGCCACGTTAAACTGGCCTCGCCCGTTTCCCACATCTGGTTCTTGCGCGGCATCCCGTCAAAAATCGGCCTGGTGCTTGACCTTTCCATCCAGGAATTGGAACGGGTGATTTATTTCGCCTCTTTCATTATTTTAAAAGTGGACGATGATTTGAGAAACCAAACCCTGGAACAGATTAAAGGCGAGCTGAAAAGCAAACGCAAAGCCATTGACAGGGAGTTTGAACAAAAAATCGCCGAACTCAACCAAAAAAAACCGGGCGGTAAAGCTAACTTTAATTTTGAAAAAGAGTTGAACCTGCTGGCTCGCTTAAAGGAGGATAAAATCAACACTTTGGAAAGCGCCGCCGAGCAGGCCAAAAAGGAACTGAAAGAACTTAAACCCTTAAAAATCATTTCCGAAAGCCAGTATCACGACCTCTCCTTAAAATACGGCCACGTTTTTGAAGCCGGCATCGGGGCCGAAGCCGTCCGCAAATTGCTGCAGCAAATAAATTTGGAAAAACTCTTAAAAGAACTGGAGGCGGAAACCCAAAAAGCCATTCCTTCCAAAAAGAAACGCCTGGTAAGAAGGTTAAAACTGGCCAAAAGCCTGCTGGTCAATAAAATCAGGCCGGAATGGACCATTTTGACGGTGGTGCCGATTATTCCGCCGGATTTAAGGCCGATTGTCCAGTTGGACGGCGGCCGTTTTGCCACTTCCGACCTTAACGACCTCTACCGCCGCGTCATTAACCGCAACAACCGCTTAAAACGGCTGCAGGAATTAAACGCGCCCGAAGTCATCCAGCGAAACGAAAAAAGAATGCTGCAGGAAGCGGTGGACGCGCTTATCGACAATGGCGCGAGGCGCGGGAAAACTGTGACCGCTTCCACCGGCCAAAAGCGGATGCTCCGCTCAATTGCCGACATGCTTAAAGGCAAACAGGGACGGTTTAGGCAGAATCTTTTGGGCAAAAGAATTGACTATTCCGGCCGCTCGGTCATTGTTATTGGCCCGCAGCTGTTAATGCACCAGTGCGGCATTCCCAAAACCATGGCCTTGGAACTTTTCCGGCCGTTCGTCATTTCCCAGCTGATTAGCCGCGAACTGGTCCACAACGTCAGATCGGCCAACCGCTACATTGAACAGGACCATGCCGAAATCTGGGACATTCTGGAGGAGGTCACCAAGGACGCCCACGTGCTTTTAAACCGCGCTCCGACCCTGCACCGCCTCGGCATTCAATCTTTCCAGCCGATTTTAATCGAAGGCAAAGCCATCCAGATTCATCCCATGGTCTGCCGCGCCTTTAACGCCGACTTTGACGGCGACCAGATGGCCGTCCACATCCCCATTACCGAGGAGGCGAAAAAAGAGGCCAGCGGGCTGATGCTCTCCACTAAAAATCTGCTTAAGCCCGCCACCGGCGAGCCGGTGGCCGCCCCTGACCAGGATATTGTCTGGGGCTGCTACTACCTGACTTTTGTCAACCCCAAGCAGGACCGGCCGATTAAATATTTTTCCTCGCCCGAGGAGGCCAAGGTCGCTTACGACCTTAAAAAAATCAAGCTTCATGACCGCTTGGCTTTAAAAATCAAAGGGGAAATGACGGAAACCACCGTTGGCCGGCTGATCTTTAACGAAGTGGTGCCGGAAAAGCTGCAATTCGTCAACAACGAAATGACCGCCCGCAACCTTAAGCAACTGGTGGCCAAAACCCTGTCGCTTTACAGCATGGAATACACGGCCGGCTTTTTGGACCAGCTGAAAAAACTGGGTTTTTCTACCATTACCGCTTCCGGCCTTTCCTGGGGCATGAACGACATTCCCGCCCTGCCCCAAAAATCGGAAATTATTGCCAAGGGAGAAGGTCAGGTGGAGCAAATTCAGGGACAATACGACCAGGGTCTTTTAACCAATAAGGAGCGGTACGTTAAGGTGGTGGAGGTCTGGAAAGGCATTAAAGACGAAATTACCGAAATTTCCCAAGGGGCCTTTGACGCCCAAAGCTCCCTCTATTCCATCATTAACTCCGGCGCCCGCGGTTCCTGGGCCCAGATGATTCAAATCATGGGCATGAAAGGCATGGTAATTAACCCCGCCGGCGAAATTATTGAACTGCCGGTTAAGGCCAGCTTCCAGGAAGGCCTGGACGTTTTGGAATACTTTATCTCCACCCACGGCACCCGCAAAGGCCTTTCCGACACCGCTCTGAGGACCGCCAACGCCGGCTATCTCACCCGCCGCTTAGTGGATGTTTCGCAGGACCTGGTAATTGTGGAAGAGGACTGCCAGGATACCGAGGGCTTTACCTTGTCCCAAAAAGACGCCGAAGTCATTGGCGACAATCTTTTAAATATCATTTTAGGCCGCGTCACTCTGGAAAACTTAGTTAATCCCAAAACGAAAAAAACCGTGGTCAAAACCGGCGAGATTGTGACGGAAGAGCATCTAAAAAAACTGGATAAGGCCGAACTGCCGGCCATTCATTTCCGCTCCATTATCAGCTGCCGCTCCACCCGGGGCCTTTGCCAAAAGTGCTATGGTTACGATTTGGGCTTTAATAAGCTGGTTCAGGAAGGCACGGCCATCGGCATTATTGCCGCCCAGTCAATCGGCGAACCCGGCACCCAGCTGACCATGAGAACCTTCCATACCGGCGGCGTGGCTGGCCAGGACATTACCCAGGGTCTGCCGCGCGTGGAGGAGCTGTTTGAAGCCCGGCCGCCAAAAAGGAAGGCCCTGGTTGCCGAAATTGACGGCCAGGTGGTCATTGAAAAAGAAACCGCCATCGGCATCCGGACCTCCCGCACCATCAAAATCAAATACTTGGGCGAAATCAAGGAAAACCTTTTAATTAATGAGGATTTTGATTTGCTGGTCAAAGCCGGCGACTTAGTCAAGCCGGGCGACCCCTTAATGAAACACAAGGAGAAAAAAGGCAAGGTGATTAAGGCCTCCAGCGAAGGCCAGGTTAAAATCAAAGATGACTTCCTGCAAATCATTTCCAATAAAGAAAGCTTGGAAGAAATCCAAATCCCGCCCGGCTACGCCCTCTGGGTTAAAAACGGCGATCTGGTCAAAGCCGGCGACCCCTTAACCGAAGGCAGTTTGGATCTCCACGACCTTTTTAAATACAAAGGCAAGCTGGAGGTGCAGCGCTACATCATCAAAGAAATCCTTTACATCTACTCTTCCCAGGGCCAAAAGCTCAACGCCAAACACATTGAAGTGATTGTCAGGCAAATGTTCTCGCGCCTCTACATTAAGGATGCCAGCGAAACTAATCTTTTGCCCGGTGAAATTGTGACCCAATCGCAATTCATTGAAGAAAATCAACGGGCTAAAAAGGAGAAGAATAAAGAAGCTGTTGGCGAAACCCTGCTTTTGGGCATTACCAAGGCGTCGCTCGCCACCGATTCTTTCCTTTCCGCCGCTTCGTTCCAGGAAACGGCCCGGGTGCTGATTGACGCCGCCGTCACCGGCAAAATTGACCGTTTGCGGGGCCTGAAAGAAAACGTCATTATCGGCCGCCTGATTCCGGCAGGGACGGGATTTAAGAAAAAATAAAATCATCATATTAAATATTGAAAAAACGTCGAGTTTAACTCGACGTTTTTTATATAACAATTAAAGGGTCTTTTACCCTCTAATAATTTGCACCGAGCATTTTATTTTTTAAGGAATTATCAATATTTACAAATAAATAAACTTTGCTATGATACAAATATCAATTGCCGTCAGGCGCCCGAGGACCCTCTGAAACAGGGTCCGTTTTTATTTCCTAAATATTATTCCGATCTCGGCCCCAATTAATTGGATTGTTTTTGATGTATCCACGAATATGGAATAATTCCGATTCATTACGAATAATGCGTTCATAATATCCCGTTTGCCAAAATTGTTGGCCGGTAGAATTATGCAATTCATTAATACGCCGGGCGCTGAATGTTTTAAAGGCCCGAACCATTTCCGACAACGAATAACGTTTATTTGCGTTATCCGCCAACGTAGAGACGGGTTTCAAACCCGTCTCTACGGCGGTTATTGTTTGATTATCGGGAATAACAATAATTCCGTGGATGTGATTCGGCACGATGATAAATTCATCCAACGCGCATTGGCGGAAATGGTTCGGGAGGTCAAACCAGCATCGTCCAACAATTTTGGCCGATGGTGTTTTAATTAATTTACCGTGGATTATTTCACCAAATAAATTTTCCCGATTTTTCGTGCAAATGGTAATAAAATAATAACCAGGCGTGGAATAATCATATTCAGGCAACCTAATTGATTCAATACGGTATTTGTTTTTAAATAAGGACATAAAAACAGGACCTTGCCTAAAATAAGCATATTTGACCCTGTTATTCCCCATATCTTAAACAATATCTATTTACCTGTCAATCAGCCATGTCCGGCTTTCAAAAATCCGGCAAAAGTGTTAAAATAACTGCGCTAAAACTTTAACTTCATGCGTAAAAAACATTACCGCCGAAGAGGTGAAAGAGAGGCAACGGAAGAAGAGGCCGATGAACGCGGGGTTTTAAATCCCGAAACCAAAAAAAGCATTCTGATTATCATTTTGTTCGTGGCGGCGCTTTTGGCCCTACTTTCTTTTTTTGATTTAGCCGGCGGCCTGGGGATTTTATTCAAAAAAGGGCTGATGGCCTTTTTGGGCTGGGGCGCTTTTGCTTTCCCGATTGTCCTTTTGCTGCTCGGCTATTTTCTGCTTTTCCCGGAAAAATACCGCGTTAAGCCCTCCAATTACCTGGGGCTGGTCTTTTGGCTTTTGGGTTTGACCGGCATTCTCCAGTTTATTAAAGACGTGGGCGAAACAGCGGCCGTCTTAAGCGCCGAAAGCGGCGGTGGCTACTTGGGTTTTTTCATTTACGCGCCTTTGCAAAAAATTATGGGCAGTGCCGCGGCCCTAATTGTTTTAATCGCCATTTTCTTCATCTCCTTAATCATTGCCTTTAACGCCACGCTTAACCAAATCCTCCGGAAAATAAACGTCTTCCGTCTTTTCCGCCCCGCCGCACCAGAAGACGAGGCAGAAACTAAGGACTGGGAAACATCCGAGGAAGGATGGGCGGAAGAGGAAGTATTCCAGGAAGGGGAAGAAACGCCAAGGGCGGATAAGGCCGCAGAAACCGAAATCATGGCCGCCGGTTTTACCAAAAAAAGGGTAGCGGAACTGGGCGTTAAAAAATCAACCAGGGAACTGCCCGCCGGATTAAAAGTCACTTTCTCAAATAACGGCAGAAGAAAAATCGAAGTGCCCTTTAGTTTATTGGAAGGGAGAAGCACCAAGCCCACCAGCGGCGACATTAAGGCCAATCAGGAAATCATCCGCCAGACCCTGGAAAACTTCGGCATTCCGGTGGAAATGGGCGACGTCAACGTGGGGCCGACCGTTACCCAATTTACCTTCAAGCCCTCGGAGGGCATCAAGCTTTCGCGGATTACCGCTTTGCAAAACGATCTGGCCCTGGCCCTGGCCGCCCATCCCATTAGGCTTGAAGCGCCCATCCCCGGCAAATCGCTGGTGGGCGTGGAAGTGCCCAACCAGCACATTGCCGTGGTTAAGCTCAAAGATATTCTGGAAAGCGATGATTTTAAAAAGAAAAAAGGCCGCTTAAAAATCGGCTTAGGCGAAGACGTTGCCGGCCGCTGCTGGGCAGTGGACCTGGCGGGCATGCCGCATCTTTTAATTGCCGGCGCCACCGGCAGCGGCAAATCGGTCTGCATCAACAACATTATCATCAGTTTGCTCTATCAATGCTCGCCCGATGAATTAAGGCTGATTATTATTGACCCGAAAAGGGTGGAGCTGACCAATTACAACGGCATCCCCCATCTTTTGACGCCGGTGATTACCGAGGTGGATAAAACCATTAATGCTTTAAGGTGGCTAGTCAGGGAAATGGATGAACGGTTCCGTCTTTTAAACTCCACCGGCAAAAGAAATATTGAGTCCTATAATGCGGGCGTTTTAGCCAACCGGCTGCCCTATATTGTCATTATCATTGATGAACTGGCCGATCTGATGGCCACGGCCGCCCGCGACGTGGAAGGCGCCATTGTCCGGCTGGCGCAGATGGCCAGGGCCGTGGGCATCCATTTGGCGGTGGCGACACAGCGGCCGTCCGTCAATGTCATTACCGGCCTGATTAAAGCCAACATCACTTCCCGGATTGCCTTTGCCGTAGCGAGCCAGGTTGATTCCCGGACCATTTTGGATTTTTCCGGCGCCGAAAAGCTGCTGGGCAAAGGCGACCTCCTGTTCACTTCCGCGGAAATTTCCAAGCCCCGGCGGATCCAGGGGGCCTACCTGACGGACGCGGAAATTGAGCGGGTGATTGATTTTTGGAAACAGCAACGTGAGCCGGATTACAACGAGGAAGTGACGGAAAAAAGCGGACAAATGGCCATGGGGGGTCTTTCAACCTCCGATGACGGCGATGAACTCCTGGGAGAGGCAAAAAACATCATTCTTAAGGCCGGCAAGGCTTCGGCCTCGCTTTTGCAGCGAAGATTGCGCGTCGGTTATGCCCGAGCGGCCCGGCTACTGGATTTGCTGGAAGAACAGGGCGTAATTGGCCCGGGCGACGGCGCCAAGCCGCGGGAAGTGTTGATGACCGAGGATGAGATCTATAATATCCCCGCCGAAACCACCGAACGCTATAATGATGAATCGGATGAGTCAGATGAGTTAAGTGATGAAGAGGAAACTGCAATAGAAGATGATAATGAAAAAACTGAAGAGGCGGAGATGACTGACGACGAAAATGACGAGGAAAAATAAATTAAGATCAATCCAATTACTTGTTACTGATTACTGGTTACTGATTACTAACAATGTCCAGCTTTATCCAAAAAAAATTAACTTTCAGCGAAAGCTTGCCGGAAATCATTAAAAAAGAACGGCTGAAAACCGGTTTATCTTTGGAACAACTTTCCTTAAAAACCCAAATTACTTTAAAATACCTGGAGATTCTGGAAAAGGGCTATTATCACCTGTTGCCGGGCGAGATTTACCTCCAGCAATTCATTAAAAAACTGGCAAAAATTTTCCATCTGAATGAAAAATCGCTTTTCTCGCTTTACCAAAAAGAAAGAAAAAGCCAGCTGCCGCTCTTGAAGGTGAAAAAAATGGCCGCGGCGCCGAAAATCTCCCTTGCTTGGCTTTCGCCCAAAGCCGTCAGCCGTTTCTTAATCGCGACGGCGGTCATGGCTTTTCTCGGCTACTTTGCCTGGGAAATCATCAATATCTTCACGCCGCCCCTTTTGGTTATTGAAGCGCCCTTAGGGCAAACTATTACCACCCAGAGTTCCGTGGAAATTAAGGGCCAGACCGAACCGGAAGCCGCCGTCCTCATTAACCAGCAGGAAATTTTAGCCGGCCCCAGCGGCCAGTTCAGCCAGATTGTTGATTTGACTATTGGCTTAAATGTCTTTAAGATACAGGCGTCCAAAAAGCACAGCCGGGCTAGAAACGCCACCCTTTCCATCCTCAGGCAGCCCCTGACCGGAGAAGTGAACCAGGCAACGCAACCGATTTCTTTTAAATAATTAGAAAAACGGGTTAAACGGGGTTAGC
>MHKL01000012.1:949-1220 GCA_001818835.1 Candidatus Komeilibacteria bacterium RIFCSPLOWO2_01_FULL_45_10 | reverse complement strand
TTAAAGATAAGGAAGAAACCAAACATCAGCCAAAGGCTGATCGGCCTCTGGCCGAAAAAGCCCAGGCCACGACTGATGCCATTGAGCAGATTAAGCAACGGTTTGGCGAGGGCTCAATTATGAAGCTGGGGGAAACAAAAAAACTGCAAGTGGAAGCCATCTCCACCGGCTGCCTTTCCTTGGATATTGCCTTGGGCGTAGGGGGCGTGCCCCGGGGCCGGATTATTGAAATCTACGGGCCCGAGGCCTCCGGCAAAACCACTTTGTCCCA
>MHKL01000012.1:0-939 GCA_001818835.1 Candidatus Komeilibacteria bacterium RIFCSPLOWO2_01_FULL_45_10 | reverse complement strand
GCCGAAGTGCAAAAACTGGGCGGCACCGCCGCTTTTATTGACGCCGAGCACGCCCTTGACCCGTCCTACGCCAAAAAAATCGGCGTTAATGTTGACGAACTTTTAATTTCCCAGCCTGATACCGGCGAACAAGCCCTGGAAATCGCCGAAACCCTGGTCCGCTCCAATGGCGTTGATGTTATTGTTATTGACTCCGTGGCCGCCTTGGTGCCTAAAGCCGAAATTGAAGGCGAAATGGGCGACTCACATATGGGGCTGCAGGCGCGGCTGATGAGCCAGGCATTGCGCAAACTTTCCGGCATTGTTTCCAAAACCAAAACCGTGGTGATTTTCATCAACCAAATCAGAATGAAAATCGGCGTTTTCTTCGGCAACCCGGAAACCACCACCGGCGGCCTGGCTTTAAAGTTTTATTCTTCCGTCAGGATTGAAGTGAGGCGGGCGGCGCAGATTAAAAAGGGCGATGTCATCATCGGCAACCGCGTCAACTGCAAAGTGGTGAAAAACAAAGTGGCCGCGCCTTTTAGGAACACCGAGTTTGACATTATGTACCAGGAGGGCATTTCCTTATCCGGCGACGTTTTGGACACCGGCACCAATTTTGGCGTCATTACCAAATCCGGCAACAGCTATAACTATGGCGAAACCAAGCTGGGTGTAGGCCGGGAAACAGCCAAGGACTATCTTAAACAAAATCCGAAATTAATGGATGAAATAAAAAAGAAAATCTGGGAAAAGGTGAGGGGCAGTGAATAAGGAATCAATTCTTAACTTCTTAAAATAAAAAACTCCGGACAAACATGATTTGCCGGAGTTTTTGAAATTAAAAAATTAATCCTCGGCTTCTAGGGTATAGTCGCAGACAACGACTTTCTCGCCGATTTTCTCGCTAAGCCACTCTTTGGCGTCTGATTCATAACCGACTTGGTCAATTAAGCC
>MHKL01000011.1:7221-16609 GCA_001818835.1 Candidatus Komeilibacteria bacterium RIFCSPLOWO2_01_FULL_45_10 | reverse complement strand
GCCGGTTAAAGCCGAAACCTGGCCCTTGTATTTTTGCCAGGTGGAAGGAATAAACTGGGCCGGGCCCATGGCCCCGCCCCAGCCGATCTGGTTGCCTTTTTTATCTTTCATGGGGCAGGAAACCGGCGTCACGTCCGGATTCATGCCCAGTTCGGCTGTAATGGCCAAAAACGGCTCCTGGTCGCGCTCCGGCTTCATCACCACTTTCCACGACTTTTCCGGCGGGTCGCCCGGCCGGTTGCACGTACCCACGTTTTTGCCCAAATTAGATTCCTGCGTTAAAACGGCCAAAAGAAAGGCGGCTCTGACCCCGCTTAAGCCCTCGGCCCAGCGGGCAATGGCCAGGGCCTCGCCAAAGGTGACGGCCTCGCTGATGCCCAAAAGTTCGTAAATCCGGCCTCTGATTTCGGCCGCGATTTTCTGCCGGTCGGAAAGCATGGCCTGATAATTGCTTTCAGTCGCTTTGGTTTTAGTCAGCAAATTATTGCGCTCCGCCAAATTCTGGGCTAATCCCTGATTCTGCAGATTGGCAATGGCAATTAAGTTGCTCTCCTCCTCTTTCTGTTCCTCCAGCTTTTCCTGGTCCGCCACCAGCAGCCGCTGTTCCGTTTTTATCTCCTGCACCACCGCGGTCAGGCCGCTCATGACTTTTTTGTATTCCGTCAGCTCATTGAAAAAACCGCCCAAATGCCGGCGGCTCATTAAAATCAAAAGCCACGAATAATGGTCGCGTTTGTTAACGAGCTGCAGCAGTCCGGCGATTCTCTCGTTTAAACCGGCCATTTTCTCCTGCCTTTCTTGGATATCCTGTTCCACTTTAACCTGCTTGCCCTCAATGTCTTCAATATTCAAATTGGACTGCTTAATCTGCGCTTTGATTCTATTCTGCTGAACTTTCAGTTCGTTGATTTTTCTGGTCAGGGTGTTCTTTTCCGACCGGACAGAAGAAAGCTCCTGTTCATACTGGTTAATTTCCTGCTGAATAGCCTGCAGCTGGCGCTCCAGTTCCGCGGTTTCTTCAATGGTCAGCTCATCAGCCGCCAGGTGAAGAACGGGTGGCATGATTAAAACCAACCCCATCGCGCTTAGCGCGACTAAAAGGCAAAATAATACTTTTCTTTTAATCATCTGACACATAGCATCATTTTAGCAAAAATTCCAAACGAAAAACAGGGTGGTATTACCCTATTTATCTAATGTGGTTCTCATAGTTAATGGTATTATAAATTATTTCAATAAATTTAGAAGTTTATTTCAACAAATTGTCAAGCTCGCAAGAGAGTAGAGCCGATTTATTAAGTACGATCTGCTCTTTCTGGTTCAAATTGTCGGCCGTCATCCGGATAAACTTGGTAATAATACCGTCGCCAAGCGGAAAAGTCCTATTTGTCCATCCGAAGCTCTGACGTAAAGTCGGAGTGAAGGAGGATGAGCTGGCCGCGGCCGTGGATATGACGGAAGGCAAATGAAATAATTAGGACAGCCGCTTAGAGCGCCAAACCTAATCTTTAAAAGAAAGGCGGGCTAAAAGGTAGGAAATTGTAGATTCGGCTCCCTGATTTAGATTAATATATTTTTTTCCAACTCCGTCATAACATCCTCCGGTAGTCCGATCATATACAATCTGCCCAAGAACATTATTCCCCAAAAACCAATTAAAGGCCTTGTAAGACAATTCCTTATAATATTTGCTGTTTGTTATGTGAAACATTGCGTTAAGAGCTTCCACGGTAGCGGCGACATCTTCCGGCTGTTGGTCAAAATATTGCCTTGTCCCTTTTTTGGGAAACCAGCCGCTTTGGCCGATAGAAATATACCTGCCATTCTTAAAGGTGTGTTTGATTAAAAAGTTAAGGGTTTTTTCAGACACTCCAAGGTATTTCTTATCATTGGTTATTTTATAGCCGAGCAGCAGCGCTTCCGGCAGAGTGGCATTTGAATAGGTTAAATAATGCTCAAACCATTCCCAGTCCGGCGAGCGGCTTTTTTTATACAGAGCCATGAGCTGTCCGCAGCAATGCTTTAAAACGGCGAGAGCCCGCGGTTCTTTCCATTTAGCAAGCAAACAATAAAGGGCTTTAACGTAAAAAGCAACAGCGCGAGGCGAGGAAAAAGCAATGTTTTTCCGGAAACTCCGTTTAAATAAAGATTGGGCTTGTTTTCTAAAGCGCTTGGGGATTGGCTTGGTAGTTGAAACTAGGGCCAGGGCATAGAGGGCTCTGGCGCTGGAATCTTCCGAACTTTCCCGGATATTTCTTTGCTGGTCAATAGCGCGGTTGGCCGAAACATAATTATCAAAATAGCCATCCGGCCTGGCTACCAGCTTAAAAAAGTTGAGGTAGATGGAAATTAATTTTAATGAAGCTGGCGCGTTAAATTTTTTATGGTGGAAAGCGGCCACCGCCAAGGCCCGGGCATTATCATCAATGGTATAGCCGGAAGAAATATCCGGCTCGGTAAGATTGGCAAACTGAATAATGCCAAAATCGTCGGTTAATTTGGCCAAATGCGCAAGCTTGACCGGGGGGAGTTTCATTTTTTCCAAATTTAACTCTGGCGCAAAACGTAAAAAATATTTCAGGTAAGAAAAGGCGACATTTTCCCAAGTCCTATGCCTGGTGCGAAAATAAGCGTTTTTGCCCAGCTGGAGCCGTAATTGGTTATTATCCAACAATTTAATAATGGCGGCGGTAAAAGCCGGCGGGTTTTTGAAATCAACTAATATCCCCACCTCATCGGTAATGTCTTCCTTAGCTTGGGCAAAGGCCGTGGAGATCACCGGACGGCCGCTGCCGAGTGCGTAAGACAAGGTTCCGGAAACGGCTTGATTTGGATTTAAGGAAGGGGAAATGTAGATATCGGCGTCTTCTAAAAATTTAAGGAGCTTATTTAAATCAAAATAAGTATTATAAAATAAAACGTAATCCCTTAAACCAAGTTTGAAGATTTTTTTGACAAGAAAGTTACGGTAGCTCTCGCCTTCCTTTTTTAAAATAACGGGATGGGTGACGCCGGAGACAAGAAACCGAACATTGGGGAATTTTTTTATTACCGGCGGCAAGGCCTCAATTACATATTCAATCCCCTTGCTGGGACTAATGAACCCAAAGGTGGCGAGGATTAGTTTGCCGGAAAAAGCGCGGGTAAACTTAGCGGGTTTGCTGGCTCTATAGGAGACATGATGAATCCCATGATGAATAACCTGAATTCGATCAGCATCCAACGAGTAGTCACTTTTAAGGAGCTCCTTTGAATAATTAGTCATCACAATTATCCCTTGCGAATATTTCATTATGGCCTGGACAACCTGGCGCATTTTTTCATCTGGGGAAGGCAGAATGGTGTGCAAGGTGGTGATAACCGGTTTTTGAAGCTTTTCCAGAAAGAGCAGCAAGTGGGCGCCGTATTTTCCTCCGAAGATGCCAAATTCATGTTGGATATTGACAAGTTTTACCTCTTTGAGCTGATTAAGCTTGCTGGCGGCGTTAACATAATCCTCTTCGCGGTTTTGGTTTATTTGGAAAATTACTTTGGACGGATAAGGGAAATAACTTGCTTCGGGAACGTTCATCGCGATAATCTTTGATTCAACGGACGATCCGAATATTTGATTGCTGGCATTGGTAAGATCGGCAGTAAAGGTCGCTAAACCGCACTGCCGCGGCGGAAAGGTGGAAAGATAAACTATCCAACTTGCCTGCCGGCGAGGCAGTGATTTTTTTTGTCCCGCTACAGCGGGATCCCGCCTTGGTGGTGACTGGTCAGTACTCATGGTTTTAAGGATTTTTTTTAAGTTCAGTTAATAGCTCCGCAAGGCCAACGGATTTCGCGGCAATTAATGTATCGGCGGCCCCGTAATAAATATAAACTCTCCCATCTTTTAATATTGCTCCCGTAGGAAAAACGACATTATTTATTACTCCTTTTTTTTCCCAGGGATCCACCGGGGAAAACAGCGGTTCTTTTAACCGCCCCAAAACTTTTAGGGGATTTTTAAGATCCAGCAGGGCGGCGGCGGCATGATAAACTTTCCCCTTAGGGGTATTTTCCACCGCGTGGTAGATCGTTAGCCAGCCATTTTTTGTTTTAATAGGGGGGCAACCGCCGCCAATACACCGGTTTTCAAACCAAAAGAGAGGGTCCATTACAATGGAATCTTTTAGATTCTTAAGGTAATCGCGCCAGCGATCTTTGGTAAGTTCGGAAAAACTATTGAAGCTGATAATTTGGATTCCTGGCAAAACGCGATGAAACAGGACAAATTTATTATTTATTTTTTGAGGAAACAGAGAAGCGTCTTTTTCAAACAGCAATATATCCTTACCCCATCTTTTTTTATAGAGCGCTTCAAACATGCTGTATTTCTGATTGATTTTTGATTCGCGGAAAATATCTTCGGCTTCATCATAAGAAATTTTCGGAGAGATAACGCCTCGTTTAACAAAATGGACAAGATCATTGCTGGTGGCATAGGCAATGAGAGCATTGATACCGTCATAAGCGGTGTAAAAAACGTAGTAAGTCCCGTCTAAAAAAGTAATTCTTGGATCTTCCACGCCTTTTTTTTCGTAATCATATTCCGGAAAAATAACGGGTTTTTTAAACCTGTTGACAACTTTATTATTTACTAATTGGCAGTAACCGATGGAAGAAATATTATTGTGGTTAACTGCCCGATAGAACATGTGGGTAATGTCATTCTCCTTAAGGCAAGCCGGGTTTAAAACGGCTTTATTTTCAAATTTCAGATTTGTTTTCTCCAAAATAATGCCTTCACTTTTAACTTTAATCATAATTTAATTTTTATCATTTTTATAAGCTAATCTTAACCATTATTACACTTTTTGATTAAAAAATAAAGGTCTTATTTCTCATCCCTACTGGGGCAAGGATAATTCATTAAATTTTAGTTGAAAAATTATTAAACCAAAAAAGCGGAAAACTCCGCTTATTTTGGCTAATATGTTCACACCAAACGATTGACCACAGTCGGGTCGTTTGGGAAGATTCTCATTGGCTCGGGGAGAGGGATTGGAACCCGTCGCCCCTCGACTCCGCCCTCTCGGCTATGCTCGAGGTCTTCGCTCGGGGCTCCCCGAAACCTTGCGGTTTTGGAGCTTCCACCGCGGGGAAACTCCCGTTTCCCCGACCCCCTTCCCGGGTTCGAATCCCTAAACACTATTCTTAAAACAACAAAAAACCACTAACAGACGTTAATGGTCTTTTTATGGCTCGGGGAGAGGGATTTACCCCTACGCTTCGCTCCGGGGTATAAACTTCTCATCCCTCTTTCTCTCAATCAAAAATAAATCCGCCAACCTAAAGGCTGACGGATTTATTTTGGCTCGGGGAGAGGGATTCGAACCCACGACCCACTGGTTACACTTATCTCTAGATTTCTCTAAAGGGTGGACTATCTCATCATCATATCAAGCTAAGCCTGACTTAGATGTAAGGCGTTTCCCATTTTTATTTAAAAATGGTACGAGCTTTTTGCTCTAGTCTCTGAACCTGCCCGCCGCATTGGCGGGATTGGCTGCGGATTACCATATCAAAATTTTGACTTAGGCTTCCCGACAGTTAACCTTATTTTTCAATCTAAGCTTTCGCTTAGAAAGCTGCAATTTATCCCCATGAATTTCCCTATGACAATTAGCGCACACTAGGATGCATTTATCCAATTCTTCTTTAATTCTTGTCCATGATCTAGTCATGCCTTTTTCAGATAAGCCAAAGCCTTTGTGATTTTTATCCAAATGATGAAAATCCAAAGCCCCTTCATATTTGGCATATCCGCAAATTTTGCATTTATTACCCAAATAATCCAAGGCTTTTCTTCTTAACGCCTTTCTCCTTTTAGAGACGGCTTTTTTAAGATACTCTGCCCTATCTTTATATTTTCGCTTTTCTGGCATAGGTTTTTTGTGGGAAATGCTACAGCCAGTTGCTCTACCACTGAGCTATCCCCGAACGTTATTTATTATATTAACAAAGAACTAATAATCCTTTAATTTTCTCATCCCCAAATTCTGCTGGATTCTTTCCAGGGCCTTGGCTTCAATCTGCCTGATTCTTTCGCGGGTGACGCCGAATTCCTGGCCCACTTCTTCCAGGGTGTGGGCAACGCCGTCCAAGAGGCCAAAGCGCATTTCCAGAATTTTCTGCTCGCGGGGGGTAAGTTCGGAAATGATTTCCTTAACATGGTCCTTTAAAAGCTGCAAAGCGGCCACCCGGTCAGGGGTAATGGTTTTTTCGTCCTCAATAAAGTCGCCCAGAGTTGAATCCTCGTCGTCTTCGCCCACGCTCGTTTCCAAAGAAACCGTTTCCTGTGATATTTTAATGATTTGCCTGACTTTGTCAATATCCTCGCTCATTTCCGCCGCGATTTCCTCGGGCAGCGGCTCGCGGCCCAAGTCCTGAATCAGCCGGCGCTCGGCCTGCTGGAAGCGGTTAATGGTTTCCACCATGTGCACCGGAATCCTGATGGTGCGGGACTGATCAGCGAGCGCGCGGGTAATGGCCTGCCGAATCCACCAGGTGGCGTAGGTGGAAAATTTGAAGCCCCGGCGGTAATCAAATTTTTCCACGGCCCTAAAGAGCCCGATGTTGCCTTCCTGAATCAGGTCCAAAAGCGACAAGGAGCGGCCGGTGAATTTTTTAGCAATGGAAACCACCAGCCGAAGATTGGCTTCCACCAGCCTTTTCTTGGCTTCCGCGTCATCCTTTTCTTTTCTTTTGGCCAGCTGGACTTCTTCCTCGCCCGTTAAAAGATGGACTTTGCCGATTTCCCTCAAATACATCTGAATGGAATCGGAAGAAATGTCGGTCAAATCAATTCTTTTCAAATCAAGGGCTTCGGCCTCCGCTTCTTTCTTTTTTTTGGCCGGCGTTTTGGGCTTAACGGGTACTGGTTTGTCCGCGGTTTCGCCTAAAATGCCGCCTTCGCGCGCCACCACCTGGATGCCCAGATCGGTGAGAGCGTCCAAAAATTCTTCCAATTTTTCCAGATATTCCTCGGCTTCCGTAAAAACGTAAAGAATTTCCTCTTCCGTTAAAAATCCGCGGAATTTGCCTTTGTCGATTAACTCCGTTACCTTGCCTTCATTCAAAGGCAGGGAAACAATTTCCGCTTCTTTCCTTTTTTTAATCAATTTTAAAAACGCCGCTTTTTTTCCGCCGGAGGCGGATCCGCCTTTGGCGAAGGCCCTTTTTACCCTTTTAATTGGCTTTTTTACCCGGACTTTTCTTTTAACGGCCGTTCTTTTTCTGGAAACGATTTTTTTTGATTTTTTCTTCTTGTGAAACATAAAAAATTCCTATTCTATTTTCTAGCTTCTAATTTATAATTCCCCCAATTGGCTGTTGAAGCGCGAAATTTCTTCGGTTAAACTGGTAACTTCCGTTTCGTTTTTCTGCTTCTCCGCCAGCGCCAAAGAGACGCTCAATTCTTTCAGGCGGCCTTTCAGATAAAGCTCTTTCAGGCGGCCGGTGGCCTGGATGATTTCGTGATGAAGCAAATCCGGCGTGTCGTTAAACGCGGTTTCGTCAATTAAAAGGCCGAGTTGGTTAAAATAATCGGCTGACTCCGCGTTCAAGGCCGCCAAGACCTCTTTTTCCGCTAAATGACGGTCTTTATTATAATAAATTATCAGCTGGCTGTAAAGAAGTTTGGCCGGCGAAAAACCGATCATTTCCGGCTTAAGCCGCTGCATCACCAGTTCCAGCTCTTTGGGAAACTTAATCAGCAAAGCGAGCAGATGTTCGGCCACGGCCCGGCCCGGCTCAATTGTAATCGGGGGCGTTTCCGTTTTCTTGAGAGACGGTTTTTTTTCTTCAAACTTCAAAATGGCTTTGGCCAGGGTTTCCTCGGGCACGCTTAAAATTTCCGCCAGTTTTTTAAGATAATGGGCGCGCTCCACCGCGTCTCCCAGTTTGGCGAGCAGGGGCAGCAGTTTTTTGGCAGCCAGTTTTTTATGGTCAACTCTTTTTAAATCCAGCGGCTCCAGAGTGACGCTAAAAACGTAGTCCATGAAATTTTTCGCTTCCCGGATGGCTTTTTTCCAGTCCTCGGGATTTTTCCTGATGAGCTCGTCCGGGTCTTTGGCGCCAAAAAGTTTGATGACCTTGACGTTAAACCCGGCCTGCCACAACAAATCAATGCCCCGCAAATTGGCCGTCACGCCGGCCACGTCCGCGTCAAACGCCACCATGACGTTTTGGGCGTAGCGCCCCATTAGTTTAATCTGCTCGCCTGTTAAGGCCGTGCCCGAAACAGCCACCACATTTTTAGTGCCGGCTTGATAGACGGCCAGCACGTCCATGTTGCCTTCCACCAAAATCGCGTAGCCCAAACGCTTGATTTCGGCCTTGGCCAAGGAAAGGTTGTAAAGCACCTGGCTTTTGTTGTAAATCGACGTTTGCGGCGAATTAACGTATTTGCCGCCGGTATCCTCTTCCCTTAATTTGCGGGCGGTAAAGCCGACAATGTTGCCGTGGACGTCGCGGATGGGAAAAATCAGGCGGTGCCTAAAGCGGTCATAGGGCTTGCCTTTATCGCCGGCCTGCCCCGACTGGTCAAGGCGGGTAATGCTGATGCCGGCGTCAAAAATCTCCTTGAGAGTAAAGCTCTTGCCTTGCAAAAACTTAATGGCGTCGTCCCAGGAATCAGGGGCATAGCCCAAACAGAATTCCTCAATGGTCTCCCGGCTAAGTTGCCGCTGTTTAAGATAATCCCTGGCGGCTTGGGCGGCCGGATCGTTTAAAAGCAAACTGTGCCAGCGCTCGGCAACATGACGGCATAAATCCAAAAGGCGCGTTTTGTAGTTATGCTCTTCCGGGTCGCGGTATTCCAATCTGACGCCGGTTCGGGTGGCCAGCATGCGCAAGGCCTCGGGAAACTCCACCCCTTCCATTTGCTGGACAAAAGTAAAATGGTCGCCGCCTTTGGCGCAGCCGAAACAGTGCCAAACCTGTTTTTCCGGACTGACAATGAAAGACGGCGTCTTTTCATTATGGAACGGGCAAAGCGCCTTAAAGTTGGCCCCGGCCGGATTAAGCTTGACGTATTCGCCGATTAAATCAACAATGTCCAGACGCTGTTTGATTTCATTGACGGTATCGCTCATAATCATTCCTATAATATAACCTGATAGCGATTTTAGCAATACTGTTTGCCAAAAAAGACGATTTATTGTATAGTAAATGAAAATTAAAATTAAACCAATGCGTTCTTACAAATACTTTGACATTATCCTTGGCTTATTCGTAGCCGTCTTGTTGATTTCCAATATTGCCTCTACCAAAATCCTGAAACTGGGGCCGTTTGAGTTTGACGGCGGCACTTTGCTGTTTCCTTTGGCTTACATTTTCGGCGACATTTTAACCGAGG
>MHKL01000011.1:5521-7178 GCA_001818835.1 Candidatus Komeilibacteria bacterium RIFCSPLOWO2_01_FULL_45_10 | reverse complement strand
AGCGGCTGGGAAAATCAGGAGGCCTACCAGAAAATTCTGGGACTGACACCGAGAATAGTCTTAGCCAGTTTAATCGCCTATTTTGCCGGCGAGTTTGCCAATTCCATTACCTTAGCTAAAATGAAAATATTAACCAAAGGCAAATGGCTGTGGACCAGAACTATCGGCTCAACTTTAATCGGCGAGGGATTAGACACTTTGCTTTTCGTGCTAATCGCCTTCTGGGGCGTTCTGCCAACCGGACTTTTGATAGCCGTGATTATTTCCAATTACATTTTCAAATGCGGGGTGGAAGTTATTTTTACGCCTTTGACTTACAAGGTTGTCAGATTTTTGAAAAAAGAGGAGCAGGAGGATTATTATGACAGGGAAACCAAGTTTAATCCGTTTGGGTTGAAAACTTAAAAACTAAATAAATACGGAGAGGTCGCATCCCGCACCAGTCGCTTCGCTCCGGTGCGGGACAAGTAGTGGTCTAAAATGGTGGGATCGCATAGTGGTCGAGTGCGCGCGCTTGGAAAGCGCGTAACCTGTAAAAAGGTTCCAGGGTTCGAATCCCTGTCCCACCGCCAGTACAATTTAGTACCTACCTGCCGGTAGGCAGGTCGGTAGACCACTGATTGATGGAATTATTGAGGGACACATGAGCGATTTAGCAAACTTGGTTAAGGAAAGTGATAAAATCTTAACATTTTAACAAAAAATTATGGAATTCGATTACACTACAACTACAACAAAAATTTTTGACGAAGCTGTTTTAAGCGTGCAAGACGAAATCGCTAAAGCTGGCATGCGGGTTTTGTATATTCATGATGTGCAGAAAACTTTAGCCGAGAAGGGTTTTGAAAGAGAGCCGTTTAAGATTGTTGAATTTTGTAATGCAAAATTTGCCAACGAATTTTTAAATAAGGATATTAAAATTGGCCTTTGTCTGCCCTGCAAGATAAATGTCTATATAAAAGAGAGGCAAACTTTTATTTCTGGCATGCGGCCGATTATTCTGCCACAGTTTTTCCCGCAGGCCGATTTAGGCGAGAGGCCAAAAGAAATTGATCAAATTATTCAAAACATTATCAATAACGCGAAATAGCTTATGAACAAAAAACTGACCATTGCCCTGACTATTTACCTTACCTCCATTTTTGCCTCCAACACGCTTGGCATTAAGCTGATGCCCTTTATTTTCGGCACCCATCTTTCGGTGGCGATTTTTGTTTTTCCGGTGGTTTTCTTGATGACGGACGTGGTGGGCGAACTCTATGGCAAAAAAATGGCCCGGATGTTCGTGAGAATGGGCCTTTATGCCACCGGCCTGTTTATTCTGGTTAATCTGCTGGCCAATCTTATGCCCTCTTCTCCTGATTTTTACATGAAAGAATCCTACGCTCAAATTTTCGGCCTTTCTTTAAGGTTTGCCATTGCCTCTTTGGCCGCCTTTTTTATCGGCGAATATCAGGACGTTTTTTCCTTCTTTTTCCTCAAAGCCAAATTCGGCGGCAAATGGTTCTGGCTAAGAAGCAACCTTTCCAACCTTTGGGGACAGTTGTTGGACAGCGTTATCTGGTTCAGCATTGCTTTTGTGGGCGTTTATTCGTTTAAAACCATTGTCTTGACCTTAATCCCGTGGTGGCTGTTTAAAGTGGGCATGGGCCTGGTT
>MHKL01000011.1:0-5505 GCA_001818835.1 Candidatus Komeilibacteria bacterium RIFCSPLOWO2_01_FULL_45_10 | reverse complement strand
ATCTGGGTTTGAAATTATTAAAAGAAAAAAATGAACAGCAAGGGAAAAATCCTGCTCTGGAGTAGTAACCTCTGGAATTTCGGCGACGGCATGCTCGGGCCCTTATTTGCCGTCTTTGCCGAAAAAATCGGCGGCAACATCCTGGATATTGCCTGGGCTTGGGCCGCTTACCTGGTGTCAACCGGCGTTTTTGTGATTGTTGTCGGCAACATTTCCGACAAATTCAGCAAAGAAAAAATCGTGGTCTTGGGCTTTGGCTTAAACGCCGTTCTGACTTTTTGTTATCTGCTGATTTCCTCCCCGGCCCAGCTTTTAATGCTGCAAATCGGTTTGGGACTGGCCGTGGCCTTGGCCAACCCCACCTGGTACGCTTTGTACGCCCAATACTCGCCCCATAAAGCCGCCGGCTACCATTGGGGGCTGGCTGACGGCGAAGCCCGGATTTTAGCCGGTTTGGCCGTTATTTTGGGCGGCTTGATTGTGGAATTTATTTCCTTTCAAGCCCTGTTTATTTTAATGGGGACAATCCAAATTATTGCCACTTTCCATCAGGCGCAGATCTTAAAAAAATAAATCCTGCACCGCTTTTGTTTAACAGAACATTGGTATAAAAACGTAGGGACAGGTTTAAAACCTGTCCCTACATATTTTTAAACGTGTTTATTAAGAAAACAAAAGTGGTGCGGGATAAAAAAACGACCAGCATTTTTGATGCCGGTCGGTTGAATTGGTTCACTTTCCGTCTTGAGTGAGCTGTGCCTGATGGTGCGCTAGAATCAGTAAATCATCGGGGGTCTCCGCCTGAAAGCGTTGACTTTGACCATGAGACGGCCACACTAAAGCGGTATAAACCGGTTTGCGACCGTTGCCGTTGGGAGAAACTGGTTCCGCATCGCCAGGCAAGCCAACGTGGATGCGGTGGGCTCCGGGAAAAATTCCTCCCAGATCTCTTTTGAGAGCCAATCTCTCTTGGGCTTGCGACCTCATTTCAGGGGGCACTTTTCTCAAGACAGGAAATTCCATACTTGGTCCTCCATTTGAACCTTTGGTTTGATGGTTGAACGAACAATTAAAAAGCGTCATTGAACGCTTTTTTATAATAGCAAAAATCATATCAATTGTCAATGTAAAAAGGCCTTGCCCCCTGTTGTCATCCTGGAGCGACACCGCTGAAGGCGGGGGAAGCGATAGGATCTCGTTATTCAATGGGATTCTATCGGTCAGTCGCTCGCGCTCCTTCCCTCCAGAATGACGGCAAAGGGCAAGGCCTTTTTTATTTCTCTGCCTCAGCAATTTTAACCGTGGTTTTAATCACCGTGTCCGGATTAAGGGAAATGGAATCAATTCCCTCGCGCACCAAAAACTGGGCAAAGTCCGAAAAATCCGAAGGCGCCTGGCCGCAAATGCCCACTTTTCTTTTGTTCTGATGGGCGGTTTTGATAATCTGCCTGATTAAACTTTTGACTGATTCGTTGCGCTCGTCATAAACGTGGGCCACCAGCTCGGAATCGCGGTCCACGCCCAAAGTTAATTGGGTCAGGTCGTTTGAGCCGATGGAAAAGCCGTCAAAAATTTGGGAAAATTCTTTGCCTAAAATGACGTTGGAAGGAATTTCGCACATCACGTAAACTTCCAGCCCGTCTTTACCGCGCTTTAACCCGTGTTCCTCCATGATTTTCAAAACTTTTTTGCCTTCTTCTACCGTGCGGCAGAACGGCACCATGATTTTAATGTTTTTCAGGCCGATTTCTTCACGCGCTTTTTTGAAAACCAGGCATTCCAACTTAAATCCGGCTAGATACTTGGGGTCATAATAGCGGGAAGCCCCGCGCCAGCCCAGCATGGGGTTGTCTTCTTTGGGCTCAAACAACTTGCCGCCGATTAAATTGGCGTATTCGTTGGACTTGAAATCGGACAAGCGGACAATCACGTCTTTGGGCCAGAAAGCGCCGGCAACCCGGCCAATGCCAAAAGCCAGCTTGTCAACGTAAAACTGGACTTTGTTTTTGTAAGCGGCGGTCAGCTCGTCAATCTGCCTAATCACCTCACTGTTTTCTTGCTTTCTTGATTTCTTGATTTTTTGATAATTGATTAAGGCCAAAGGATGAATCTTGATGAAGTTGGAAATGATGAACTCTTCCCGCGCCAGGCCCACGCCGTCATTAGGGATAAAGCTTTCGCCAAAAGCGGCTACCGGATCGCCCACGTTCATCATCACTTTGGTCCTTTTCGGCCGCTTCAAGTTTTTTAAATTCGTTTTTTTGATTTTAAACGGCACTAGGCCATGATAAACGTAGCCAACTTCGCCAGCCGCGCCGCTGATTGTCACTGGTTGCCCGTTTTTTAAAATCCGGGTGGCTTTGCCAGTCCCCACCACGCAAGGAATGCCCAGTTCGCGGGAAACAATGGCGGCGTGGCAGGTGCGGCCGCCGGCATCGGTAATGATGGCGCTGGCTTTTTTCATAATCGGCTCCCAGTCCGGGTCAGTCATCTTGGCAACCAAAACTTCGCCCGGCTTAAATTGAGCCAGCTGGGAAACGCCCGGAATGATCCTGGCTTTGCCCTGGCCGATTTTACTGCCCACGGATGCGCCGGTTAAAAGCACTTTGCCTTTTTTGGTTAAGATATACTCCTCAATGATATTGGGATTCTGCCTTGATTCCACGGTTTCGGGCCGGGCCTGGACAACGTATAATTTGCCGTCAGCGCCGTCCTTGGCCCACTCCATATCCATGGGCTTTTTGTAATGCTCTTCAATTAAGCAGGCCCATTTGGCCAATTGCAGAATTTCTTTGTCGGTTAAAACGTATTGTTGGCGGTCTTGAAGAGGCACGGTTACTTTTTGAGTGAAATTACCCGCGCCTTTTGAACTATAAACGAGCTTAATGGTTTTATCGCCCAGTTCTTTGCCAATAATTGATTTAAAGCCCTGTTTTAAAGCCGGCTTAAAAACCAGATATTCATCCGGCGTTACCGCGCCTTTGACCACGTATTCTCCCAAGCCGTAAGCGGCATTAATGATGACCGCGTTTTTAAAGCCGGTTTCCGTGTGAATGGAAAACATCACGCCCGCATTGGCCAAATCCGACCTTACCATTTTCTGGATGCCCACGGAAAGGCCGATTTTAAAATGGTCATATTTCTTGTCCACGCGGTAAGAAATGGCCCGGTCCGTAAAAAGCGAAGCCATGCATTTTTTAACGGCAATCAGCAGATTATTTTCGCCCCTGATATTCAAATACGATTCCTGCTGGCCGGCAAAAGAAGCATCCGGCAAATCCTCGGCCGTGGCGCTGGAGCGGACGGCCACATCCAGATTCGGTCTTTGGTATGACTTTGACAGTTGCTGGTAAGCCGCGCCAATCTCGGTTTTTAATTTTTCCGGAAACTCCGCTTTAATAATCGTCTGGCGAACGGCCTGGCCTCTTTGGGCCAAATCCCTGATGTTATGGGTATTAAGCCCCTTTAAAATTTTTTTAATCTTCTTATCTACTCCGGTTTTCTTTAAAAATTGATAATAGGCAAAAGCAGTCACGCTAAAACCGTTGGGAACGTTAATCCCCCTTTTCGTCAATTTTTGGTACAGCTCGCCCAGTGAGGCGTTTTTGCCGCCCACTTTGCCCACGTCTTTAATGGTCAGCTGATTGAACCAAAGAATATTTTTCATATGAATACATTATACCTCAAATTATCGATGATTGAAAACAAAAAACCCGCCTCAAATATGAGAAACGGGTTTTATCTTATATTCGCGAGTTATTTGTGAGTCATTCGCGTTCTATTAGCGATATATTAGTGTCATTTAACTTCATACACCAGCGTCACATCCAGCGTCACTTCGTTTTCCCCGGTCTGAATGGCTGGGGCCGGACTGGCGCCGCCCATGCCCAGGCCTTCCATTTTGGCGTAGCTGTAATCATAATAAGGCAGCGGAACTGAGCCGTCATTTTCGTAAACATTAACCAGCTTGCCTAAACGGATGCCGGTGGCTTGAGTTACTTCTTCGGCTCTGACTTTAGCTTTGGCAATGGCTTCGGCCCGGGCCTGCTTTTTCAGCTCGTCGGTGTCGTCAATGGTAAAAGCAATGTTACCCACCTGATTGGCGCCCGCGGTGGTAGTGGCTTCAATCACTTTGCCGATGTCGTCAAGATTCCTGATTTTTAAAGTCACTTCCTGATAAACGCTGTAGCCGGCCAAAATGCTTCGGCCCTGACCCTGATTATAATCGTATTCGGGACTAAGGTTATAGCTCGTAGTTTTGATGTCTTTATCCTCAATACCCAGCTCTTTGACTTTGGCAATGACCTGGTTCATTTTTTCGGTATTTTCCGTCACTGCCAAAACGGCCGTTGGCCGGCGGTCGGTTCTAACGCCCAGGGTCGCCTGGGCAATGTCCGGCTTGGCAAACACCCGGCCGTGGCCCGTAAAAGTCACCTGATACTGCGGCGGATTAACGATTCTTTCGCGGATAATGGAAAGAACACCCAAGGCAATCGCCCCTAAAGCGATAATCAGCAACAGCCAATGCTTTGGTCTAAAGCCGCCATGGCAGCAGCTTGATTCCATTTGGTTTTCCATATTAATTGGGTTAATTGTTAAATAATTAAGGAAGTAAATTGTAGCAAATTTTTTCCTTTTTGGCAAAAAATTCACTTCTTAGAATGGACTATAAAAAAATGTTTGAGGGATTCAATAATAATTATGATAACCGAACAAACGCTCAAAACAACCAGCCATTCTTTAAGGCCCAAGGGTACGGTTTTAAAAACTTTTTGCAAAAACGGTACATAAATTGCGGCCAGCTGCATTAAAAATCCCAAAACTACGGCGCCGATCAAATAGTGGTTTTTTAAAAAATTAATCCTGAAAATAGAATGCCTGAGCGATCGGCAGCTGAAAACGTAAAGCAGGCTACTTACCCCCAAAACGGTAAAGGCCACGGTCCGCGCCAGTTCCAAATTGCCTATCACCGCGTAAAAATAATAAAAAGACGCCAGGATAAAGCCGGCGCTCGACGCGCTGATGACGCCGATTAAAATCCGCCTTTCCTTGTCCAAAATCGGCTTATTTCTTTCTTGGGGCGGCTCGCTCATCACCTCTTTTTCTCCAGGATCTAAGGTTAAAGCCAAGGCCGGAGCGCTGTCGTCAATCAAATTAACCCATAAAATCTGAGTGGGCAAAAGAGGCAGGGGCAAACCAAAAATTAAACTGCCAAAAACCACCAGCACTTCCACAAAACTGTCAGACATCAAATATAAAATGACTTTTTTGATATTGTCGTAAATAACCCGGCCGGTTTCCACGGCGGCCACGATGGTGGCGTAACTGTTATCTAAAATAATTAAATCGGCCGTTTCTTTGGCCACGTCGGTACCGGAACCCAAAGCGATGCCCACATCGGCCTGTTTCAAAGCCGGCGCGTCATTGACCCCGTCGCCAGTCATGGCTACGACGGCGCCTTTTTTCTGCCAGGCAGTCACGATTCTTAATTTGTCAGCCGGGCTG
>MHKL01000010.1:23992-26345 GCA_001818835.1 Candidatus Komeilibacteria bacterium RIFCSPLOWO2_01_FULL_45_10 | reverse complement strand
TAATAAGTCAAAGAGATTTTTAACTCCCGCGGACATGGCGCTTGCGGTTGGGCCTGTATCTGTAACCGCGCTCATAATTTTTTTTCTGATTATTTCAGGAGCATCGGATAAAGCAATATAATTATTCGGCCCCAGGGATTTGCTCATTTTTTTTTCCGGATTGGTTAAAGACATTACTCGGGCGCCTTCATTTATTACCGGTTTAATTTCTTCAAAATATTTCCCGAATTTATTATTGAATTTGCGGACAATAGTATTGGTCAGTTCCAAATGCTGTAATTGATCCTGGCCAACCGGCACCATTTCTGATTTATAAAGCAAAATATCGGCTGCCTGTAAAACCGGATAATCAAACAAGCCGGCATTGATATTTTCTTTGTGTTCGGCGGCTTTATCCTTAAACTGGGTCATTCTTTCCAGTTCGGCGATTGGCACCAGCGTGTTAAACAGCCAGCATAATTCGGCATGCTGGGGCACTTGGGATTGCACGAAAATCGTTGATTTCTTGGGATCAAGCCCAATGGCCAACAAGTCAATGGCCGTGTTTAAAATCGTTTCCTGGTAAGTAGCCGGGTGATAATCAATAGTAATGGCGTGTAAGTCCACAATAGAATAAAGGCAGCGGTATTTATCCTGCAGTTCAACCCAGTTTTTTAAAGCGCCCAAATAATTGCCGATATGGATTTCGCCGGTGGGCTGGATGCCTGAGAATAGAATTTTTTTATTCATACAATGTTAATTTTACCACAAAAAGCAAAAAAACAAAAAAGCAAGAAAGCAAGAAAGAAAATAATCAGCCAAATAAAATAATGATGACGGCGCCGCCGAGCATCAGCAGAACTCCGGGCAGCCGGCGTAGCAGATTTTTTTCCTTGAATAAGAAAGCGCCCAGAATAATGGGTATGATTAAGCCGGCCCGTTTAATGGCAATGGCGTAATTGACCAGGATAACCGAGTAAGCGTTCATTAAAAGCCAGGAACCCAAGGTGCCGATGAGGCCGACTGCCAAAAAGGGCAGCCAGTTATTTTTAAAACCCGAAAATAATTTTCCTAAATCATTCAATTTAGTGGAAAAGCCGTAGACGGCGAGATAAATCAGAATAATGAGAGTGTAAGACCAGAATAAATAGCCCAGGGAAGAGGCGCTTAATGTTCCGAGCTTGTCAAAACTGCCGCCCAAACTGTAGAGAAAAGCCACCACCAGCATTAATCGGCTGCCTTTGCTTAAACGCCAGCGGATGTTTTTTTCCCGGCTTTCCACGTAACCCAGCCAAAAAGTGCCGGCCATAATGGCCGCAATGCCCACTAAGGCCGGGAGAGCGGGCAGTTGCCTGAAAATTACGTATTCCAGAGGAATCAGGAAAACAAAGGTAAAAGACAAAAAAGGCAGAGTCAGGGAGAAATCCTCAATGGTAATGGATTTAAGGTGGAGGTAGATGCCCAAGCTTAAAACCATGGCGCCGATAAGCGCGTAAATAATGGTCAGGGGATTTAGGGTGAACTGTTTTTGCGCCAGGGTAAAAATCAGGCAAAAGAAAATGGCGGAAATGTATTGGCCCAGGAGAACCGTTGAGAACGGCAGCTTTTTTGATTTAGTGAGGTATTTGTCAAAAAGCTCCCTGACGCCAAAAAGAATGGCGGCGATAATCGCGGCGGCAAAACCGGTAAAAAGTATTGGAGTTAAATTAGGCATTAGACTTCAATAATCACCGGCAGCACCATGGGCCGGCGTTCGGTTCTTTGGAAGAGGAATTTGCCGATTTCGTTGCGGATTTTATCCTTAATGTAGATGTCGTTGGCGCTGGTCCGCGAATCGTAGTCCTTAAGCAGGGAGCGGACTTTTTTGCGGGTGTCTTCCACCAGACTTTTATTTTCTTTCATGTAGATGAAGCCGCGGGAAATTAGGTCGGGGTTCTGGACCAGCTCGCCGGTACGCGCGCGGATGGTGACAATGACCACAATCATGCCGTCGGCCGCCATTTGCTGGCGGTCGCGGATAACGATGTTGGAAACGTCGCCGACGCCCAGGCCGTCCACGAAAACGTAATCGGCCGGCACTTTTTTGTTGGTCAAAAAGCCGCCGCGCCGGGTAAACTCAATGACTTGGCCGTTGTCAGCCACAAAGATGTTTTTCGGGTCAATCCCGGCGGCTTCGGCATTCTTGGCGTTTAATCTCAAGAAAGAGTGGTGGCCTTCAATGGGGATAAAATATTTCGGCTTGACCAGCTGAATAAAAAATTTAAGATCCTCGGCTTTGGCGTGCCCGCCGGCATGGACGTCCATCATCTGGTAGTGGATGACTTCGGCGCCCAAGCGGTAAAGGGAGTCCTTTAAGCGCTGGACCGCCCGTTCG
>MHKL01000010.1:22545-23952 GCA_001818835.1 Candidatus Komeilibacteria bacterium RIFCSPLOWO2_01_FULL_45_10 | reverse complement strand
AACGGCCCGGCCTTCGCCCTGGGCGCCGGTACAGATAATGACGATTTTATTTTTGGGATAGTGATGCAGGTGCTTGATGTCGATAATCGTCTCTTTCTTGATTTTTATATAACCCAGAGCTTTGGCGATTTCCACGTTGGTTTTCATGGAGTAGCCCTCAATCACCATTTTTTTGCCCAAGCGCTCCACCGCGTAAATAATCTGCTGGATTCTTCCTAAAAGCGAAGAAAAAGTTCCCATAATAATGCGGCCCGGGACATTTTTGATAATCTCGTCAAGATTGACCTGGATTTCCGATTCGCTCAACTGATGACCGGTCTGGGAGGCGTTGGTGGAATCGGCCAGCAGCGCCAGCACGTTTTGTTTGCCCAGCTCCTTAATCTTGTTGATTTCGGTGCCGGTGTCGCCGGATTCGTTCAAATCAATTTTAAAGTCGCCGGTATGGACAATTTTACCCAGGGGCGTTTCAATAACCAGGCCCATACTCGTCGGAATGTTGTGGCTGACGCCGAAAAAGCCGACTTTAAAACAGCCCGCCCTGATCACGTCGTTGACGGTGACTGATTGCAGATTTAATTTGGGCGCGTTTTTGTAGTCATCCTGACGCTTGGCGATAATGGCCAAACTTAAATTGGAGCTATAGATAGTCGGGTTGCCCAGCCTGTCCATCAGATGGGGAATGCCTCCGATATGGTCAAAATGGGCGTGGGTGATAAAGAGGCCGCGGATGTTTCTTTCTTTGCCTTTCAGATAATCAACGTTGGGGATAATGTAATCAATGCCCGGCATATCCTCTTCCGGAAACTGCAAACCCAGGTCAATGATAATAATGTCGCCCTGGCATTCCAGAATCGTCATATTGCGGCCGACTTCTTCGTTGCCGCCCATGACAATGATTTTTAATTTATCCTCCTCTTTAAAGCCAAACGGTTTTCTGGCCGGTTCAAAGACGTGCCTTCTTCGCGTTTGCGCGTGAATTCTTTTTTTAGTTTTTTGAATCATATTAATTTTAAGTTTTTATAGTGTCCTTGACTTAAAAAGTTAGTGGTTGGAATCCTCGCGAAGCGAGGATGTAAACCATGAGCGAGTCGAGCTTATCTCGACGAGTCGAATGGTGCCGAAGAGAGGACTTGAACCTCCACGGGATTGCTCCCACACGGCTCTGAACCGTGCGCGTCTACCAAGTTCCGCCACTTCGGCCAATATTAATTAAGTATTTACCAGGCTTGCCCCGAACCCGACCTTGAGCGAGCGGAGCGAGTCGAAGGGGAGCGGTGCGGGGTTCCGCCACTTCGGCGCTATATTGAGAGTAATATTTTAGTTTTCCGGGGCTGTTTTCCAGGAAAATTCCCGCCTGGTTTTTATGTACCAATCCGTAATGCGGGTAAAGCGGTCAGCCGGGACGGC
>MHKL01000010.1:16403-22523 GCA_001818835.1 Candidatus Komeilibacteria bacterium RIFCSPLOWO2_01_FULL_45_10 | reverse complement strand
TTGATTTTTTCGTGGACCGGGTAAGTGTGGATGGGGTCATAGAGGAAAATCGCCGGTATTTGTTCCGCCAGAATATCCTGAAAGCGCTGATAATTTTTATTTAGGGCTTCCAAATTCTCCAGGCTTCGGGACTCTTCCAGTATTTTGTCAACGTCGCGGTTGGCCCAGACCGCCAAATTAACGCCAGGATTTTCAATGCCGCTGGAATGCCAGAAACCGTAAGGGTCGTTGCCGGTGATCTGGCCGTACAAAAACGCCTGGTATTGGCGCGGCTCAATAATGTCGCTTTTAATCCTTTCTTTGGAGATGATTTCCAAGGCAACGCTGGCGCCGATCGCTTCCCAGTTGGCTTTAATGATCTCCGCCGCTTTGACGTAATCCGCTCTTTCCAGGGTCGTCAGGGTCAGTTGCAGTGTTTCCTCGCCCTTTTTTAAGATGCCCCCCTCGCCCGCTTTCCAACCGGCATCGCCGAGGATTTTTTTGGCCGCCTCGGGATCGTAGTTATATTTTTTAATGTCCGGATGAAAGCCCAAATATCCCGGCAGAATCGGGCCGTTGATCAGCACCCCTTTTTCATTAAGCGATTCTTTTAAAATCGTCGGCCGGTCAATGGCAAAGGCCAGCGCCTGCCTCACTTCCTTGCTTTTTAGGGCCTCGGACCGCTTGGTGTTAAAAAAGATGGCCGTGTATTGGGGCAGGGACAAGGAATAAAATTTGAGATTTTTGTTTTGCGCGACTTTATCCTGGAATTCTTTGGGCAAAAAACTCAAGCCCTCGATGTAGTTGTTGGCCAAAGCGTCGGTGGCCGTTTCCAGGTCGCCGTAGAATTTAAAGACCAATTCTTTAATGTAGGCCTGGTCGCCGAAATACTGGCCGTTTCTCTCCAAAGTTAAGGTGCGGATATTGCCGTTTTTATCCTTGGTCAGGGATTTGAATTTAAACGGCCCGGTGCCCACCGGCTTTTTATTAAGTTCGGCCAGGGCGGCGTTTCTTGGCGGAATGGTCAGCCATAAGTGTTCCGGCAAAATGCCAAAGGTCAGGCTACCCGCGAAATTGACGTTTTTATCCTTAAGGATAAAACGAACGGTGTAATCGTCGATTTTTTCCACCTGGACGTTGCCCAAAGCGCTTTTCAGCTGGCTTTGCCATTCCGGGTCCTGGACGCTGGTGACGGTAAAAATCACGTCACTGGCGGTGAGGGGCTGGCCGTCGTGCCAGAAAACATCTTCCCTCAGCTTAAAAGTATAAATTTTTCCGTCCGGGCTGATTTGAAATTCCTTGGCTAAATCGGGGATTAAAAGGCCCTCGTTGCTGGCTTTCAGCAGACCGTTGAAAATCAAGCGGGCCAGGTCGCGGTCAACGTCATTGTAGGAAGACAGAATGGGATTGATGTATTGCGGCGTCCCCACTAAGCCCTCGGTGTACGTGCCGCCGGCGTCGGGCAAGAGGCGGGTATGGGAAAAATAGAAATTGCCGGTCAAAAGGATCAGGCAGAGAAAAATCGCCAGCGAAAGGATTTTTACCGCGGTTTTTTCCTGTGGCGAAAGAAATTTAGGCAATAACTTTAATTGGGCCAGCGTCGGCCGGTTTTTTTTGGCTAATTTAAAAACCAGCCGCTGGTCAAACTGTTTGGAAATGGCGGTTTGGCCGTTGGCTTGAGGCGTTTCTGTTTTTTTCAGCAACCGCCGGAAAAGATTTTTAAGCGCGGTCGCTAAAAATTTCATGGCGGAGAAAATTTTTTTCACGAGGGTGATGAATTATTGCCCAAGAAAAACATTTAAGAGAGAACTGGCAATGAAGATAATAGCAAAGACGATGGTGAGGATGAAAATAACCTTTTCCGCGCCCCGTTTAGTCCGGTAGAAACCGCTTTCGCCGCCGAAAATGCCGCCCAGGCCGGCGCCGCGCTGCTGGATTAAAATAAAAACAACCAATAAGGCCGCGGCCGCTAATTGGACAATCTGCAATATTTTATCCATATTTAGTTTAGATAATAACAGATGCTTGTTGATTTGTCAACCCCGCACCACTTTTGTTTTTTTAAATAATCATGTTTTAAAATATGTAGGGACAGGTTTTAAACCTGTCCCTACGTTTTTATACCAATGTTCTGTTAAATAAAAAAGTGGTGCGGGGTCAACCTCTATATGTTTTTGAATGTAATCGGCGGTAATAATTAATGGCAAACCGATGCGCTTCATCCCGAATCCTTTGCAATAATTGCAAAGCCGGGGAGAATTTCGGCAACCTGATGGGCACCGCTTCATCAGACAAATAAATTTCTTCTTCTCTTTTAGCCAAAGAAATAATCGGCAATTTAAAGCTGGATTTTTTTAATTCGCGGACGGCGGCATTAAGCTGGGTCGGTCCGCCGTCAATTAAAATCAAATCCGGCACTGGCCAGTCAGGATGCCGGAAACGCCTCTTTATCACCTCGCCGATCATGGCCGGGTCATTGGCGCCAAACACGGTTTTAATTTTAAAACGCCGGTATTGGGATTTGTCCGATTGGCCGTCAATAAAAGCGACCATAGAGCCAACGGCCATTTGGCCCATGATGTTGGAAATGTCATAAGCCTCAATTCTTAACGGGGGCTTATTCAGTTTTAAGATTTTTTTCAACTGCTCCAGGGCTTGGAAATTTTTTTTGATTTTTATCAAATAGTTTTCGTCAATTTCATTGTTTTTAAGCACTTGTTGTTTCTGGCTGATAATTTCCAAGGATTTCAACTGGTCTCTAATTAACCCGGCTTGTTCAAAATTCTTCTTTTTGGCTGCCGCGCGCATTTTTTTCCGCAAGGTAATTTTAAAATCCTCAACTTTTCCGTTTAAGAATTTTTTTATCAGCTTGATATTATTCAGCCACTCCTTTTTATCGGCCACCGGCTTATTTAAATATCTGCCCAAATGCAGCCGGCTGCGCCAATTTTTGCTTAAATCAATCATGGGACCGCTGGCCGAATAATAAGGAAAAATTTTCCTTAACATTCTTAAGGTTTGCCTGATGGCCGAAGCAGAAGTGTACGGCCCAAAAGAATTTGAAAATTGGAATTTGTGATTTGAGATTTTTTTGTTTCTTGCCTGCCTGCCGGCGAGGCAGGGGATTTGTTTCTTGTATCTTGTTAGTATTATTTTAGGAAATTCTTCCTTGGTAATTACCGCATACAGCCAGCTTTTATCGTCCTTTAAATCCACATTATACGGCGGCTGGTATTTTTTAATCAACTGGCGCTCCAAAAGCAGGGCCTCGGTTTCATTAGTTACGATCGAAAACTGAATTTTTTTGATTTTTTGGACCATTAATTGCTTGGCCGGCGAGAGTTCGGCGGTTTTGGCTCGCCTCGCTGAAGCTCCTCGCCGCGCTGACGCGTTGGCGCAGCGGGCGGCGAAGCGGGCTCGCCTCGCTTTAGTTTCGGCGAAGCGGGTAAAGTACGATTTAACGCGGCTTTTAAGATTTTTGGCTTTGCCGATATACAAAAGATTTCCTTGCTGGTCAAGGAAACGGTAGATGCCGGGTTTTTGAGGCAGCTTAGCCAGTTGTCTCATGTTTTTTAGTGAGAGCCAAAATCAGCCAGACAAAGATTAAGCCGAAATACAAGCTCCAGAGGTAATGGTCAAATAAGCCGATGGTGAGAAGCAAAATCAAGAGGGAGCGGCTGGCAGCGCCGGCTGATTTAAAAAAGTGGAAAAGTAAAATCAGCAGTAATAACAGCCCCATAACCCCTAATTCGCCCAGCGTCAGCAAATACCAGTTATGGACCGGCTGGTACGCCCAAACCCATTGGTTGGGTTTGATTTTTTGCAGGGCCACAGTGTAATTGCCAAGGCCGTTGCCCCAAATTGGGCTTTGTTTAAAGATTTCCTTGGCTTGCCCAAAAGAAGTCAGGCGCTCCTGAATGGAATATCTTTCCAGCCGGCCTTGGGCGGTCAGGCGGGCCGTAAAAAGCTGGCGCGGAAAGCCGATTAAAAAAGTGCCTAAAATTAAAATAAAAAGAACGGCGGTTTTTAACAAAACTGTTTTTTCCATCTTTAACTTATTTTTTAAACTATGGAAAACTAGGTAAAGCAGAGCGGCTAAAAAGGCCAGCCAGGCGCCGCGGGAAAAAGTAACGACTAAGCCCAAAAACATCACGCCTAAAGAAAACCAATAAAAAACAGTTAACCAGTACAGTTTTTTGGGGATGATAGTCATTGACGAAGTTTGCTGGTAAAAGCGCCATAAACTGAAAATGGTCAAAATCAAGGTTAAAGCCAAAAAGCCGCCCAAAATATTGGGATGCGGCAAGGCGCCATAAGCCCTTAGCCAGCGCTGGTCCAAAAATTCCACAACTGACGCGCCCAAATCTGTTGTTTCAATCAGCGGCAAACCCAGCCACTTGGAGCCAAAAGTGCTTTGAGTGAAGAATTGGTAAATGCCCAAAAGAGCTTGAATAAACCCGGCGCCGATGAGAGATAATTGTAGCTTGCCTGCCCCGAGTGGAGTCGAGGGGTAGCTTGTAGCTAGTAGCTTGTAGCTAGTGATTAGCCAAAATAGGCCTACTCCCTCAATTAATTTTATCCAGTAGTACCAGCTTAAACCTTTATCAGTTGCCCAAAGGATTGACAAAGCGGCGAGAATCGAAAATAAAATAATCCAAAGTTTTACTCCCTTTAGTTCGTTTTTAACCTCCTCAGATCTTTGTTGATTATTTAAACGGCGATAATGCATCAGCCAGCGGATTACTTCCAAAATCAGTAAAATTATCAATAAAATTTCCGTACCGTACAAACTATAGCGGCCGTATTCCCAGACTCCGCCTTTAATAGTCGCGTCTTTAAAAATCCACCTCGTTTGCCAGGGCAGTAAGAAGACAAATAAACAGAGACCGTAATTAATTAATTTGTTGATAATTTTCATATTAAGGAATTGAGTAATTTATCAAATTTTTCCTGATACTCTGCTCGGCGGTCGTCGCGGTGGAACTTCAGAATCTGGTCATTGACAACGACGCGCGTATCCTGATTCATCATTGCCTTTAAAATTTGAGGCATGATTTTTAATTGTAATTTTTTAGCCAGTTTTTCCAGGAAGCCAGTAATCAGTAACAAGTAACAAGTAACAAGTAACAAGCTTTTTTTAACCTGCCGGCGTTCGTTCAAAGAGTAGCCAAGAGCATTGGGTAAAGTTTCTTTAATCCAGCCGTTTGCTTCCTGAAATTTTTGGTAAGTGTTATTGGTGTCATAAATCGGTACCAGCTGGTCAATCCAATAGGTTAAATAAATGTCATTGGCGCCGATTTTTAAATTTTTGATATCTAAACTATCTTCGCTTAGAAAGAAATTGGCGTCCAAAGCATCCATTTTATTATTGTCTCTCGGCCTGACCCTAAAAATTTTTAAAAAACCGACGGTTAAAAGCCGCGTCAGCCACAAGCGGTTTTTTTGGGCAATGATGAATAAATCAATGTCGCCTTCAGGGGAAGCGTTGCTGTAAGCCAGGGTATTGCAGACGGCAATCATTTTAATAAAAGGAATGAACCGCAGAATTTTGATGAATTTGACGGCGCGCTTAAATTTATCTTCCGCGTACCCATAGCGCTTCAGCCGTTTTTCAATAATTTCCTGCCTACCTTTTAAGAAGTAAAAGCCGTTTTTAGTTTCTATTTTGTCGGTCAGCTGTCCCAAAGTTACTTCAATATCCAATAAAGCATATCGGTGAGTTATCGGTGGGTTATCAGTGTGCCATCCGTGATTTATCGGTGATTTATCCGTGTTTAACCACTTCCAAATTTCCACCAGCGTCAGGGGGTAGCCAAAAATATCAAAATAGGCTAGAGTGCCTAAAACCGCTTGAGAGAGTTCATTCATAGTCATATTTTAGCATAAAATATTATTTTATGCTTTAATGAGTTTAATGGTACATTCAAGGAGGGAAAATGCTGGAATTACTGCCGTATCGCGACAACACGCGCCAGTGTCAGCCAGTCAAATGCGTTGCATTTTTTAACTATGCCGACCCTAAAAAAGTCGCGGTTAAGATAATCTTTACTGACCAGGAGGAGACAATCGGGCCGAAAGACGAGGCCGCTCCCGAGTGGCTGGTGGAGGTAACCCCGGACCAAAAATCGCAAGTGATCGCTA
>MHKL01000010.1:6912-16305 GCA_001818835.1 Candidatus Komeilibacteria bacterium RIFCSPLOWO2_01_FULL_45_10 | reverse complement strand
TCCCGCCGATTATATTAGTTTTGACTTGCAACCACTGCCGGAAAAGCCGCCGGAAACTTAAAAGCCGACTCATCAATTCAAGAGCCGGCTTTTCCATTTATTATATTTTCAATAATTTCTTTAAATATTGTCCGGTATAGCTTTTCTTGACTTTAGCCACGTCTTTGGGCGTGCCGCAAGCAACGATTTCGCCGCCTTCGTCACCGCCTTCGGGCCCGAGGTCAATAATCCAGTCGGCGCATTTAATGACGTCCAGCTGATGTTCAATAATCAGAACGGTGTTGCCCTTATCCACCAGTTTATTAAGAACCTGAAGCAATCTTTTAATGTCGTCAAAGTGCAAGCCGGTGGTCGGCTCATCCAGGATATACAAAGTTTTGCCGGTGGAACGGCGCGAAAGCTCGGCCGACAATTTCACCCTTTGGGCTTCGCCGCCGGAAAGAGTGGTGGCGGACTGACCCAGCTTGATGTAACCCAAACCCACTTCATTCAGGGTCTTGAGCTTTTGGTAGATATTGGGAACGTTGACGAAGAATTTCATCGCTTCCTCAACAGTCATGGCCAGCACTTCGGCAATGTTTTTGCCTTTGTAATGGACTTCCAGGGTTTGCGGATTATAGCGCTGGGCGTGGCATTCTTCGCACTCCACGTAAACGTCGGGCAAAAAGTTCATTTCAATCCTCACCATGCCGTCGCCCTGGCAGGCCTCGCATCTTCCGCCGTCCACGTTAAAGCTGAAGCGGCCGGCTTTGTAGCCCCTGATTTTGGCTTCGGGCAGTTCGCTGAACAGATCCCGGATGTAGGTAAAGACGCCGGTGTAGGTGGCGGGATTGGAGCGGGGCGTGCGGCCGATGGGCGACTGGTCAATGTCAATCACTTTGTCCAAATGTTCCAGGCCCTTGATGGCCTGGTGTTTGCCGGGCAGTTCTTTGGCGCGGTAAAAATGCGCATTTAGGGCTTTGGCCAAAATCTCGGTCATTAAAGTGGATTTGCCGCTTCCGGAAACGCCACTGATGCAGACAAATTTTCCCAAAGGGATTTTAACGTCAATGTTTTTCAGATTAAATTCGCCGGCGCCGCTGATTTCTAAAAATTTGCCGTTGCCTGAACGGTATTTTTTGGGCGGTTCAATGCTTAACTCTCCTGCCAGGTACTGGCCGGTCAGGGAGTCGCTGTTTTTTTGGATTTCGGCGGGCGTGCCGCAGGCGATGATTTCGCCGCCGTGTTCGCCGGCGCCCGGGCCGATGTCAATCACCCAGTCGGCGTTAAGAATGGTCTGTTCGTCGTGTTCCACCACGATAATGGTGTTGCCCAAATCGCGCAGGGCTTTTAAGGTTTTAATCAGCTTATCGTTGTCCTTTTGGTGCAAACCAATGGACGGCTCGTCCAAAATGTACAACACGCCCACCAAAGAAGAGCCGATTTGGGTGGCCAGCCGGATCCGTTGCGATTCGCCGCCGGAAAGAGTGGTAGCGGCCCGGTCCAAAGTGAGGTAAGAAAGGCCGACGTCTTCCAAAAAAGTCAGGCGCGCCTTGATTTCCTTTAAAATCTGATTGGCGATTTTGGCTTCGCGGAGGGTGAATTTGATGTTTTCCAGATGTTTGCCGTTATTGATGCGGCCAAAGTATTGCGTGGCCTCTTTAATGGTCATGGTGGTAATCTCGTGGATGTTTTTATGGCCGACGGTAACGCTTAAAACTTCCGGCCGCAATCTTTTGCCCAGGCACTGGGGGCACTGGTAAACGCGCATGTAGCGTTCAATTTCACTCCGGATGTAATCGGATTCGGTTTCGCGGTACCGGCGCTCCAGATTGGGAATAACGCCCTCATAAGCGGTGGTGATTTCGCCGGCAAATTTGTCGCTCAAGTAGTTCATGTTGTAGCGTTTTTCGCCGGTGCCGCGCAAAACGATTTCCAGCTGTTTTTTGGTGAGTTTGTTGACGGGCACGCGGGTGGAAAATTTGTAGGCGCGGGAAATATTTTCCAGCATTTTAAAATACCAACTCTGGTTGGCGGCCGTTCGGGACCACGGCCTGATGGCGCCTTCGGCCAAAGACAGCTTTTTATTGGGAATGACCAGTTCCGGGTCGATTTCCAGCTTGGTGCCCAGGCCCGAACATTCGGGGCAGGCGCCATGGGGCGAGTTAAAGGAAAAGTTCCGGGGCTCGATTTTCGGCAAATTGATGTCGCATTTGGGGCAGGAAAGGTGCCGGCTGTAAACCAGGTCTTTTTTGTGCTCGGGCCTGTCTGCCGACGAGGCAGGCAGATGCGCGATGACCACGCCGTCCCCCAAATCCGCCACGATTTCCAAGGAATCAACCAGCCGTTTTTTGTCTTCCCGGTCCGGGGTTAAGCGGTCCACCACCACTTCCAGAGTGTGTTTTTTCTGCTTGTCTAAATCTAAATCCAGGGCCTCTTCAATGGCGTACATTTGGCCGTCCACCCTCACGCGGCTGTAGCCGCTTTTCTTAAATTCGGAGAGCACGTGCCGGTGCTCGCCTTTTTTGTCCTTAATCACCGGCGCCAGCAGCCAGACCTCGGAATTTTGCGGGAGGTTCAAGATTTTTTCCGCAATTTGGTTGGTGGTCTGGGTGGCAATCTCCTGGCCGCAATTGGGGCAGTGGGCATGGCCGACGCGGGCAAATAAAAGACGGAGATAATCGTAAATCTCCGTAATCGTGCCCACGGTGGAGCGGGGATTGTGGGAAGTGGATTTTTGGTCAATGGAAATGGCCGGTGACAACCCTTCAATCTGGTCAACGTCCGGCTTGTCCATCAGGCCCAAAAACTGCCTGGCGTAAGCGGACAGCGATTCCACGTATCTTCTTTGGCCTTCGGCGTAAATAGTATCAAAAGCCAAAGATGATTTGCCGCTGCCGGAAAGGCCGGTAATCACCACCAATTGGTCTCGCGGAATTTCCACGTCAATGTTTTTAAGATTGTGGACCCGGGCACCGCGGATAATGATTTTATCGGTTGACATTGGTTTTTATGAATAGGGGTGATTAAAGCTTGACGAACATTATATATCTTTAAAGTCCGTTCGTCAAGGATTTACCCTGAACCGGAGCGAAGCGACTGGTTTAGGGTAAAAAAATCCCCAAGATTTATTCATCTTGAGGATAGGGGTCTTCCGGCCAAAGTTGGGCCCAAATATCGGGTTGAATTTTACCCAGACAGCCGACCATACAGCTAGGCCGTGGCAAATGTTCAAAGATGGTTTGCGGCGCCAGGCCGTGCTGGGCAACAATTTGGGAATTGGGATGAATTTCGCCGCTGGCTATGCCTGCCAAAACCTCTGCATCGGTTTTGCCGGAAATGTGGTTGGTGTTGCTGTTCAAGGTTTTTCTCCTTAACTTCTGTAAACTCTGCCACAATCTTGGCAAAGATATTGTTTTAATCCTCCTGTTTCCGGTTTTTGATAATCCGGATGACTTTCCGGCAAGGGGACTTTGGCCTGCTCGGTGCCGCAATGAGGGCACCGTCCCAAATTTTCCGTTTCTTCTCTGTTTTCCATTACAATCCCTTTATTTTGAAAAAATTGATATAAGGTGCCAAGAATATTAAGGATAAAAGATTTTTTTAAAAATGTCAACCCCGCACCACTTTTGTTAATTTTATAATATATGTTATCAAATATGTAGGGACAGGTTTTAAACCTGTCCCTACAGTTATACAAATTTTTATTAAAACAAAAGTGGTGCGGGGTCAAGATGAAAAAGAAAAACCCGAGTTGCTTTTGGCAAAACGGGTTTTTCTGACCATGTGAGCGGTCAGAGTTGATGTGATTTCCTCCTAAAAGAACGTTGTTGCTTTCGCGACAATATTGATTATGTCGCGGGTGCTGATTTGTGTCGGCGGCAGAGGCCACCCCGGCGAACCGTTAAGCAACTGATGCCTGATGGTCCTGCCAGCGCCTTTGACGTCAAGGTGCCAGACCTTGGTTTCGGCACCCTTTTTTTCGCTCCTAATCTGGCGGTCTTTGCCTCTTAGCCGGGCAAACACCTCGGAAAGATCCAAGGGTATTTTGCCGGCGAGTATCGCCACCTCTTTGGAGACGGGGTCACGGGTAATGACCAGGTCAAAGAGGTGCTGGTCGGTGGCTTTCTTGGCGCCGAAGATTGCCGCCATCAGATTGTCCACCGGATTGGAGAGATCGCGCTGGCCCCAGAGTTCTCTGGCCTGCACTTCGGTGCAGGAAACAAAGACCCCTTTCATGCCAGGGCACTTTTCAAGATCAAAATGGTGCCCCCACTTCGCTAACCTTTGCAGGTTCTCGGAAGAGGTGAACCATTCGGCCCATTGGCGGGCTTTAATCCGCTCCTCAATAATGAGGCGCTGAATATCCAGCCACCATTGGACTTGGTCCCGAACATTTTTGGCCTTGAGCAACTCATGCTCTTGGCCAAGGACAGCCAGCGACCAGACCAGCGTCGGTACCGAGAAAAGGGTGATAGTGTCCAAGCGCGGTGAGCCAAAGATTGCCCACAACTCCTGGATAATCGGGGACTGTTGCAGCCGCAGTTCCCACCGTTCCAAGTTGGCGTTGCCTTGCTGAATGTCAAGCCAGGCGTCCAGCAGTCCGAAGACATGCAGGATGACCTGATTGACGTCCACGCCAACCTTATAGGCGTCGCGCAACATCCAGACGCAGGACCAGTTAAGATCACTGGTCCTGATTGACTGGTTATTGAACTTCCAGATCTCGCCCTTTTGACGATCTGCCTGGGGCGAGTAACTTTTCATATATCCGGTGGCATTATTGCGGTTAGCAATAGCCACCAGCGACAGGAGCAGCGTGTCAGTGATGCCAAAGTCGCGACAGACAGTTTCCACGGCGCTGCCAGTCCGGCGGGTTTGGTACTTATTCTCCCCGACATCGAGGAGGTAATACCCCAACTTCCGCCACTGATCCAGCTTAGGATCATTGGCTACGCTGGTGGACTCGGACACGATTGGCACTTGCTTGCCCAGCTGGCGAAAAATCAGCCAGAGGGCAGTAATCTTGTCCCAAGTGGGGCGGATAGGAATCACCACCCCTTTGACTTCCGGCATGACGTCCGGTGTTGAAGGCATGACGTCCTTCATTTTTCCTCCGAATTGGAATGTGCGAGCTCGCTTTTAACCCCGAGCTATTGGGTTTTACGGTAAAATACCGTATTTAGAGTAACATTTTATAATAGCATACTTTATCAATTTTGTCAATAATAATAAAGGCCTTGCTTTATACCACCCCTTAAATCCCCTCCTTATCAAGGAGGGGAAAAGGGGGAGGTCAATCACGGATGGTATAAAGCAAGGCCTTTGTAAAATTAAATTATTCTTCCTCTTTAAACCTTCTTTCTAATTGTTCGTTAGTCGCCTGTAAAAGCTCCTGCACTTTGGCTTGGCCAAATTCGCTTCTAAATAACGGCAGGCGCTGGGGAACAAATTCTTCCTCAATAAATTTCCGCCTATCTTTGGGGGAAAAATTTTGCGGCAGCGCCGGATCAATCATGCCTAAGCTGTCGGCCTCAACAATCATCAGATCGTTAAAACCATCCGCCGTAAATTCCTTATTCGGCATTTCCCATAAATTATCATGAACCAAAACCAGCCTCACGATTTCTTTGATTTCTTCTTCCGAAAAACCGCCCAGCTCCCTTAAAATTTCCTCCGCTTTTTGGGCGCCTAAAACGGCATGTTCTTTTTTAACGTCCAGAATTTTTTGCCAGGCCGTTACTTTTTTTCCGGCGACGTTAGTTAAACTATAACCAATGTCATGAAAATAAGCGGCCGGAATCAAAACGCGGCCGTTGCCGCCCTCATGGGTCAGCAATTGTTTCATCCAATCAACCACCTGGAGAGTATGCGGTACGTCCCAATTGGGTTTGCCTTTTTCCAAAAATTCCATTACCCGCTTTTTAATTTCCGCCTCTATTTTTTGTTCTAATTCAATCAGGGGTTTTTCCGGACGAGGTTTAATGTTTTCAGGATTCATATTTTTATTTAAGAAAAAATTCAGGATATTTATTTGACAATTTGTTGGTATCCAGGCCATTTTCCAGGATCTCTTTGACATCCTTTAAAGTCAGGTGGGTAGGGGGAGCGGTTTCCGGCCTGATGCCGCCGTTTTGAATAGAATTGGCGGCGGTATCGTAATACCATTCTTCCAAACCGGCAATTTTGCCCTTGGCCGTTAAATTTTTTTTAGGAAACTTGTCAAAAGGAATTCTTTTTTTCCGCGCTTCTTCTATCCTTAAAAGGGCAATCACTCCCTGCAAGTCGATTTGGCGGCTTTGGTTGGAAATAATGTTGACATGTCCGGAAGAAAGTTTTTGTACGACCAAGTCGGCTTTAGTTTTGGAGTAAGCCCTTAAAAAGCCGGCCATGCCGTTAATGTCGGATTCAATCATCGCTATCCTCACTAATTTTTTACCCTGAAAGACGGTAAACTCCTGCGCTTTGCCTGCGGCTTTGGCTTTTTGATATTCCTGGGGGAAAACGGTGTGGCGCTGTTCTTCTTCCCAAAGATGCGCTTCCAAAAGAGGCAAAACGATTTGGACCACTCTTTGGGGATGATCGCGGTAACGCCGGTTTAAATTTTGAATCAGGCCCGAAAGGCCAAAAGCCCGGTCAAGCAGGTCATTGGAAAGCGTGCCCTTGCCCTCCAAATCGTCGCGGCGGGCATACCGGCGGATTTTATCAATCGCGGGGTTATTTTGTAAACCCAGATCTTTGATAACCAAATCGGTCAAACATTCTTTTTCCTGCAAGCGGTCTTTTTGGTGATGGTCAAATTTGCCGCCCCCCATGTCTAAAGCTAAAATACCTTGTTTTTCCAAGGTGGAAGCAGTTTCCCCTGCTGGCAACTGCGGTAAAAATTTAATGGCAGCATCGCCAATGCCGGGATATTTTCCTTCGCCAAAATAAGAAAGGAGGGCGAGCGCCGCCAGCGTATCGGCCTGAAAATGGGGGTGGGTAACGATAATTTTGATTTTTTGAGGCATATAATAACTTAATCATTATATAAGTTTTAAAGATAAAAGCGAATAATTGACAAAATTATCAAAATATGATATAGTGAATTGTTCAATAAATATAGGAGGAAAAATTGAACTTTCACAACATTAACAGGGTAATGTCAGAAAATCCGGTAATTAAAAGTCTTTTCAACGAAGCGATGAAAAGGCTTAAAAAATCCGGTTACTGGCAAAAGGCCTGTAATGACTCATCTGCTCACGCGCCTTTGTGGCATCAATTTCCGCTACTGCAGCATATTGATCTCACCATTGCCGCGGCAGTTGAAGTTTTTCGCCAAACAGGCATTGACCTGGTTGCCATCTTGGCTCTGCACGATCTTGGGAAAATCGATCCCTTTATCACCTACTGCCAGAATGACACTCCGGCTAACCATCGTCAATACCAAAACCACGAGGATTCTAGCGCGAAGATAGCCGCAGAATACGGCTTCAGCCCAGAGGTCCTATTCCTGCTCAGGTGGCATGACCAAGCTTATTCCGGCATTACTCCCGCTAATCTGCTAAAGAAGTGCGGGGGCGACAAGAAAAGGTTAACCAAGCTTCTGCTGGTTTTCGCTTGCGACGCCGCAGGCAAAGGCTGGGTGCCAAATCAGCAAAAACAGCGTCCTCAAATAGCCGCGTTTATTGAGGAGGTCTGTAACTTTGCCGGTCTGCCCGAACACATTTCACGGGTTGCTTCCGCAATAATCCTGCGGGATCAACCAAAAGCTGACTAATTCGCATTGGTCAGCTTTTTTTATTTAAGATTGACGGGAGGTTTGCCCCGCACCACTCACTTAGTTCGGGTGCGGGGTTGACCCAGCCCCTCGCGAGGTGCTGGGTTGACAAATTTTTTATTTTTGCTACAATATTTTATCGGCTAAATAATTTTACCTAGGGTTCTGCTTGCCACCCCTCGACTCCTCCCTCTCGATTCGCTTCGCTCACTCGGGGTCGTCGCTCGGGGTGGTAGCGGTAAAATTTTCGTTTTTTGATAATTAACCTTAAGTATCTATTTTACCTAGGGTTCTGCTTGCCAGCGACGAAAGCCGAACCTCCCTCCTGGTTTGGCTATTAGTCACAAGTTAAGGCGCCTGCCCTAGTGGCGGACCCTTACGCTGGCAGGTAGGACTTTGGGTAAAATCCCAAGGTGTTCGTTATATAAAAAAGGCCTTGCCCCAACCTGTCATCCTGGAGCGAACTCCGAGCGAAGCGAGGAGGAAGCGATAGGATCTCGTTATTCAACGGGATTCTATCGGTCAGTCGCTTGCGCTCCTTCCCTCCAGAATGACAACAAAGGGCAAGGCCTTTTGTTTATCGGAAGATTTGATTTAATTAAATTTATTCATCACCTTTTCCAGCGGCTCGGCCAGCAACATTTCAATGGCTTCAGTCGTTTTTTTGATTGATTCATTGATTTTTTTCTTTTCCGTCAGATTGAATTTTTGCAGGACGAATTTCTCGGCAGGTTGCTTGTCGGCAACATCGTTTTTTATACCTATCCTAAATCTGATAAAGTCAGCAGACTTTAAGTGATCAATAATTGATTGCACGCCTTTGTGTCCGGCGCTGGAATTAAATTGGCCGATGCGAATTTTACCGAGCGGCAAATCAATATCATCATGCACTACCCAAATGTCAGCCGGGTTTAAATGATGTTTTTTCTGGGCGTAGCAAGCGGCGCGGCCGGATTCGTTCATGTAGGTCGTGGGTTTTAAAAGCTCAACTTCAACGCCGTTTATTGCCTTTTTAATAAACATAGCATTGGCTTTTTTGCTCGTTTGCCACTGGTCATTTTCTTCAAGCGCATCCAAAACCAGCCAGCCAACATTGTGCCTGGTTTTTTCGTATTCTTTGCCGGGATTGCCTAAACCGATGATTAGTTTCATATTAACCTAACCGCCTCACCTTAATTATAACCGGAGCGCCGGAAAAGCCAAATTTTTCCCGCAGCTTGTTTTCCATGAATTTAAGGTAGGAATAGTGGATATCCGATTGGTAATCCTTAACCAGTTCAAACCGCGGGGGATTGGCGCCAATTTGTTTGAAGCCGTAAATTTTGGGTCGTTTCGTCCCTTTGCCTTTTTTGGGAGGATTTTTTTTGATAAGGTTTTTCAGGAATTTGTCCGAAGCGTTGTCGGTGATCTGCCGGAAGCGTTCGGCGTAAACTTCTATGGCCATGGTCAGGATTTTTTTAACCCGCTGTTTTTCCAAGGCGGAAGTGAAAATAATCGGCGCGAAATTCAAAAAAGGCAGGAAGCGGCGGTAGTAGCCAATGAATTTTTCAATTGTCTGGGGGTCTTTTTTTTCAATCAAATCCCATTTGTTGGCCACGATGACCAGCGATTTTTGTTTCTCAATGATAAAATCAGCCAATGACTGGTCCTGGTTA
>MHKL01000010.1:4963-6896 GCA_001818835.1 Candidatus Komeilibacteria bacterium RIFCSPLOWO2_01_FULL_45_10 | reverse complement strand
AAACCGGCCGTGTCAATCAAGGTGTAGTTTTGGTTTTGATAAGAGAGGTCAATGTTTTGGGCGTCGCGGGTGGTGTAGGGAACGGGGCTGGTAATCACCCGTTCTTCTCCTAAAATGGCGTTGACCAGCGAAGATTTGCCGACGTTGGGCTTGCCGACAATCGCAATGCGGATGCTGCCCGTTGCCGTTTCGGTACCGGCGGCCGGTTTTGATTTCAGGTTTTTTACTATTATATCCAACAGATCGCCGGTGCCCGTGCCGTTTAAGGCGGAAACCGGCACGGGATCGCCCAAGCCCAGGCGGTAAAATTCGGCCGTTTGCTTTTTTAAGGCGAGAGTATCGGCTTTATTCAAAACCAGAATGATTTTTTTCCGGCTTTTTCTTAAAATGCCGGCAACGGCCTTGTCTTGCGGCATCAGCCCGGTTTTGACGTCAACCATAAAAAGAATTAAATCCGCTTCGTTTAAAGCCGTTTTGGCCTGCTTGACAACGTCTTTTTCAAAAGCCGGGTCATGGACAATGTCCAGGCCGCCGGTATCAATTAAATAAAATTTTTGGCCGCGCCACTCAAGCTGGCCAAAGTTGCGGTCGCGGGTGGTGCCGGGGATGCTCGAAACAATCGCTTTTTTTTGCTCCAGGAGACAGTTAAAAAGCGTTGATTTGCCCGTGTTAGCCCGGCCGATAATCGCTACTTTCATATAATTAGATTGTTCTATAAATTTGGCAGAGTGGAAGTCGGAAGTATTTCCAAAGTGGTGGTGGCCGCTGCCGGAGTAATAGTGGCTATTTCCTCCAACTTTGGCAGTTTAAATCTTAAAGCGTGGTCTATGCCCAGAATCACTATGAAATCCGGTTTGGTTTTGGCGCTAGCGGCTTCAGTTTGGGACTGGTTAAGAAGGTAATCGGGCACGGGCTTGGCCGCATATGCCTCCAGTTCGGTTTTCAGCATTTTTAAAGTGTCTTTTTTATTGCCGTCGGTTAAATCATAAATCACCGTTCTTTGGTAATCCTGGGTTTGGGCGTTTTTCCAAGAAAAGATTTGATAACCCAGCCTTTCCAAGAAGACCGAAGTCCAGTAGGCCAGACCGTTGGTTTCGGTGCCGTTTTGCACCGCGATTTTGGCATTTTCCTCTTTTAAGTTGCCGGCTTCAAAAATGTTTTTAAACTGGCGCGCCAAAGTGGTATAATTGCCGTCTTTGGGCTTTAAAATCCAGGCGCCTTCGGCGGTAAAGCCCGGCTCCAAAATGCTGTCGGGGCCGTCATCCAAAACAATCCGGTAAATTTTATCCTCCGTCGTTTCCTTGGTCATCTGGGCGATTTTCAGGGCCTGCCAGACCGAAAGGTTGGTTTCCACGGAACTGCCCAGCAGGTCAAAAATGGCGGAAATTTTTTCCGGATTTAAGAGCGTGGAGAATTTAAAAAGTTTTTCTTTGACCGCTTCCATAATTAACTGTTGCCGGCGGCTGCGGGCAAAATCCGAGCCCTCAAAATTGTCGCCGTAGCGCGAGCGGGCGTAGATTAAAGCGGTGGCGCCGTCCATGGTCTGCCAGCCCGGCTGAAAGCCGACCACTTTGGTTTTAAAATCAGCGGTCGGATAGCTGGGGTCAGTGAATCCGCGCGGCACGTTAACGGTGATGCCGCCGATTTCATCAATGAATTCTTCAAAGCCGGCAAAGCTGACAATGCCAAAGTAATGAATGTCGGCGTCCAAAAGGTCCTCAACGGTTTCCACAATGTATTTTTCACCCAGTTCTTCGGAAGAAACCTTACCCATGGAATAAATCTGGTTGATTTTGTACCAGTTGCCGTCTTTGAATCTCGCCAGCATATCGCGCGGAATGGAAAGCAGGCCCACTTCGCCGGTTGAGGGTTTGATGCTTACCACCATAATGGTATCGGTCAGATAAGGACCGTCGTGGCCTTCGCCGCCAAT
>MHKL01000010.1:4754-4897 GCA_001818835.1 Candidatus Komeilibacteria bacterium RIFCSPLOWO2_01_FULL_45_10 | reverse complement strand
CCACTCTTTTGTCGCTGGCGGTTACTAGATGCGCCAGCTGCAGGAAGGGATTGAAGCGGTTCAGGCCGGAAAGAGCTTTATTTTCGGGCGCAAACAGCTTTTCGGAAAGATGCATGGCGCCGGTAATCAGGAAGATTAAAATA
>MHKL01000010.1:0-4635 GCA_001818835.1 Candidatus Komeilibacteria bacterium RIFCSPLOWO2_01_FULL_45_10 | reverse complement strand
CGGGGTTTTTTGGTTAACTAAAAAATTAATCCTGCTCAAGGGCCGATAGGTTTTTTCTTCTCGGTTTATTCTTTTGAGTCCGTCAAGCGGAGACATAAGTATCATAAATTATAGTGAGAATGGAAGGTGTAGTCAATGTTACGGTGGGAAGGACTTAACCACCCCTTAAATCCCCTCCTTACTAAGGAGGGGAAATAGGGGAGGTCAGTCACGAGAGGCTGAGGGCAACGTCAAGAAACATTGATTTTATTTATTTTGATTGCTATAATAGCTTTGTTTTTGGCTAATTTAAGGAACTTCTGGACGCGTAGCTCAGTGGTTAGAGCGTTCGGTTCACATCCGAAAGGTCAGAGGTTCAACCCCTCTCGCGTCCACCAGTATAGTTTAAGGATTGCTTTGAGTATAAGAAAAAAAGTGATGTCATATAATTTTCCGGTTATCACCATCCTTTGCTATATCCTTAACGACAACAACGAAGTTTTATTGATAATGAAAAAGCGGTGCCCGGGCCATCCGTGGCATACTTGATTTCACCTGTTTTCTCTGTTATATTATCACCTATAACCTTTAATTTATTATCTTTCATGAATAATATTTTGGACTTGAGGGTCAAGGATGACCGTGAAGACGAAACGCCGCCGGCAAAAGAGCCGCTGGTCATTGATTCCGAGCCGAGCGGCTTTAAAAAATTTTTCCAATACGCCTGGGAAATCATCAAAATCGTCGTTATCTCCCTGGTGATTATCGTGCCCATCCGCCTTTACGTGGTTCAGCCGTTTATTGTGGAGGGCGATTCCATGACCCCCAACTTTCACGACGGCGAATATCTGATTGTTGACGAAATCAGCTATCGCTTTCGCGCTCCGCAGCGCGGCGAGGTAGTGATTCTTCATCCTCCCCAGGCGGAAAAAACCTATTATATCAAAAGGGTTATCGGGCTGCCGGGGGAAACGCTGGAACTGAGGGACGGCAGAATTTATATTTACAATGATGAGTTTCCCGACGGCCGAGTTTTGAGCGAAGTCAATTACCTCACCAAAAACCAGATTACCGAAATGGCCAAGGTAACGCTCAAAGCGGATGAATATTACGTTTTCGGCGATAACCGCGACAACAGTTTGGATTCGCGGCGGATTGGTCCCATTCCTTTGCAAAACATCAAAGGCCGGGCAATTTTAAGGGCTTTTCCTTTCAATAAATTTACTATCATTAAGGCCCCCGAATATTTTTTTAGAAGCTAATCTTATGTTGCCCAAAAAAGAAGTCAAAAAAAGGAAAGAATTCCAGCTGGTCAAGGGCATGAAAGACATTCTGCCGGAGGAGCAGCGCTATTGGGATTTTGCCAGAAGTTTGGTTGACCGCCTGGCCCGCCAATACGGCTTTAAAAAAATCGAAACGCCGATTTTGGAGTTCAGCGATTTGTTTGTCCGGGCCGTCGGCCAGACCACCGACATCGTGGAAAAGGAAATGTACGCTTTCACTGACCAGGGCGATGACCATTTAGCCCTGCGTCCAGAAGGCACCGCCGGCGTGGTCAGGGCCTATCTGGAGCACGGCCTGCAAACTTTGCCCCAGCCGGTCAAACTTTTTTATTTTGGCCCGATGTTTAGGCGCGACAATCCGCAAGCCGGCCGGTTTAGGCAGCACTGGCAGTTCGGCTTTGAAGTGATCGGCGAAACCGACGCCATCATTGACGCCCAAATAATTTTAATCGCCTATAAATTTTATCAGGCCATTAATTTGCCCGTCAGTTTGCAAATCAACAGCATCGGCTGCCTGAGTTGCCGGCCGGTTTTTGAAAACGAGCTGAAGGATTATCTCAAGAAACGCAAAAGCAAGCTTAGTATTATTTCCCAGGAGCGGCTTTTTAAAAATCCTTTGAGGATTTTGGATTCCAAGGAAAAAGAAGACCAGCCCATTATCGCGGAAGCGCCCCAGCAGATAGATTTTTTATGCGAGGAGTGCAAAAACCATTTTATTCAGGTCTTGGAATATCTGGACGAATTGGAAGTGCCTTACGCCCTTAATTCTTCCATTGTCAGGGGCCTGGACTATTACAGCCGGACCACTTTTGAAATCTGGACCCAGAAAGAGGAAGGGCGCCAAAGCGCTTTGGGCGGCGGCGGCCGCTATGACGGTCTGGTGAGTTTGTTGGGCGGGCTGGAAACGCCGGCCATCGGCTTTGCCTGCGGCGTAGAGCGCTTCATCAACCAGATTAAGGAAACGGATTTTAAAGTGCCGGAGGAAGCAAGGCCGGAGATTTTTTTGGCCCAGCTGGGAGCGGCGGCCAGAAAAAAATCCGTCCTGTTGTTTGAAGAATTGACCAAGGCCGGCCTGAAAGTGGTGGAAAATTTTTCCAAGAGCGGCCTTAAGCCCCAGCTGGAAATTGCCGACAAGCTGAAAGTTAAATTTACCCTGATTTTGGGCCAGAAAGAAATTATTGACGGCACCATTATGATTCGGGACATGGAAAACGGCATTCAGGAGGTGGTGGATTTTGGCAAAACCATTCCGGAAATCAAGAAAAGATTGGAAAAATCAGTGGTTAATGACCAGCCGGAAAAAGTTTGACTAATTTTTTAAAATATGTTATTACTATATCAATGTATGGTAATTTTTTATTATCAAGCGAGCGAGGGGAGAGCAAACTTGTTTACTCTCCCGAGCGAGCGCAGATAATATGGTTTTCTTAATATTTACTTAAAATTTACTTAAATTTGAGCTATAATTATAACATCTCCCTAAGGCCGTCGAGCTTAGCTTGACACTTCAGGGCTAAATCCAGCACCAGTTTTAAAGTTTAAAACTGGTGCGGGCTAAAGAAAGGCAGGTGACAAAGTGGTTGAAGTTAAAAAGAAGGACGCGGAAAGCTTTGAAAGCTTAATGAGAAGGTTTACCAAGAAAATTATTCAGAGCGGCAAGGTAATCCAGGTCAAAAAAATAAAGTTTTACCAAAAGCCCCTGAATAAAAGAGCCCAAAAACAGCGGGCTTTAATGAGGGAATTCATGAAAAAACAGAGGGAATACTTAAGGAAGATCGGTAAACTGGATGAACTTTTGGACAATAATAAAAAGAAAAATCCCTTGTTGAAGAGGAGATAATTAAAATGTCCGCTTTAAGCGAAACGATAAATCAGGACTACACCGTTGCTTTAAAAGGCCGTGAAGCAGGCCGGGTCGCCGCTTTGCGCCTGCTTCGGTCTGCCTTGCAAAACGCCCAGATTGCCAAAAGAGAGGAGCTGGCCGATGAGGATGTTCTTAAGGTTTTAGCCAGCGAAGTTAAAAAGCGGCAGGAAGCGATTTTAAGCTATCGCCAGGGCCAGCGGGAAGATTTAGCGGCCCAAGAGGAAGCGGAACTGGCGATCATTAAAAGTTATCTGCCGCCGGAACTGCCGGAAGAGGCAATCAGCAAAATTATTGAAAAAGTCATTGCTGAAAATAATTTTACTGCCAAAGATTTCGGCCAGACCATGAAATTAGCCGTGGCTGAGTTAAAAGGCCAAGCGGACGGCAAACGCGTGGCAGAAGCGGTAAAGAAGAAACTAGAAGCTAGAAAATAGTCGCCTCCTCCTGCCTCGTCGGCAGACGGGCGGCGACCCGCCGTTGAGGCGGAAATGTAGAATTTGCCAGTTACTAATTTACTTCCCATGCAGAGTTTAATTAGTCATCGTTTTAAAACAGTTGCCCCAATGGTGATTTTGGTTATTGCGGTAACTGTTTTTGTTTTGTTGCCGCTGGCGGCTTTTGCCCAGGCCTCCTTGGGCATTGAAACCGGCGCGGCCACGGGCTTGGGCACGCGGGATCTTAAAGAAATCATTGCTGCCGTCGTCAGGATTATTTTGGGATTTTTGGGAATCATTGCCGTGATTATCATTATTTACGGCGGCTATACCTGGATGACGGCCGCCGGCAACGAAGACAAAATCAAGGATGCCAAAAGAATCCTGGTTAACGCCGTCATTGGTTTGGCGATCATTTTAGCGGCGTTTGGCATTGTTTCTTACGTCATTGCCCGTCTTTCGGAAGCGACCCGGGAGCCGGTTGAGGAGCCCGGCCGTGACCGCGGCGGTTTTGAAGGGGGATTAGGCGCTTTGGGCGGCGGCATTTTAAGCAGCGTTTATCCGGAGCCGGGAGCAAACGACGTGCCGCGCAATACTTTAATCATGGTGACTTTTAAAGAGGAAATGGATGCTAGTACCATTATTGAAAGCCAGAATCGCCCGGCCGCCTGCCAGAATTTTCCCGAAGGCATAACTTGCGGCTATTTAAAAGCCAGCGGCGATGAGCCAACGGTCAGAATTATCAACCGTTCACAGGACAACCAGGTCTTAGGCGCTGATGAAGTAGTGGCCGTGACGGCGGACAATCGCAATTTTGTTTTTGATCCGGTTCAATATCTGGGTTCTCCGGACGGGACAACCGATTACTCTATTAATTTAACGGACCAGCTTGACAAAAAGAGCGGCGCTCCGGCCTTTTTAATCGGCGGCTACACCTGGTCATTTCAGGTGTCCGCGGTTTTGGACCTGACACCGCCGCAGTTGGAAAGCGTGATTCCAGTTTCGCCGCCGGCGGTTCCTAAAAATACCATTGTTCAATTCAATTTTAACGAAGCCGTCAATGTTTTAACGGCTA
>MHKL01000009.1:10932-16794 GCA_001818835.1 Candidatus Komeilibacteria bacterium RIFCSPLOWO2_01_FULL_45_10 | reverse complement strand
TTTAGTTTTAAGTTTTTAACTATTTCTTCAAACTTTGACATAATTCAAGCAACTTTGAAATATATTTATCGACCGCAAAGTTTTGGACCAATTGGTAGCCGGCTTTACCTGCCAATGGCAATTTATTTTTATTTTCCATCAACATTTTTAATTTACTGATCAAATCATCTCCGCTGTTTGATTTAAAAATCCAGCCGGTCTCCCCTTCTCTGACCAGTTCTTTGGCGCCGCCGGTATCGGAAACCAAGACCGGCGCCCCGTAACCATAGGCCTCGTAAATGACTGTGGGCGAGTTTTCCCACCAGAGCGACGGCAAAACCAGCAAATCAGTATTTTGAAACAACTCGGCCAGCTTTTCATTTTCAACCTTGCCCAAGATTTTTATCCGGGCGTCATTTTTGGAAATCTTTTTGATTTTTTCCAAGTCACTGCCATTGCCGGCGATGGCCAAAGCCGCATTAGGATTTTGCCATTTTAGAAAAGTCCTCACTAAGAATTCCACGCCCTTATGCGGCTCGATTTGGCCCAGATATAATAATCTTAATTTAGCGGGTAGCGGGTAGCGGGTAGCTAGTAGCTGATGATTAATGATTATTGGATTGGGTAAAACTGCGGTTTTTGACTTTTTGAAAAAGCCGTATTCCCGGTGTTTTTTCAGGACAAAAGCCGAGGGGGAAACCACCAAATCCGGGCTTTTAATCGCCTGTTTGGTTAAATACCGGTAAAGGGCGTAAAACGGCCCTTTAAGGGCTAAATTTTGGCCCTGGCGATAGAAAGAACCATGGGGTTCAAGCAGCTGGTAATCGTGCAAAGTATGAATCTGGGTAAGTTTTAATTTTCGGATAATTTTCGGTATGCCCAAACTTAAACCTTTAAGGTTATGAGTAAAGACAAAATCCGGTTTAAATTTATTTAACTGCTCTTTGACGAATTTTAAAACCGGCCGATTGAATAAATCCCTTAGGTGCCAAAAAATTTTTTCCTGAACATTTTTTTTGCCGTCATCCATAAGGTAATAAAAATTTTGGGGATTATAACGGCAAACCGTCAGATTATCCTCCCGTTTACAGGAAGAAACATCGTCCGGTTGGGAAGTAATCACCATCACCTCACCAAAATTTTTTACTCCGGCGGTGATTAATTCCACAATTTTTTCCGTTCCCCCTCTACTAAGAGGCGGGAAAAGATTGTTAATCAGGCAAAATTTCATTTTTTAGGAAAGTAGATTTTTAAAAGATTTTCCGTGACAATGTCCCAGCCGTAGAATTTTTCCACCTTGGCCCGGCCGTTTTGGCCGTACTCCTGGCAGAGCGCAGGGTTATTTAAAAGCTCGTTAATGAGTTTGGCCAGCAGTTCCGGATTTTTGGGCTTAACCAGCAAGCCGTTGATTTTTTTTTCCACCACTTCCCTCACGCCCGCCAAATCGGTCGCAATCACCGGTTTGGCGCAGGCCATGGCTTCCAAGAGCACCATGCCAAAGGCCTCGCTTTGGTCAATGGATGGTAAAATGAAAATGTCGGCCAGGTTGTAATATTTAATTAATTCCTCGTCGGGCACATAGCCGGTAAAAACGACGCGTTCACTCAAGGCGGAAGATTCCACCATATTTTCGTAAACCGGTTTTAAATCGCCGTCGCCGACAATGATTAATCGGTAATCATCTCTGTTTAAAAATTCAACGGCTTTAATCAGGTAATTAACGCCTTTGAAATAATGGGCGCTGTCCAGGGCTCCGACAAATAAAATCACTTTTTTGCCGTTGAGCCGGTATTTGCTTACCAGATAATTGTCTTTATTTTGCGGGTGGAAATAATCGGTATCAACGCCGTTAGGCAAAATCCTGAATTTATTTTCATAACGTCCGTAAAAACGGTTTAACAGGGAATTTTTCAGATAATCCTGGGAGCTGACGATGATCTGGTCAGCGGCTCGGACCAGATTTTTCAGGAAAAACCAGTTATAAGATTTATAAACCCAACTTTTCCAGTCCCGTCCCACTAAATCCATGTGGTAATGCAGAATGAATTTTAATTTTTTTCTTTTAATCAGCTTGGCTAGCAAAACGGCGGTGGAAGCCCCTAAAAACGGATAATGCAGGTGAATCACGTCGAACTTTAAAAGGTAGCCGGCCAATTGAAGCACAATGGCGGCATTGCCGTATTTAAACTGCGGATTAAGTTTATGGATTTTAAAATGGCTGTTAAAACTATGTTCCCTTAAACTGTAGCGCGGCGTAAAAACTTCCACTTCAAAAGTGCGGCGGCTTAACTGGTCCGCCAGGTGGTAAGCGACATTGCCCATGCCCCCGCGGTAAGGCGGAAAAGTGGAAACCACTTGGGCGATTTTTTGATTTTCCTCTACCATACGATTAATTTTTTGACCACTTGCCAGTAAGCGTTAAACAGCGGGTTGGCTATTTTTTCCATCAGCTGATTAGAGATCTCCTGATGTAAAATCAGGCCGGAAAATTTAGCCACCACTGCCCGGTCCCCCTTTTTCCTCGATTGTTGTATCTGGCTTCTGGTTTTGATGATTTTCAGCCAGTTTTGAGGATTAAGAAAATAAAGATAGACCTTTAATTTTTTCGGCCACCAGCCGTTGAAAAAAGAAAAAATAAAAAGCCCGATTTCCATTAAAATCAAAGCGGGCAAAATCAGGAGCAAAGTTAAAAGCTTATAATTCTGGAAAATGACGATCAAGCGGTTCCTTTCCAGGAAATAATATTTTTTAATGCTGCGGGAGAATTCATACTGGTGGTAAACCACGGCTGATAGCTCAATCACGTTTTGGTAGCCGGCGAGCAGAAACCGCCAACCCAAATCCAGATCCTCATGGTACATAAACAGCTTTTCGTCAAAGAGGCCGACTTTTTTCAAGACGGCCAGTTTTAAAAGGCAGGCGGCGCCGGAGCAGTAATTAATCTCGTGATTCTTGATTCGCGATTCGCGATTCGCGCTTTTATGGCCAAAGGTGTAGCCAAAGCCGAGATAATGGATGACGTTGCCGACGCTGTTAATCAGGTCGGTTAAAGGATAAAGCAAAATTTTGGGCTGGACCGCGGCCATGGCTGGATTGCTTTCCGCCTTAGCCACCAGCTTGTCCAGATAGCCGTCTTCAATGATAGTATCCTGATTTAAAAGCATGGCGTAGTCAAAATCATTAGTAATGGCGTATTTTAAGCCAAGATTGTTGCCCTGGGCAAAGCCCAGATTTTTTGATTGCCCGAATATTTTTAAAGCGGGATAATTTTGTTTTAACCAGGGAACGGAATTGTCCATAGAGGCGTTATCAATGACGATAATTTCCTGTTGGACGGTTTCGGGCTGAAAGGTAAAAATACTCCCAAGGAGTTTTGGGAGATATTTTAAACCATTGTAGCAAACGATAATGATGGCTACCTTTTTCATTTTTTCTTCATGACTGGTCATGGTTTTTATCTTCGTCTTTTAACGCCAAGTGCCTGATAATTTTGGTTATTTCCTTTTGCTGCTTGTCAATTTTCAGATAGAGGCGGAAAACCAGGTAAAAAATAACCAGCGTTGCCAGATAAACGGCCAAGTCGACGCCGCGGCCAATGCCGAACAGCAAAGCCAGATAAGAGGTGGTCTGGGGCAGCCAAAAAACCACCAGCACCATCAGCCATAAAACCAGCCAGGCAATGAATTCGGAGGTCTTTAAACTATTGTCTTTGAATTTTTTCTTCAGCCGGAAAACTATCAGCATCACAAATAAGCTAACAATGATTTGTAAAGGCAGATAAGTCATTGATTATTGGTTATGGATTATTAAATTTTCCGAAAAGCCAGTCGGCTAAGATTTTTAAGCCGCCGCCAAAACCCTGGCCAAAATCGTTATAAAGGACGGTCACTGGGACTTCCCGGTATTTTAAACCGTTTAATTTGACTTTTTCAACGATTTCGGAAGCGTGAGCCATGCCGTCCTGGGTAATTCTGATAAGTTCCAGGGCCTTGCGGGAAAGGGCGCGGAAGCCGTTATGGGCATCGGTGAGCTTGACTCCCAGCAGAAGGTTCTGGAAGAGAATCGCCGGTTTTAAAATCAGCCATTTTTTTAAAAACGGAGTGAAGTCGTCACTTTTTAAAAACCGCGAGCCAAAAACCACGTTCGCCTCGCCTTTTAAAATCGGCTCAATCAGCCGGGGAATCTCGGCGGCCTGGTGCTGGCCGTCGGCGTCAAAGTGGACGACGATTTCCGCGCCCTCACGCAAAGCGTAAAGGTCGCCGGTTTCCAGAGCCGCGCCTTGGCCGCGGTTTAAACGGTGTTTTAAAACAATTGCCTGGGCTGATTGGGCAATCTCGCGGCTGTTGTCGGTTGAGCCGTCGTCAACCACCACCACTTGGCCGTACGGCTTAACGCTGTTAATGACCCTTTCCAGAAAAGCCGCGTCATTGTAACAAGGGATGATGATGAAAGTTTTCATAATTATTTACCCACTCCCCAGTACTTAAATTTTAGTTTTTCCAGCAAATTTTTGTCCAAGAGATTCTTGCCGTCAAAAATAACCGGTTTTTTCATTAATTTTTTGACTCGCGGCCACGGCAAATGCTTAAACCTTTCCCACTCAGTGGCAATAATCAGGGCATCCGCCCCTCTAAGCGCCTTAAGCTCACTGTCGCAAAAAATCACGGTTTCATCAAGCTCCGCTCGGGCATTAACCATGGCTTGGGGATCGTAAACTTTCACCTTGGCGCCCTCTTTTTTGATTTTCTTGATTAAAGCGATGCCGGCCGATTCACGGGTGTCATCAGTATCGTTTTTAAAAGCCAGGCCTAAAACGGCAACAGTTTTGCCGCGCAAATTGCCGACGCCTGATTTGATTTTTTCAAAAAACCGCTTTTTTTGAAGATTATTGACTTCAATCACCGATTTTAACAGCCGAAAAAAATAGCCGTGGCCGCCGGACAGCTGTTTTAAAGCCCTGACATCCTTGGGAAAACAGCTGCCGCCGTAGCCCAGGCCCGCTTTCAAAAAATACGGGTTAATCCTTTTATCCGCGCCGACGCCGCCGGCTACCTGGTCCACGTCCGCCCCCACTTTTTCGCAGAGATTGGCGATTTCGTTGATAAAAGAAATTTTAGTGGCCAAAAAAGCGTTGGCGGCGTATTTAATCAGTTCGGCGGTTTCGCGGGAAGTGATGATTTTTTTGGTTTTGATTTTTTTGAAAACCGCCATGACCTTGAGCGCCGTCTGCCGCTCGTCGGCGCCGACCACCAGCCGGTCAGGGTGGAAGAAATCAAAAATCGCCCGGCCTTCCCTTAAAAATTCCGGGCAGGAAACCGTTGAAAATTGGCGGCCGTTTTTGCGCCCGAGGATTTTTTGCAGAATTTTTCCGGTGCCCACCGGCACCGTGCTTTTGGTCACGACCACTTTCCCCTTTTTAGCGTCTCGGCCGATGGCGGTCGCAACTTCTTTAACCGCCGTCAGGTCGGCGCTGCCGTCCTGCTGGGGCGGCGTGCCCACGCAGATGAAAATAAAGTCAGCTAAATTAACGGACTTTTTTAACAGGCAGTTAAAGGACAGCTTTTTTTTAAGCAGGTTCTTTTTTAACAGCCGGGCGAGCTGCGGTTCGTAAAACGGCGAGCGGCCCTGGTTAAGTAGCTTGATTTTATCGGAATTTTGGTCCACCCCGACAACCTGGTGCCCGAGTTCGGCTAAGCCCACGGCCGTCACCAAACCGACATAACCCGTTCCGATAATGGCAATTTTCATATAATTAATTCGTTAAAAATATGTTTCATTCCTAGGGCAATATTTTCCCAGTTGTATTTTTCATTAATTAATTTCATGGCGTTTTGATGCAGGCGGTTTTTTTCCGCTAAAGTCAACTGGCCGGCTCTCAAAACC
>MHKL01000009.1:7035-10924 GCA_001818835.1 Candidatus Komeilibacteria bacterium RIFCSPLOWO2_01_FULL_45_10 | reverse complement strand
AATGCTGGCCGGATTTTGCGGCTGGCAGACCAGGCCGGTTTCATTGTCTTTTAAAAAATCAGGAATGCCGCCGACCAACGTGCCGATGGTGAGCAGGCCAACGGCCATGGCTTCCAAAAACGCATTGCCTAAACCTTCGGTAATCGAGGGCCGGATAAAGATGTCGGTCGCCTGGAGAATTTTAGGCAGTGATTCATGGCTTTGCTGGCCGGCAAACTTCACTCTTTTTTCAAGACCCAGACCGCTTGTCAATTTTTTCAGATTTTTTTCCAATCCCCCGCTACCGCAGATATAAAAACAAAACTGTTCCGGCAGCTGTTTTAACGCTTTAATGACATCACTGATGCCGTTTTTGGCCGCTAACCGTGAAGCGGTAACCAGGATCGTTGCCCCCTCGGGAAAGCCAAAATTCTCTCTGATTGACTTGATTTCTTCAGCGGAAAAATTTTGAGAAAAATTATCAACGTCCACCCCATTGGGTATAACTTCGCTTTTCTGGCCTTTAAAACCCATTTTCAAGCCCCATTTTAAAAGGTACTGGCTGATGGCCTGCAAACCGTCGGCCGCTTTGAAAATTTTATGGAAACGCCCCTTAACTAATTTGACTTTACCCAAAGTTTCCTCAAGCGCATCGCCTTCCTGCAAGGTCAAAAGCAGTTTTAAACCGGTTTTTTCTTTGACTCTTGAGGCGCTGAAAGCGCCGTAACTGGCCATGACCGCCCAGATTAAATCATAAGGTTTTTGGCGGTGCAATTTAAGCGCTTTAAGATAGCCGCGCCAGGCCAAATAAAGTTTATCCAGCTTCCCCAAACCCCAGCCCAGCCGGAAAACATTGACCCGGCCGATTTTTTCCCGGCTTTTCAGGCCCGGTTTGATTTTGGCGCAAATTAAATCAAACTCAATCTCGGTCAGGCGGTCGGTGATTTCTTTAATGGCGATTTCCGCGCCGCCGACCAATGGAAAATAGGCCGTGGAATAAATTAAAATTCTTTTACTCATTTAAATTCTAGTGGAAAGTATCTCCAATTCCTGAAACATTTCCTTAGTTCTTTTGGCCAAAAGATCCCAGTCCTGGTTAAACTCCACTATTTGGACGTTTTTTTCTGATTCCAGCCAGGCCTTTTGGCGCTCGCTCATTTTGGCAATCAACTGCCACCGTTTCGCTTTCCTAAAAATAATTCGATAAATAAAGTTAAGCCAAACGCCTTTTTTCAGGGCCTTGGCCGTTAAATCACCTTCGTAAACGCTCAACAGAAAAGGCACATTTTTGGTAAAAGTGGAAAATAAGGAAGCGGCGATCGCTCCGTAACTGGCCATAATTGCCCAGGTCAATTGATAATGATGCTTTTGATGCAATTTTTTAGCCAAACCAAAGCCCCTAAAAGGCAGAAGGTATTTATCTAAAGAACGGCCTGAGCCCAGACGGTAAACATTGACGCTTCCTTCCCTACTCTCTTGAGGCAGTTTTTTATCTAAGCGGGCGCAAATCAGGTCAAACTCCCAAGAAGGCAAACGCTTGATAATCTCCGTCACCGCTTCTTCGACTGGCCCTTTAAGCGGCAGGTAAGCCGGCGCGAAAATTAAAATGCGCGGCTTGTTCTTTAAGCGGTTTTTAAAATCAGCAATGGTTTTTTCCAGGCCGCTGATAAAGTCCATTGTCGGTTGCCAGCCCAGTTCATGTTTTATTTTAGTAATATCGGCCCGGCGCTGCTTAACGTCGCCAAAGCGGCCCGGCGCCTGTTCATAAGGAATGAATTCAATTTTACTTTTGGAGCCGGTTTTTTCTTTGATCATTTTGGCCATATCCAGCATTGACCGTTCATCGGGATTGCCGATGTTGACCGGCTGAAAATCGGTCTCGTGCTCCATCCAACCGACCAGGGCTTTAATAAAATCGGTGATGTAGCAAAAAGATCTGGTTTGCAAACCGTCGCCGTGAACGGTGATATTTTGATCCAGCAAGGCCTGGAGTAAAAAATTGGAAATCACCCGGCCGTCATTAAACATCATTCTTGGGCCATAAACGTTAAAAATCCTGATGATTCTGGTGTCCACGCCGTATTGCTGATAATAATCCTTGCACAAGGTTTCCGCCGCCCTTTTACCTTCGTCATAGCAGGCGCGTTCGCCCAAAGGATTAACATTGCCCCAGTAAGTTTCTTTTTGCGGATGCTCCAAGGGATCGCCATAAACCTCTGAAGTTGAAGCCTGTAACAGACGGGCGCTGGTTAAACGCGCTAACTCCAACATATTTTGCACTCCCCTAACGCTGGTATTTAAGGTTTTAACCGGATCAAACTGGTACTGCACGGGCGAGGCCGGGCAGGCCAGATTGTAAATCCTGTCCAGACGGCCAAATTTAACTTTTAAGGGTTTAGTGATATCGTGTTTGATGAATTGAAAACCAGGATTATTAAAGTGATGGGCAATATTTTCTTTTTTGCCAGAAAAAAAATTATCCACGCAAATGATTTCGTGGCCTTCTTTAATCAGGTAATCTATCAGGTGGGAGCCGATGAATCCAGCCCCGCCGGTAATCAAAATTTTCATAATCTCTTTTTAAAATAATCGACCGTCAGCTTTAAGCCCCTGAGCAGATCGATTTTCGGCTGCCATTTAAGCTCTTTTTTAGCTTTGGCGATTTTTAAAACGCTTCTAAACACATCACCCTGCCGCGGTTCCCTGAAAAGCGGTTTTTTTTCGCTGATCAGGCCGGCAATCAGATGGTAAAGGTATTTGACCGACGTTTCTTTGCCGGTGCCGACATTGTAAATGCCGCTGCCGTTTTTGATGGCTTTCAAACAGGCGCCGACCACGTCCTCAACGTAGATAAAATCGCGGGTTTGCAAACCGGAACCGTCAATGTAACAAGGTTTATTCTTAATCAGATTATTGATAAAAATGGCAATAACGCCGGCTTCGCCTTGGGGATCCTGCCTGGGGCCGTAAACGTTGCTTAACCTTAAAGAAACGCCATTCAGCTTTTTTACCGCCTGATAAAAATTTTTAAGGTAATTATCAACCGTTAATTTGCTTAAGCCGTAAGGCGAAAGCGGCCGTTCCAAAGTAGTTTCTTTTGAAGGGATTTCTTTGGCCGGGCCGTAAATGGCGCCACCGGTTGAGGTAAAAATGAATTTTTTAACTTTGAATTTAAGGCAGTTTTCCAAAAGTTTAAGCGAGCCCCAAATATTATTGGTGGCATCTTCCAAGGGATGGGCCAAGGAAAAAGGGACGCTTTTTTGGGAAGCCAGATGAAAAACCACTTCCGGTTTTTCTTTAGCGAACACGCCTTTAAGATTGGCTTTGGCTAGATCCAATTTATAGAATTTTGCCCGGGGATTGATGAATTTTTTCTGGCCGGTGGAGAGATTGTCAATCACCGCCACCCGGTGGCCTTCTTTAACCAACCGGTCAACCAAATGCGAGCCGATGAACCCCGCTCCGCCCGTCACTAACATCTTCATAAATTATTTTAATATATTACACACTTTAAAATTAATAAATGTAATTTAATGCGAAGCGAGGCGAGCCCGCTTCGCCAGTAACTAAAATTCTCATATTTTATAAGTATTTTTTTAATTCCTTGACTTTATCCGTTTTTTCCCAGGAAAATTCCGGTTCCATTCTGCCGAAATGTCCGTAAGCGGCCGTTTTTTTGTAAATGGGCCGTTTTAATTTTAGATGCTTAATGATGGCTGCCGGCTTTAAAGGAAAATGCCGGCGGACGATTTTTTCCAGTCGCTCGTCGCTTAAGCGGCCGGTTCTGAAGGTCTGCGCCAAAACGCTTACCGGTTCGGCCCGGCCGATAACGTAAGCCAGCTGCACCTCGCATTTTTCCGCCAATCCCGAGGCGACGATGTTTTTGGCAATGTAGCGGGCCATATAGGAA
>MHKL01000009.1:6728-6989 GCA_001818835.1 Candidatus Komeilibacteria bacterium RIFCSPLOWO2_01_FULL_45_10 | reverse complement strand
CGCCGTAAGTGTCAACAATCACTTTGCGTCCGGTTAGGCCGGTGTCGGCCGGCGGTCCGCCTTTGATGAACTTGCCCGTGGCATTGATGTAAAATTTGGTTTTGGCGTCAATATATTTTCCGCCAATGGGTTTAATAACATGTTTAATAACATCTTTGGCCACCCGTTTTTCCGTGATTAATTCGTTGTGCTGGGCGGCGACCACGACCGTGTCAATTCTTTTTGGCTTGCCGTTAATATATTCAACGGCGACTTCGGTTT
>MHKL01000009.1:6213-6689 GCA_001818835.1 Candidatus Komeilibacteria bacterium RIFCSPLOWO2_01_FULL_45_10 | reverse complement strand
GTACCGTCGCCAGGCGCCGCGCCATTTTATGAGCCAGCATGATCGGCAGGGGCATTAGTTCCTTGGTTTCGCGGCAGGCATAACCGAACATCAAACCCTGGTCCCCCGCTCCCTGTTCCTTGAATTTGCCTTTGCCTTTATCAACGCCCTGGGAAATGTCCGGCGATTGCTCGTTAATTGCCACGATGACCCCGCAATCCTCGGCGGAAAATCCGTTATAAGAATTGTTATAGCCGATTTCTTTAATGGTTTTTCTGGCAATATTGGCAATATCAACGTAGCCCTTGGTCCTGATTTCACCGGCCACGACCACTAAACCGGTGGTTGCCAGACATTCAATGCCGGCGTGGCTTTCCGGGTCCTGCCTGATTAATTCGTCCAAAATGGCGTCGGAAATCTGGTCGCAGATTTTGTCGGGATGGCCTTCCGTTACCGATTCGGAGGTAAAAATGTATTTATTCATTTTTTATTTTTAA
>MHKL01000009.1:3744-6174 GCA_001818835.1 Candidatus Komeilibacteria bacterium RIFCSPLOWO2_01_FULL_45_10 | reverse complement strand
TCGCAGATTTTGTCGGGATGGCCTTCCGTTACCGATTCGGAGGTAAAAATGTATTTATTCATTTTTTATTTTTAAATATTAATTTATTTAAGGCCGTTGGCTAGATTATTCAATATTTGCTTGTTGGCCACGGTGTATTCCAGGGTTTTAGCCAGACCTTTTTCCAAAGTCACCAGCGGATACCAGCCCAGCTTGGTTTTAGCCAGCGTAATGTCCGGCAGCGGCAATTGGGTGATAAACTCCAGGGGATTTTGATAAACGATTTTGGAAGGGGAAGCGGCCATTTTAACGATTTGCGCGGCCACTTCGCTTAAAAGAACGTCGACGTTGCTGCCAAAGTTAACCGGTTCCCTTAAGTTTATTTCCATCAGTTTTATCAATCCGTCCACCACGTCATCGACGTAGGTCAGCGACGTGGAAAAATTTTTGTCGCCGTAAATGACCAGGTTCTTGTTATCCAAAGCGTTTAAGATGAAATCGGAAATCATCTGGCCGTCGTTGAGCATCAGGCGAGGCCCGTAAGTCCTGAAAATTCTGGCGACTTTAAATTCCTTGTTGTAAAAGCGGGCGTAAGTGGTGATTAAAGTTTCGGCAAAGCGCTTGCCTTCGTCATAGCAGGCCCGGGGCCCGGCAAAGTTAACCGGCCCCTGAAAATCCTCTTTCAGGTAGTTATTGCTTAATCGGGGGCCGTAAACCACGGCCGAAGAGGCATGGACTAATTTGGCATCATACTGCAAAGCCAAATCCAGGACGTTTTTAACCAGAAGCGAATTGGCTTGGGCGGTTTCAACCGCTAAACGGTTAAAATTTTTGGCCGAGGTCGGGCAAGCCAGGTTGTAAATTTCCTGAATGCCGAAAATGCTGACTTGGAAACTTTTTAAATCGGGCAGGTCATCCAGAACCAGCGGTTTGTTCAAGTCGTGATTAATGAACTTGAAATTCGGATTTTGCATCAAAAAGCGGATATTTTCCACGCTGGAAGTGATGAAATTATCGAGACAGATGACGTTATTACCCTTAACCAGTTGCTCGCATAGGTGCGAACCGATAAAGCCGGCGCCGCCCACCACCAGAATGTTTTTTTTATCCTGGGGGTGGCGCTGATATTTTTTGGCTGTTGGCGCAGCGGTCAGCGCTTCCTTTAATACCGTCTTTTTATTTTTGAAAAATTTAAATATCATATTTATTTGTTAAATTATTAAAATATATTTTAAGCAGTTCAAAAAAAGTTTTAAGGTAGTCAATTTTTTTGACTTTTGAATGCTGGTTATTAGTCCAGTTTATAGCTATCTCTTTGACAGTTAGTCCATATTTTTTAGCTAAAAACAGCAGTTCAAAATCAAATCCCCATCTTCTTAAGGTTTGTTTTTTGAAGATAACCAAGCTTTTTCTGGAAAAGAGCTTAAAGCCACACTGGGTATCCTTAAAAGGCAGGCCTAAAAATAAACCGATGCCTGCATTGCCCAACTTGCCCAGCCATTCTTTAATAATTGGTTGATGTAATAAAATCTCAGAGTCCTTTAAGGCCCGCGAGCCGATAAAGATATCGGCCTGATTGAGAAAAGGCAAAATTTTTTCTACCTCCGTTATCGGCGTTGAATAATCGGCATCCAAGAACAACTGCCAGCCGCCGCTGGCATTTTCCATGCCGGCCTTAACCGCCGCGCCTTTGCCCAGATTAACCGGCTGATTAATAATTTTTAATGACGGATAGTCCTGATTTTCAATAATAGCCAGCGTGTTATCAGTGCTGCCGTCATTAACAATAATCACCTCAAAATCAGAAAAGAATCTTTGTCTATTGAGGTAATTATAAATCGCCTCTAAGGCGCTGGCAATAACCTTTTCTTCATTGAAAACGGGAATAATAACGCTGATTTTCATAAAAAGAACTTGACATATTATACATTAAAAGCAGCCATTTTGACAAGTTTTATATACTAGCACCTATCGTTCTAGCATTCTAGCATCCTATTTCTTAAATACCCAGAATTTAATCAGACAGAAGTTTGAAATGACGCTGATAAGCAGGACCAGTATTTTGGCGAATAAATCATAAATCAAAAGATGTTCCACTAGATAGTATAAACTTAATTCCACAACAATTAAAGTAAAAAAATTAACGATGAAAAATTTTATGAATTTAAAATGGAGTTTTCTATCCGAGCCATCAGCAAATGTCCAGTGGCGGTTTAGAATAAAACTGTTAATCACCGCCAGCGTAAAGGAAATGGCGTTGGCTACCAGATAATAATGGCCAAACCAAACAATTAACCGGGTTAGCCCAAAGTAAACTAAAAAATCAATCAGGGTGCTAATGACACCGACCAAAGAAAATCTGATAAATTGTTTTAAAACCGGAAAACGGTTTAAAATCCTCTGGCTAATTAAGTAATGAATTATTTTTTCAATCATTTAATGGCAAGGTTA
>MHKL01000009.1:699-3700 GCA_001818835.1 Candidatus Komeilibacteria bacterium RIFCSPLOWO2_01_FULL_45_10 | reverse complement strand
TGGTCAATATTGCCGACGGTTAAATTCAGTCCGCCAACGTATTTTTCCTCCCCGCCCAGCCATTGATTTAAAATATCGCCCGAGGGAGTGAAAATCGTCACTTGCGGCTTAAAGTTGCTTTGCGGCACCGCGATGATTTCCGTCCGGGCGTCACCCTCGATATTGTAAGCGGCGATTTTAGCGCCATCACGGAAGCCCTTGCCAAAAGGTTTAAAGCTATAAAGCGTCTGACCAGTAAAATTAAAAAATTTTATTTCCGTTTCCCGGCCCGGCCCGCTGGCTACGGCAATCTCTTTGATGCCATCGGCATTGATGTCAGCCAGAGTTAAATTGACGCCACCCTTGAAATTCTTTTCAAAAGCCATAAATTCCTTAAGCAAATTACCGTGCCGGTCAAAAATCCTCACCAACGGCTCCAAATGACCCTGGGGAGCGGTAATAATTTCCGGCTGCTTATCGCCGTTTAAATCACCGGCCGCGACATTGACGCCGCCCGTAAATTTGGCGTCATAGGCAAAAAACTGACCGAATAATTCCCCCGTCTCCTTTAAAATTTTCACGTGCGGCCCGCCGCCAGTGGCGGCGCCCGTAATAATTTCCTGGGAGCCGTCTTTTTCCAAATCAATGGTGGTTAAATTGACGCCGCCTTTAAAATTTTCCGCGTAGGCCAAAAAATGGGAACGTTCGTTGCCTAAACGGTTGACGATTTTAATTTGAGGGGCAAAACCGCTCGCCGGCGCCGCCAGCAAATCCAGACTTAAAGCCGCCTCGCCGCCAGCCGCCAACAGCGTTTTTTTAAGATTAAGCCGTCCCCCGCCCAATAGCCCGCGGTAAGCGGGGTTGGCGCCGTCAATATTATCGCCGTTATTGATGATGAGGCTGTAAATTTCATTATTTTTTAAATCAGGCCTTAAAGCTTTAAGCAAAGCCGCCGTGGCCGAAACCTGAGGCGCCGCCAGCGACGTCCCTGACCAGTAGCCGCCAAAATAACTTCTAAAATCCGCGATGACCGGAGAAAAAAACATGGTGCCGTAAAAATTTTCTGCCGGCGCCACTAAGTCCAAACACTGGCTGCCAAAATTGGAAAAATAGGATTTTTTGTCCAGATCGTCAACGGCGCCGACGCCTAAAACGTAATTATGGCCCGGCCCGCCGTCATGGCAGATAGGATACTGCGGGCGCAGGGATAAATTTAACCCCACTTCCTGACGGGTATTGGTAATGTCTTTTTCATTGCCGGCGGCAGCCACGATAATTATGCCGGCCTGATAGGCCTCGGCAATGATCTTATCAAGCAAAGGGTCAAAAGCGTCGCCCACCATGCTTAAATTGATGACGTTGGCATGCTTAGCGATGGCGTATTTAATGGCGTGATAAACGGAGCTGGTTGAACCTCCGCCTTGGCCGTCCATCACTTTTAAAGGCATAATTTTAATTTTCCAGGAAATACCGCTCGTGCCGAAGTTATTATTGCCGGAGGCGCCAATTACGCCGGCCACCAGCGTCCCGTGGTTAATGCCTAAAGTGGTGTAAGTACCGCCTAATTTTGGCCGGGGGTCGGAACTGTTTAACAAAAAATCCCAGCCGTTTAAATCATCAATGTAGCCATTATTGTCATTATCGATCCCATCTTTTTTTTCATCGGGATTGCGCCAGATGTTCTCCGTTAGGTCGGGGTGGTCAATGTCCACGCCGCTGTCAATGACCGCCACCACGATTTCCGGACTCTGGTTGATGATTTCCCAGGCGTCAGGGGCCTGAATTTTATCTAAATAATATTCCTGATTTAAAAATGTGTCGTTAGGATACAGGGCCAAATGAAAATCAGCCGCCCGGCCAAAAATCGGCCAAATTAAAGCGGGTAAAATAAAAAAAATTACTAAACTCTTAAGTTTTATAAACAATTTTAAAACGGACATACTTTAAATGCCGGGACTGCCGATTAAACCCTTCACCTCCTCGATTTTATCAAGAACCTCCTGCTTATTTTCTGAAGGTATTTGCTCGGCCAACACTTTCAAATACTCCGCCGCTTCAGTGTAATTTTTTTCCTCCAAAAGGTAATCGGTGAAAGGTTGAAGTAGCTGATAATCATTATTGGTATTTTTTAAACCCTCCAAATATATTGTTCTGATTTGACTGGCTTTATCCGGAAAATATGACTGATAAAGCTTGGCTAAGTTGTAATAAACCAGATAATATTGGTTATTGACGTTTTTGGCTTTTAAAAAGGCCTCTTCCGCCTGATCGTATAAACCCAAAGCAATGTAGATATTGCCGATATTCAACCAGGGGGTGCTGTTAGTGGGAATGGTTTCCCAGGCCTTTTTAAAATAATTGATGGCTTGGGAGGCATTACCCAGCTGTTGCTCCAAATTGCCAAGATCCAAATAGACGTTATAATCCTTGGGAAAAAGTTTTAGCATTTCAAAATCCTTTTTGATTCTTTCTGCCAATTCCTGCCGTTTATCAGCCGTCAGTTCGACCGGTAAAAAATATTCTTTCCCTTTGAATTTATCCTTTAAAATGAATTGCCAAACTAAGCCGCCGGCCAGGATAATTAAAAAAACCGCGAGTGCCAGTCCGATCTTCTTTTTTCCAATTTTATTCATGAGTGCCTTCTTTAAGTTTTAAAACATCCTGATAAATGGTATAGGCCCGGCTGCTTAAAGCCGGAATGGCGTCCGCGGCCCGTTTTAAAGCCGCCAGGGCCCGGTCGTATTGCTTATCGTCAATAAGTTTTTGGACTAAATTAATCCAATAATTCGGTTCATTGGGATCGAGAGCGGTCAATTGGTCAAGCAGATAAATTATCCTTCTTAAGTCCCCCAGCTCTTCATAACGAGGCAAAATATTATTCACCTGAGCCACGCTGAAAAAACTGTAATTAAAATCAATCATTTTATCGTATTGCGCCAGCGTTTTTTCTTTATCGCCCAGGTTGGCATAAACTATGGAACGGTAAAAATAGGTGTCCGCCAGATGGTCGTTAACCGCCAGG
>MHKL01000009.1:0-679 GCA_001818835.1 Candidatus Komeilibacteria bacterium RIFCSPLOWO2_01_FULL_45_10 | reverse complement strand
CAGGTAAAACTGGGCTAGGACCCAAAGCGGCCGGACATTGCCCGGACTTAATTCATTGGCTTTACCCGCAAAGGCAATCCCCTTTTCAATGTCTTTAACTTCCCGCGTCAATTCCGCGAGCAGGGAGTAGTTTTTGGACTGCAGATAATGAAGAAACATATTTTGCGGGTCAAGGGCAATGGCCTGGTCCATCCAGACCGCGGCTTTTCTTAAATCGCCGACTGATTTTTCCAGCGGGACGATTTTAGAATTACTGCCCACCATCTCACTTAAAGAAGAGGAAAGTAAAAACGCCGGGTCAATTTTATTAATGGCCGTCTGGTAAGTTTTATCGTAAAAATCGAGGGCCTCGTCATATTTATTCATTTTGCCGCTGACGTAAGCGTTATAAACGTACAAATTGGCTTTAATTTCTTTCAGGTGGACGGCAAAAAATAAAATTAAGAAAAATAAGCTGATCATCGGCAAGCTCAAAAGAGGCGAAACGGTCTTGCCGGAATAATTAAGCTCGCGATTTTCGCCGGCGGAATTTTGATCCTGGTGGTAAAGATGATGCAAGTAAGCCAGCAGCAGATAAAAGATAATCAAGCTGTTGAGCGAGTCAAAAACCACGATGTTTTGCAGGAAATAAGAAAAGAACAGCAGAAACAAAACAATAAAAATTAAGGGGGGCAGTTGG
>MHKL01000008.1:4232-11778 GCA_001818835.1 Candidatus Komeilibacteria bacterium RIFCSPLOWO2_01_FULL_45_10 | reverse complement strand
GTTTACCAACCCAGCCGCTTTTGTTAAAATAGTGATAATTAAAGAGGGGCGTGTAGCTCAGCTGGTTAGAGCGTTACACTGATAATGTAAAGGTCCCTGGTTCGATTCCAGGCACGCCCACCATGAACCACTCGCTCACTTCGTTCGCTCGGGTTCATGGCAAGCCATTTCTAAAATAGAAATATCGGGCTTGCCCTGAACTTAAGCGAAGCGAATAGTTCAGGGCCGAGATAGCTCAGTGGTAGAGCGCTTGCCTGAAGAGCAAGGCGTCGGCAGTTCAATTCTGCCTCTCGGCACCACTCGATTCGGCTTTCACTTCGTTCAAGCCTCACTCGTGGTTTCCGCCTCTCCCCTTCGACAAGCTCAGGGTCGAGGCTTCAACCATTGAAAGAAGAATCGAGTGGTGCCTCGAGCGAAGCCCTTGAGCGAAGCCGAAAGGGCGAAGTCGAGAGGCACCAGAGAGATGCTGTTTTTAAAATAATCTTTTTTATAAAATCAAAACCCGCCTCGAGCGTCAGTCAAGAGGCGGGGTTTTATTTCTTTTAATTATTCTTTTTCCTCAAATTCCCCTACCTGAATTTTCCTTAAATCATTGTTTTTGATGCCTAAGCTTAAAAACCTCATCACATTGTAGGCAGTATCAGGGTCGCCCAGATAATATCTTTTATTGTCCACCGGATTAATGTACCAGGCCTCGCCGTGGGATTCAACTTGCAAAAGGATTCTGCCCTTTAATCTACTGATAAGCTTGGCGTCGTAGCTATATTTTTTCGTGCTGTTTGGCTTATAGCCACTTAAGATTTCTGCTTTATCATTGTAGCCGTCGCTGTCGCTGTCGCTTTTAGCAGGGTCGGTGCCAACCGCCACCTCGGTCTTATCAGGCACACCGTCGCTGTCCGTATCCTTGAGATTAAATAATTTTTCCTGAAGGCCAATGGGGATTTTCTCCAAATTGGCATTAGTAATGCCCAGGCCCAGCGCCCGCATAATATCATAAGCCGCTTCTCCGTCTTTTAGATAAAGCTTATTTTCTGATTCCGGGTCAACGTACCAGGCCTCGCCGTTTTCCTCCACCTGAAGCAAGATTCTGCCTTTAACCCTACTGACCAGTCCTTGATCTATTGCTGCCACTAATTTTTTCTCCAACTCCACTATCCTTTGCTCCAAAGCGGAAATCGTGCGCTCCAATTTAATAATCAAATGCTCCGTTTTATCTGACTCCAGAGTGGCTTTTTTTGATTCCACCGCGGTTTTAGACGTAGATTCAAGCTTGGATATTTGCTGGGGTACGGGTTTAGAAATAGAGTTAGTAGAAATTCCTTGAGGAAGCGGTACTGTTCGGCCAGGATCATAATTAATAATATTGTCATAATACTGGCGCAAATTTCTTAAAGCTATTTTGTAATCATTGGTTGTTAAAGTCGCCTGTAAATCGATGAAAATGTTCTTATACCTAAACCCGCAGATAAAATAGTAAATGTCCAGCCGGCCTTCTTTGTGATTGAGGGTGGTAAAATCGGGGCTGGCATGACAGAATATGTCATCGCCAAATATCTCCTTCTCCGAAGCGGAGAGGGCTATCACTTGCCTGGCATGTTGTGTATTAATGGCGTCAAAATGTTTTCTGGCATCAGTGATTGATTTATGCGTTCTTAAGCCAACGCTAAAAGATTGAAGGTCAGTTTGAGAATTTTCCGGCTGATAAGCTTGGGTGATAGATTCCGATGGCTGGGTAATCCCGGAATTAGAAGCGGAAACGTCAGAGGCGTTATAAGTTAAATGAGTAATTTTAAATCCGCTTTCTATTTCACTGGAGTTTAACGCTATCTTGTCCAATTCTAAATAAAGTAAATCGCCGGCCGCCTCTACTAGGGTGATGTCTTTTTTGAAAAAATTATTATTTTCATCAGATTCGTTAATAAAGAGATTGTCGGTTGAATCACTGCTTAAAGAGTTGCTGTCAACCCAAGCTTTAATCCGCAAAATTTCTGAACTGAAAGTGGTGTACTTAACCGGAAACTTAGCTTCCCCGCTGGAACCCGCTATTAAATTATCAAGATAATAAAATCCGGCATTAGCCCATTCGGAAGAAACGTTGCTTTTAGCGTCGGCGATGGTAATAATTACCGAGACCCCTTGAGCGCCGTTAGTCGCTCCCGCTCCCTGATTTTTTACCTTCACTCTCACTTCTCCAGTAAATTGCTCACCGGTGGTTGGCGTGTTAGGAGAAAAATAAATGTCCACAATAGTTAAATCCGGTTTATTAACTTCTTCTGTATTTAAAGTAGTGGATTTATTCTCTTCCACTGGTTTCTGCACTACTGTTGACTCCGGCTGTGATTGAGGTTCGGCTGTTTGCAGAGTGTTCTGCTCCTGGGCAAATATGGTGGTGGTGATAATTAAAAAAGACGATATGGCACAGGCCGCTATCGCCAAAAAGCTAAGATGATGGTGGACTGGCTCTTGAATTTTTTTCAAGACCTTTTGATGGGTTTTTAACGCCATCGTTTCAACTAGGTTGTTTTGATTTTTCATATTTTTGTCCCCTCGACTCCCCCTTGACTCGGCCAGCTAAGCTGGCCTTCGCTCGGGGTTCGCTCGGGGCAAGTTTTATTTTTATTTAAAAAAGAGCTTTTTTAGCTCATTATAATGTAATTATAGCATAGATTTTCAAAAAAGTCAATCCAAAATTATAGTTAGGTACTTTTTTATTTTTTGCTTTAAACGGCGCTGGATTTATTTCCGAAAATCAATTATAATAATAAAATTAACTAACCCTTAAAATGCTAACTTATCTCCTCCTAATCATCGGCTTTATCATTTTAATTAAAGGCGCGGACTGGCTGGTGGACGGCGCTTCTTCCCTGGCTAAAAAATTAAAGATATCCACTTTGGGTATTGGTCTGACGATTGTCGCTTTTGGCACTTCCATGCCAGAGCTTTTTGTCAACCTTTTCGCCAGTTTTCAGGGCAACACCGAAATTGCTGTTGGCAATATTTTAGGTTCAAACATTGCCAACATCCTGTTAATTCTGGGTATTTCAGCGATTATTTATCCTTTAACCGTCACTCGCGGCACGGTCTGGAAAGAAATTCCTTTCAGCTTGCTGGCCGCTCTCATGGTTGGCATTATGGCCAACGATATTTTAATCGATAAAAGCGGCGGCAATTTACTGACCAGGATCGACGGCCTGGTCTTAATCGGCTTTTTTATCATCTTCTTCTACTATATTTTCGGCATTGCCAAAGATCAAAGCCCCGCCGATAAAGAAAATAACGTTAAAATTTACAAAACAGCAACTTCTTTAACAATGATAGTCGGCGGATTGATCTGTATGGCTTTGGGCGGCAAATGGATTGTTGACGGCGCCGTAGCCCTCGCTACCATTTTAGGCGTCAGCCAGTCATTAATCGGTTTAACCATCGTGGCCGTCGGCACTTCTTTGCCGGAACTGGCTACCTCGGCCATGGCCGCAATCAAAAAAAATTCCGATATTGCCGTCGGTAATATTGTCGGCTCCAACATTTTCAATATCTTCTGGGTTTTAGGCGTAAGCGCCCTGATCAAACCCCTGCCTTTTACGCCTGCAAGCAGCTTAGATATTGGCATGACTGTTTTTGCCACTCTCCTGCTTTTCGTTTGGATGTTTATCGGCAAAAAGAGGGTGTTGCAAAGCTGGCAGGGCATGGTTTTCCTGATGGTTTATGTTGCTTATATTATCATTTTGATTTCAAAGGAAAGGATGTTTTAAATAAAGTTTCGGCTTGATTTTTTAAAAAATAAGTGGTATTTTAAAATACGACTTATTTTTATTTAACCGCCGGAGTGTAGCGCAGTTGGCTAGCGCGCCTGCTTTGGGAGCAGGAGGTCGTGGGTTCAAATCCCACCACTCCGACCAGCAATTATGAACAATCCCTCATTGTTAATTACCTTTATTTCCTTTTCAGCGGTTTTTATCGTAATTGCCGATATTTTCGGCAAAGATGGGTATTGCCTCAGTAACCTGGGACGTGGTAACAACGTTAATGCTAATCGGCGTCGGCTATTTTATTTATAAAGAAGGCCTGTCCCTGACCCAAATAATCGGCATTGGTTTAATTTTTATCGCCCTATTTATCATTAACCGTTAATTGATTATGCTGACTGAACCAACAAAAGAACCAAAATTAACCGCCGAAGTTAAGGAAAAAATCATCGGCTATATTTTAGCTGCTTTTGGCCTGGTCGCCGGCCTGGCTTGGAACGACGCCATTAAATCCTTGATTGAAAAATTTTATCCAGCAGGGAGTAACGGCTTGATTGCCAAATTTGCCTACGCCATCTTAATTACTTTAATTATCATCATTGTTTCTTTTAACTTAACCAAACTAATTAAAAAACAAAAATAATTAGGCGGGTATCGTATAACGGTATTATTACAGCTTTCTCCGCCTTCGTAAAAAATACTAAATTTCTGCGGGTATAGCACAACGGCTAGTGCATCAGTTTTCCAAACTGAAAATACGGGTTCGATTCCCGTTGCCCGCTCCAGAATCAATGATTTTTTACTTCGGCGGACAAGCAAGCTGATTTTACAAAGGGGGTTCGCCTGCCCGCCATAGCTCTGACGTAAAGTCGGAGCGAAGGCGGGACTCCCCCTACCCGCTCCACCACGAAGTATTTGCCTCTGCTTCGCTTCGGCAAAACTTCGTGGCGCAGCCAAAATCTTAAATTAACGGAATTCAATAAAAAATAATCAGCAAATACTTCGTGGTGGCCTGAAGTGAAGCGACAAAGGAGCTTCTACTTCAGGGCATTTAAACCAGCTTCCAGAAGAGCTGTTTTTTGTTAGATAAAATGATATAATTACTTTATGAAAATAAACAAAAAAATCGATCTAGCTATTTTAATTTTATTCCCTGTCATAATAGCGGTTATGGCCGCTATTTTAAAAACAAACTTTCTGATTTCTACTCTTTTGTTTTTCGGACTGCCGTCAGCGTGGCTGATATTTAGATACCCCCGGGCAACTAAAAAATCTTTCTTATTTGCCATTTTATTTACCCTGCCTTTAGTAGCCATCGTCGACTATATTATGGTAGTTAGCCGGGGCTGGCTGATTGTCAGTAGTATTTTTAGCCAGCGCTTTTTAGGCGTGGTCGCTTGGGAGCAATTTATCTGGGGCGTACTCTTTGTTTTTTTCTTGTTAATGTTTTATGAGTATTTTTTGGATCGGCCAGAAAAAAAATCTATTTTTGAGATGTTAAAAATATCTCGGCCGGATGTCCATCAGCTAGTTCGCCGGGCGATGCAAGATTTTACCTGGCTGTTGTTTTTCTTATTCTCTTTATTCATTATCGCTTTCTTGACTGAACCAAATTTTTTAAAAATCCATTATCCCTATCTGATCATCGGCACCATTATCGTCTTATTGCCGCTGTCCTTATTTTTGTTCAAATTCCCCAACTTTTGGTTAAGATTTTTAAAAGCCACCTGCTACTTTGCTTACCTGGCGGTAGTGGTGGAATATATCGGCGTTAAACTAAATCATTGGATTTTCCCCGGTCAAGAATATCTTTCGGTTCTCCCCTTTTTTAACTTTCTTATTCCTTTTGAAGAATACTTTTTCTACATCATTTTAAGCGCGGCCGGTATTTTAACCTATTACGAATTTTTTGACGATGATAAAAAATAATGAATTTTTACGCCCAAGTTTACAAAATAACCAAAAAAATCCCGCCGGGCAAAGTTTCCACCTACGGCCAGATCGCCAGTTTGATTTCTTCGCCCCGGGCCGCCATTATGGTTGGCTGGGCTTTGCATTTAACCAAACCCCAAGACAAAGTGCCGTGGCAAAGGGTAATAAACTCCAAGGGCATGATTTCCACCACCTGCCTGGACCACCCCAAGGAACAGCAGGCCTTTCTTTTAAGGCAGGAAAAGGTAAAAGTCAATGAAATTGACGGCAATTATTTTATTGATTTGACAAAATATCTTTGGTGGCCAAGGGCTTGACATCTCCATTAAAATCTGCTAATATACGGCGTTAAGATTCCTAACATAAGGAATCTTTTAAATTACCCAAATATGTTAAAAATCGCAAGAAAAATCGCTAAAAATACCCTGATTTTTATTGATAAAATACTGCCAATTTATCTGATTATGGTAGTGTTTAGTTTAAGCTTCCCCCATTTAACTTTTGCCCAAAGCCTGGATCCCCTGGCCTTGCCGCAACTGCCTTTGGATGCCGGAAAAGACGAATTCCTGAAATCTTATGTTTCCCCGGTTCCGCGCCTGCCTTTGGACTTAACCGGCCAAAAACGGGAGCCCAGATTTGAATTGAAAATCTGGGTAACGGCCTATAACAGCCATCCCAGCCAGACCGACAGCACACCCTGCTTGACCGCCTCCGGTTTGAATGTTTGCCAGCGCGCGACTCTGGGCGCTGCCGATGTTATGGCCACCAATTTCCGCTATCTGCCTTTTGGCACCCAAGTGGAACTGCCAGAGCTTTACCCGGGCAAAATCTTTATCGTGGAAGATAGGATGAACAGCCGCTACTGGCGCGTGGCCGATATCTGGATGAGCGACTTTGAAGAGGCCAAAAACTTCGGCCGAAAATGGACCACGGTAAAAATTTATTAAAATTTTATTCAAAAAACAACCTGGCGTAAAGCTCGGGTTGTTTTTTATTTATTGGAGGCCACGACCGGATTCGAACCGGTGATAAAGGTTTTGCAGACCTCTCCCTTAACCACTTGGGTACGTGGCCGAATTTTTACCTTACCACTTGCCTGCTGGCCAAACCTTTTTGACTATAACAAAATAGACATTAAAAATCAAGGTTTTTTATTTTTTCCGCAATCCTATACCCCTCGCAATGCTTTAACATGCCTAAATACGACTGCATGGATTGGTTAAAATTTTTCCCGTCAATCAAACCGGTCAATAGGGCCTCCTTTTTTCTGGCCAGCTTTTTAAACATCCTCTTTTTGGTTTTAGTTCTTAAAACAACATAATGAGGCAAAATAACATAGCCCAAAAAATCAATTCCTTGATTGAATTTTCTAATTTTCACTTTTTTAGGATGAAGTTCTAATTCTAACTCTGTCCATAAAAAATCTTGAATTGGAGTAATTAAATTTTCCAGATATTCCCTTTCTTTATCAATAATGGCAAAATCATCGGCATATCTAAAATAATGCTTTACTTTTAGCTGATGTTTGATAAAATAATCAAATTCATTTAAATATATGTTGGAAAATATCTGTGAAGTAACATTGCCAATGGGCAATCCCATTTTATCACCCAAACTTTCTTTTAACTCTCTCTCTCTCTCTCGGTAAAATTATCCACAGGTGAAATAAAGCTACCAATGATTTCCCGGACAAGCCAAAGAAATTTTTCATCTTTGACTTTTCTTTTTATTATTTCCAACAGCTTCTGGTGAGGCACGCTTTGGAAAAATTTTTTAATATCGCATTTCAGGGCAAAGCAGGGATGAGCATAATTCCTGCTAACTTTTCTTAAACAACTAGTTAAATCCTTAACTGCCAAATGCGTGCC
>MHKL01000008.1:1480-4226 GCA_001818835.1 Candidatus Komeilibacteria bacterium RIFCSPLOWO2_01_FULL_45_10 | reverse complement strand
TTCACGGGAAGAGTAGGAATGATAAATAAAGCTCGGATTAAAGATTCTGTACAGCTCCCTAAATACCAAATGATGGACTAATCTGTCTTTAACAGTCGCCTTGCTGATTAAACGGGATTTGGGATCATGGATATGGAAAGTGGAATAAGGCCCATGGATGTAGGTTCGGTTTAATAGTTCAGGGTGTAAACTAAAAAGATTATCTTCCAAATTACGTTCAAAAGATAAAACATCCGGCTTGTTCATTTTGCCTTGCTTGAATTCCGCCCAAGCATTAAAAATGTTTTCCAAATTAATTAAATTATTATAAATATTATTAACTGCTTTCATATATGGATAATTTACCTTGTCAAAAAATAATCGGCGAAATGCCTATTATTATAAAAATACGTGAACTGTATAAGCTATTCTATAAATATTTGATTCTGTTCCCTAAAAAGGATAAATACACATTAGGCGCTAAATGTGAAAATTATATTTTAGCGACTCTGGAATTATTGCTGGCCGCCGGCAATGCCCCTAAAAGCGATAAGCTGAGGTTAATTCGTCAGGCGAGTATAAAATTTGACACTCTTAAATTTTTTATCAGAGTATCTAGGGAACTGGATGTTTTGGATTTTAAAAAATATCTGGAACTCCAAAAACGCTTGCAGGAGATCGGCTTAATGCTTGGCGGCTGGCTGCGTTCGCTTGATAACCGATAATGATAAATTATTAAGAAAAAGTCCGTTTAATGGACTTTTCCGTAATTTAGACACTACCCGAGGATGAATAAACCGCCGGAGTAATTGTCGTTGGCGTTACCGAGGTTCGTCTTGTTGTCGAAGTCAGCGTTGTCGTCGTTGGCCTTGAAGTTGAGTGAATAATCGGCGGACTGCTCATAATTTTGTCTTCTCCCGTCCTAATCACCGCCCTTTAGAATGATTCAAAGGGGCTGAATTTTATTCGGCTACTGATTTTAGCCCTGGAAAAAGACAAGTAGTGTCTAAATTTGAGTATGCTCTTTTGCGATCCCTAAAATTTTCAGACCGTAATCTTGAACCGCAAAACTCCGATACTTTTTCAAACTTAGGATTTCGGCGATGTTAATCTCTTTAAAAACTAACACTCATTAGCCTACTTTCAAGAAGAATTATAACAAAAATTTTTAAAAAAGAAAACGAGGCGCGAACTATTGCATTCACGCCTCGCTGTTTTTTGAAGGGAGATTGAATAGCCTAAAGACCAAAAACCAAAATTTCTGGTCCAAAGACAAAGTCCCAAATCCCAAGTCCGACACTACCCGAGGATGAATAAACCGCCGGAGCAACGGCCGCCGGCGTCACCGAGGTCCGCCCCGCGGCCGAAGCCAGCGCGGTCGTCGCTGGCCACGAAGTAGAGCGAATAACCGGCGGACTGCCACTGGACTGCCGAACAATCATAGCCCGGCGTATTCCAGTCACGACCCAGTACATCCGGGTACATCGTCCAACCCATCGCTGTTTCCAAGGGACCGGAAAGAATAAATCCTTCCGGTAAGGTCGTTGCTTGCTCGCGCTGGGCGTGAACAGAAAACCCTTGCAAACAGGCCGGGAAATAAATACCCACGACCAGATCGCTGGCGATCTTTTTAATAAGCCGTTCGTAGCGACTGCCCTCCACAATGCTAATCTGCCCGGCCAACTCACCTTTCCGATGATTGGTGAACGACCGGTTAGGGAATTGACGGCAGTAGGAAGCGCCTGCCGCTTCCACTAATTTCTCGGTGACTTCGCCGAGGTTGGCGATGTTCATCTGCTGCTGAATCACTATCGGCAGATAAACGCCTTTGAGCAGATTTTTGATCTGCTCATTCTGCTCAACCACTGAGAGAAGCGCGCTGGTGCGGGCTTCAAACTCGTCAGCGGAAATGCCGACTGTGAATCCCGCTTGCTGCAGGCGAGCCAAGCGACCCGCATAGTCCGAATTCGGCTGATTAGGGCGGTAGTTGGGATTTGAATCGCAAACTGCCGCAACCAACCCGCGTGGCGGAATCCGACGACCATTCTTGTCAAAGAACTTCCTAGCGCATAGCTGGAAAGTTACCTCAACATCTCCTTGAATTAACGCCAAGGCGTTTTCTTCTCCGAGAATATTAATCAGGGCTTCAAACTGGCCCTGCGTCCAGTTGCCATACTTGGCCATTATTACTCCTTTGGACTCTTTGTCCAAATTGATTTACCCCTGCCCGAGGTACGGGATTCTCTATATTTAGATTTTTAGAGAATATTTAAATATACACTAAATACAGCTATTTGTCAAGGTAAACCCTAAATGCTAAAATATTATTATGAAAACCGCTTTGCTTATCGTTGACGTCCAGAATTTCTTCATTAACAAATGGACGCAACACATTCCCAAAAACATCGTCAGATTAATGGAAAAGGAAAATTTTCCGTTAATTGTTTTTAGCCAGTTTATCAACACGCCCACTAGCCAGTTCATCAAGCAGTTAAACTTTACCGGTTGCGCCAAACCGCCTTACTCGGATATTGTTCAGGATTTGCAACCTTGGGTTAAAAAAGACAATGTTTTCATTAAAAACACTTATTCGGTTTTTAGCAACACGGCTTTTGAAAATTATCTGAAAGAAAAAAAGATTGAGGAACTTTGGATTGTTGGGCTGGATACTGACTTCTGCGTTCTGGCCGACTGCTTTAACGCTTTTGACCGCGGCTTTAAAGTTAAGGTGGCGGCTGATTGCTGCGCCAGCTTTACTACCGGACCG
>MHKL01000008.1:0-1469 GCA_001818835.1 Candidatus Komeilibacteria bacterium RIFCSPLOWO2_01_FULL_45_10 | reverse complement strand
GGTGAAGTCATTTGAATTAAAAAGGGCCTTGCCTATAGCACCGTCATTCTGAGTGTTAGCGAAGAATCCCCTTGCCTAACAGACGTCTGCAAATCAATGGGATCCTTCCCCCGCCATTCGGCGGGGTCAGGATGACAAAAAAGAGCAAGGTATTTTTAATAAATAATTCGCTATCAGTACCCCAGATTCAAAAAAAGAAGGACCCTGTTTAAGAGTCCTTTTTTAAATTCTGAAGCCATAGGATGCGCCGGCGCATCTCCTCCGAATCTTCGGTGGCCGACTGGAGGTAGCCGCCGCAAACCAGAATTTGCCCGCCGGCATTGACGGCTGCTTGGGCGGTTTCTTGCTTTACCCCGCCGTCAAACTGAATTTTGAAACGATAACGGTATCTATCCCGCAGCTGGATTAACTCCGTTGCTTTGGCCAGGCAACCGGCAATCATTTGCTGATTGCTCTTGCCCGGAACCACCGTCATCACGTTAACCAAGGCAAGGTGCCTTAAATACTGGCTGATGGCGGAAACGGGGGTTTCCGGCTTGATGGCCAGGCCCAGTTTGACTTTCGCCGGCTTTAAATTTTCAATTAAATCCGGCGAAAATTCCGCGGCTTCCTGGTGGATGGTCAGGTACGGCTCTCGGGAAAGTTTTGGTAAAACATCCCCGATGAAAAAATCCAGCCATTCCCCGAGATTGTCCACCATTAGATGAAAATCCAAAGGGATGCCCTTGACCGTTTCCGCCAACCGGTCAAAAATTGACCAGTCGCTGTTTTCCTCAATGAAACAGCTGTCACCCAAATCCACATGGATTAAATTGGCGCCGCCGTATTCAAGAGCCAGCAGGAAATTCTCCAGCTTTTTAGCGGGGACGCCTAAAAAAGACGGGGCCACCCATGCTCCTGACATGATTTTCTCCTTATGTTAAGTGCCAAACGACTTTATCTTAATTAAGCCGGCTTAAAAAAGCAACCCTGAACCAAGCGCTACGCGCTGGTTCAGGGTTGTCCCAAACTGAAATCTTAATTTGAGGCCAGGCATATCTTAAGCCCGGTTTTTATGTTAAACCCCGCACCACTTTTCTTTACAAGTAAAGTGGTGCGGGGTAAAATATCGCTATATAATCCGCTTAAAGTATATGTCCCCTAAAAAAGAAAAATTCGTCATTATTGACGGCAATGCCCTGTTGCACCGCGCCTTCCACGCCTTGCCGCCCATGACCTTAAAAGACGGCACTTTGGTCAATGCCGTTTATGGCTTTACTTCCATTCTGCTTAAAATCATCAAGGAGCTGAAGCCCGACTATCTTTGCGCCGCTTTTGACCGGAAAGGCCAAACCAAGCGGGCCGAGGAGTTTAAGGAATACAAGGCCCAAAGAAAAAAACAGCCGGACGAACTTTACGCCCAAATTCCCCTGATTGAGCAAATGCTTTCGGCATTCAACATTCCAGTGATTGATTCCAAAGAAGCCGGC
>MHKL01000007.1 GCA_001818835.1 Candidatus Komeilibacteria bacterium RIFCSPLOWO2_01_FULL_45_10 | reverse complement strand
GGAAGCTCTGGTTCAACTGCACCAACAGGCAGCGGAATGGTAGGGGGCTGTTAAAATGGATAAGGAAGTGATAATTGCAATTGTGCTGGCAGTACTTGTGCTGGTTTCATTGTTCCAGACATTTCAGTTAGTAAGTGTAAGCAATAAGATTGCCACAGGCGCATTAAGCGCAAGCACTTCAACAAGCACCTCAGGGCAGAATCTCGGAAGCGCTAGCGCTTCAGGAAGTCCTGCAGGTTCTTCTGCAAGTTCAAGCGGCAGTGCAATGGTAGGAGGTTGTTAAAATGGATAAGGATGTCATAATTGCTGTTGTGCTGGCAGTGTTAATTCTTGTTTCGCTGTTCCAGACAATTCAATTGGTAGGAGTAAGCAACAGGATAGCAAGTGGAACAGGAACCGCAAGCCTCTCTGCAGGCTCTGGCGGGGAAACCATTGAGGAAATGAATGAGAGAATGCACGGAAGCGGAAGCAGTTCCGGAAGCACGGGCTCAAGCTCTTCAGGAAGCGCAATGGTCGGCGGCTGCTAACTTTTAGGGAAGAAAACATGGCAGAAGAGGCAGGCAAAAAGGCAAATAAGGGAATGCAATATGCATATGCGATGCTTTTCACGCTCCTGCTGGGTTCTTCGCTCATAAATTTTTTTCTGATTTTCGGAATTAATTCAGGGCTTTCCCTTGCTCAGGGGGATCCAATAACTTCGGAGCCTGCAAAATTGTCCATCACTCTCATAAAGGCCGCGGGATGCGATAAATGCTTCAGCACTGATGAAATTGTTTCTGCATTGAAAGCGAGCGGAGCGGAGATAACAGAAAAAACCCTTGAATTTGGAAGTACTGAGGCGGATGCGCTCATAGAGAAATACTCAATAGAAAGGCTGCCTGCGCTGGTTGTTTATGGGGAAATTGAAAGTGCAAACGTTTCCTCAGCGCTTGGAAGCAATTCAGAATTTGATAAAAACACCCTTGTGCTGCGCGATGTGAAGCCGCCTTATGTTGATTTGGAGAGCAATTCAACAATAGGCCTTGTATCCATAACAACAATAAGCGATTCTAATTGCGAAAAATGCGCAAGCATTTCGGGCCTGCAAAATGAGCTTGAGCAGCTAGGGGTTGGCATTGGGGATTCCGAAGAGCTTGATGCAAATTCTGAAAATGCGCAGAAATTGATTGCCGAATACGGCATAGACAGGCTGCCTGTTGCAATTGTAAGCAAGGATTTGAATGCCTATCCTGAAATAACCAAGCAATGGACCAATGTGGGCAGGCCAGCTTATAATGGCGGTTACATTGCGGATTATGCTGTCCCCTATCTTGACATAGAATCAAAATCAACAATAGGGCTTGTAAATTTGACAAAGCTTGTTGATGCAAACTGCTCAGACTGCTATGATGTGAACATCCACAACAGCGTGCTCGCGAGATTTGGAGTGGTTGTGGGCACTGAGGTAAATTATGATATTTCAAGCGCGGATGGGAATGCGCTCCTGCAGAAATACGCAATAAAAAAGATTCCGACAATAATTCTCTCAAGCGATGCGAACGCATACAGCACCCTGAATCAGGTATGGGCGGACGTTGGCACAATTGAAGCTGATGGGGCATATGTTTTCCGCGACTTGAATGCCCTGGGCGAAGATATAAAATTCAGGACGCTTGATTGACTTTGGCTCGGGGGGAATATATGAAAGCTCGGATTCTCCTGCTGCTGGTTCTAATTGCTATTTCATTTTCTACAGCTTCTGCAGCGCCGCAGCAGCATTCTGCAGTAATGTATCTCAATGAGGCGTGCGGGCACTGCGGGGTTTATGCAAACGAACTTAAAGAATTCCTCTCTTCAAAGGGAATTGATGCGGAAATAAAATATGTAATCAATGATCCTGCAATGCGCGCTGAGCTTGATGCCCTGAACAAAAAACTTGCAATTCCACCAAGCATGCAGGGGCACATGACTGTTTCAATTGATGAAAAATTAGTTCTTGAAGGGCACATCCCCATTGCGCTTCTTGATGGTTATTTCAAAAAATACCCAAATTTTGATTTTCCTTCAATAATCCTGTTTCAGGATTCCATGGACCCGACAACAATAACATCATACAGAGTTCTTGGCGCTGACGGGAAAATAAGGGAATGCGACATTGATGTGCAGATTGCAAATTGCGCAAAATCCGGGAAAATAATTGATAGTTTGCAGGCTTCCCTTCCTTATGTTGTGCTTACAACAGGCTTATTGGCAGGGCTGCATCCCTGCACCATTGCAGTACTGCTGTTTTTCATCGCATTCCTTTTCACAATAAGGCGCACGAGAATCGGAATATTCAAAGTCGGGGGCGCATACATATTGGGGATATTCCTCGCATATTTGCTTATAGGGCTTGGATTGCTCCAGGCATTTGTTGTTTCCGCAGAACCGCATTTCTTCGCGAAAATTGCGGGCATATTTGTAATAGGGCTTGGGCTGCTGAACATAGTGGATTTCTTCAAAAAGGGGAAATTGGTAAATCTCGGGCTTCCGAAAGCAAGCCTGCAGACAATAAAGGATTTGATACACAAGGCAAGCGTGCCTTCCGCATTTGTTCTTGGGGTGATTGTCGGGATCTGCTCATTCGGCTGCACTGCGGGAATTTACATTTCAATCCTTGGATTGCTTGTAACGCGCGCAACTTATATGGAGGGATTGTTCTACTTATTTGTTTACAACCTGCTTTTCATTCTCCCATTGATTTTCATTTTGCTGATTGCAAGCAGCAGGAAGGTTGTTGAGAGGATAGAAACATGGGAGCAGCATGAGAAGAACTACATAAAATTGATTGCAGGGCTTTCAATGATAATTTTGGGAGCAGTGCTCCTGATGCTGGTTTATTAGCGGGGAGACAAAGATGAAAGCTAAAATAATTCTGGCTGCATTTGCTTTAATTGCCGTCCTGCTTCTCAGCGGTTGCATCAACCCCGAGGATGAAAATGGCAGTTCAAAAACAGGAAATGCCGCATTAGCCGATGCAAATTCAGATGCCGGAAAATATGCAGATAAAAATGCAGGAATTGATGCGAACAAAATTATTGGCGATGGCGCAGATTCAAACAGCCCTGCTGCGCAGTACATCATAAAATTGAAATCCGAAATTATTCCCGCTGAAGGGAGTGATGCGAATTTCGGGCTGAAATTTGACATCAACACTTTCAATGCGCTTGTGAAATATCGTTATAGCATAAACATAAGCGCTGCTGAACAGGCAATCCTTGAGGATGCTCTCAATATTGTGAGCCCGTGCTGCGGGGCAATCGTTTGGAAATGTGACTGTGCCCATGATGCCGCGCAGAAGGGATTGGCAAAGCTCATGATAAAAAATTATGGAATTACAGATGCGAATGTCATAAGGGAAAAGGCGCTTGAATGGCAGCATTACTTTTTCCCGCGCTACTTTATGGAAAAGGAGCTTAAAGAGAAAATCGCTTCTGGAGAAATTGATAAAAACGTGTTTGATGAACTGCCTAATCAGATGGGGAGCTGCTGAAAATGAACATGAAACTTCTGATGCTGCTTTGCTGTTTGATTCCGGTTGCAGCAATTGCCGCATTTTTTGTATTTGGGGTTAACCAGAGTTATTTGCTGCTTGCTGTTGTGCTCTTGTGCCCGATAATGCATTTGTTGCTGATGCGGGATATGCACGGCGGCAAAGAAAGCAAGGAAAAAAATGAAAAATGCCATTGGGGGGGGTAAAATGGATTACGGAAAAATCTTTCTGATTGTTGTGCTTGCGGCGCTGATAATTGCGCTTGCATTCGGGATGTGGGCTGTGCTTAATCCTGCAAATAACCAGGATGATTATCAAAAGGCAATAAGCGCGGAAAACCCGGAAAACATATGCATTGCGCCTTCTGGATATACGCAGGAGCAGTGGGAAGAGCACATGGGCCATCATCCTGAAAGATATGAGGAGTGCCTGGATAAAAATGCTTAATAAATTTTTTGGCAGGCTTGCTTCGGGAAATGTTCTCTATTATCCGGGGTGCCTGACGCATTTTGCGCTTCCCGAAATCGAGGAAAATTACATCAAAATCCTGAAGCGCATTGGGATAGATGCAATTGTGCTGCCTGAATTCAACTGCTGCGGAAGCCCAGTAAAACACGCAGGATATAAAGAAGATTTTAAAAATTTGGAGAATAAAAATGCTGAACTGTTCAAAAAATATGGAATTGGAAAAATAATTACAAACTGCCCTGCGTGCTTTCTAACTCTGAAGAACTCAGGCTTCAATGCTGAGCACATTGCGCAAACGCTTTATGCAAGAATGAATAAATTGGAGCATGGAAGCGGGAAGGGGCCTATTGCTTACCATGATCCCTGCCATCTGGGAAGGCATTCAGGCATTTATGAGGAGCCGCGCAAAATACTGAAGCATATAGGCTATGAGGTTGCTGAGCTTGCAAACAGCAGGGAAAATTCATTGTGCTGCGGAGCAGGCGCGGGAATGAAGGCAAATCATCCTGAAATTGCAAACAAAGCAGCAAAAAGCTGCCTGCAGGATTGCGCAGCAAAAAAGCTTGTGAGCACATGCCCCCTGTGCTATATGCATTTCAGGGAAAATGCGCCAAAGGGGATGGAAGTGCTTGAATTCGGCGAGGTTTTGGTATGAATTCCGCAATAATGCAGGAAATGCGCAAGGCTTTTGGGAAAGAATTCTCTGCGGAAAAGGAAGTCCTGCTCGCATACAACAGCGATGCTTCGCAGGTGCGCGGGACTGCACTTGCTGTGGTTTGGCCGGAGGGCAAAGAGGAGGTGCAGAAGATTGTTAAATTTGCGCTTGCAAATAAAATTGATGTTGTTGCGCGCGGAGCAGGAACAGGGCTTGCGGGCGCAGCAGTTCCGCAGAATTCAATTGTTGTTGATTTGAGCAGGATGAATAAAATAATTGAAATAAATGAAAAGGAGAAATATGCGGTTGTTGAGCCCGGGATTGTTGTTGCACAGCTGAACCTTGAGCTGCGGAAATGCAATTTATGCCTGCCTGTGGAGCCCGCTTCCCGGAGCGTATGCAGCATTGCGGGGATGATTGCGACAAATGCTTCGGGATTGCATGCGATGCGCTTTGGCAAAATGGAGAAATGGGTTATGGAAGTGCAGATAGTTGATGGATTCGGGAACCTGCGCAAAACAAATGCTGAAGAAACCTGCGGCACTGAAGGAACGCTTGGAATAATTGTCGAGGCAAAACTCAGGCTGCATGAGGCTGTAATCGAAAAATCGATGGACCTTTTTAAATTCAATTCCCTGGAAGAGCTGCTTTTAAAAGCTGAAGAGCTCAGGAATTCTGAAAGCGCACTTTCAATTGAGGCAGTAAACCCGGCTGCCGCGGTTATTGCTGGGCTTGAAAACTGCTATTACCTGCTTGCGGAGCGCGCGGATGAGTCCGGGGCGCTTAAGGGAATGGAAATGCGGGACGCAAAAACCCTGCGCCTTGGAATAGGGCCGAAGCTGACTACGTCTGGATTTTCTGTAATTGAAGACCCGCAAATCCCGAAAGAAAAGATTCCTGAATTTATTGAATTTGTAAATTCACACAGGCTTCCATTCTATGCGCATATTGCCGATGGAATAATCCATGTGAGGCTGAAGCCAGAGCAGAAGGAAATGCTTGGCGCGTTTTATTTGAAGGTTAGGGCGCTTAATGGGACTGTGAGCGGGGAGCACGGAATTGGCATAACAAAAAGGGAATTTGCTGATGCCAAAATAAAAGATAAAATTAAAAGGCTCAAGGAAAAATTTGACCCTGAAGGAATATTCAACAGGGGGAAAATAATATGAATGTGGATTATGAGAAGTGCAGCGAGTGCGGATTGTGCAAGGCAAACTGCCCTGTGTACAGGGCGCTGCTTGATGAAAGCGTAAGCGCGCGCGGAAAGGCAAAATTAATGAAGGGCAAAATTGAAAGCGAGATATTCTTTGTTTGCACGCTCTGCAAGGCCTGCAAGCAATTGTGCCCTGCAAATCTGGATTTGGATTTTGCGGATGAAAGGGCAAAACTTGCTGCAAATGGGAAGGAAACCGATGCAAACAAGAGGATGATTGGGAACATAAGGAAATACGGCAATCCCTTCGGGAAGGAAGGGAAGAAACCGAAGGAATTGCACTGCTGCTGAGGGGAAAGAATGGATGCAAAAATAAAATATTCCGGGATATTTGCTGTTTCCGCAATTGGCATTTATCTTCTCTTCGGCCTTTTTACAGGCCTGATTGAAAACCCATTTTTCAGGGTTGGCGGGATGATTGAAAAAACAATCTGGGATTACGCCTTTTTGTCAGCATTCGCTGTGCTTTTCGGAATTGTGGTTTCCTTGATTGTTTATAATAATGAAATAAAAAAATCCGGAAAAAGAGCAGGCGCATCAGCAATCTGCGGCTCTGCAGCGGGCTTCCTTGCAATAACATGCCCCTTCTGCAATCTCCTCATATTTTCACTGCTGGGAATTTCAGGGAGCTTTGCAATCTTCGCGCCCTACAGGCTTGAATTAAGGATTTTAAGCATTGCGCTCATGCTCATTGCCATTTATTTCTCATTTTCATCAATCAGAAATGTTAAAAAAGGGGAAATGCTAAATAAAAGGGAGGTGCAAAAATGAAGGGCATTTATGACATAAAAAATGCTGCAATAGCTGGCGGCGCAATAGTCACGGTGCTGTATGTTATTTGTGTGGCGGCATTTGCAATTGCCCCGCAACTGATGCTTGAGCTTGCAAGGACCTGGTTCCATGGCATAGTATTGCAGCAGGCATCGGCAATTTCAATAGGGCCTGTAAGGTTTGTTGCGGGCTTGATTGCTAGTGCAGTTGCCGGAGCGATAATAGGCATAGTGTTCGCGGCGGTTTGCAAGTACGTATGCTGCAAGGAGAAGTAAATGGCAGAAATTGCAAACCTCAAATGCCCATATTGCGGGGCAGTGCAGGGCATTGAAATTCCAAAAGGAAAATGCCTTGCATTTCACATTTGCAAGAAATGCGGCAGGCTCATAAAAGCGCCTAAGGGCTCCTGCTGCGTTGTTTGTGCATACTCGGACAGGAAATGCGAAGTAAGCATAAAATAAAAAGAGTGGAGGTCGGTTTTATGGGAGAGAAAAAGAAAAAACACGGATGCTGCGGATAAATGGTAAATATGACAAAGGATAATGCAAAGAAGATTTCAATAGGCGTTACAGGAATGCACTGTGCAAGCTGCGCATTAACCATTGAGCGCTCGCTCTCCCACGCAAAGGGCGTTAAAAGCGCAAATGTGAATTTTGCGAATGAGCATGCGAATATTGAATTTGACCCTGCAAAAACGAATGAAACCGAATTGATGAAGGCCGTAAAGAAAACAGGCTATGGGGTGATTGAGGCGACTGAAAACAACAAGGAACTGGAAGTGGGGGAAGCGAAAAAGGGAATTGCGACTGCAAAATTCAAGGTAATTGGCATGCATTCCCCGCACTGCGCGGGCATTGTGAGCAGGGCGCTTTCAAAAGTGAAAGGAATTGTGAAATATGATGTGGATTTCCCGAATGAAAGGGCAACAATAACATTTAACACTGCAATTATTGATGCAAATAAAATAATAAAGGCGATAAAAAATTCAGGTTATGAGGCATTTGAGGAGAAGGAAGAGTTTGTTGACAGGGAGAAAAAAGCAAGGGAGCATGAAATAAATGCACTGAAAATTAAGTTTGTGGTTGGGGCAATTTTGAGCATTCCAATATTTATCGGCTCTTTCCCTGAATTTTTCGGATTTGCGCCGCAGATATTGCAGAATCCATTCCTGCTCCTGGTTCTTGCAACGCCTGTGCAGTTTTATGTGGGATGGCAGTTTTACAGGGGCGCGTGGATTGCGCTGCGCAATTTCACTGCTGACATGAACACGCTGATTGCTGTTGGCACTTCGGCAGCATACATTTACAGCGCTGCTGTTGTTTTTGTTCCGCAGATTTTTGCGGAGCAGGCTAAATTGTATTTTGACACTGCGGCAATAATCATCACATTAATTGTGCTTGGAAGGCTTTTTGAGGCGATTGTTAAGGGCAAAACCTCGGAGGCAATAAAAAAATTAATCGGCTTGCAGGCGAAAACCGCAAGGATTCTGCGCAACGGGAAGGAAGTTGAAATTCCGATTGAGCAGGTTAAGATAGGGGACATTGTTGTTGTAAGGCCAGGGGAAAAAATCCCTGTTGACGGGATTGTGGTTTCAGGATTTTCAGCGGTTGATGAGAAGGTAATAACAGGAGAGAGCATGCCTGTTGATAAAAAAGCAGGGGATGTTGTAATTGGCGCTACATTGAACAAATCAGGCCTGCTGAAATTCAGGGCGACAAAAATCGGAAAGGACACAATGCTGATGCAGATAATAAAGATTGTTGAGGAGGCGCAGGCATCAAAGGCGCCAATACAAAGGCTTGCGGACATTGTTTCCGGCTATTTCGTGCCTGCTGTTATTGCAATTGCAATAATTGCATTTGCGCTCTGGATGCTGCTTGGCTTTTCCTTCCTTTTTGCGCTTGCAATATTTATTGCAGTTGCAATAATTGCATTTGCGCTCTGGATGCTGCTTGGCTTTTCCTTCCTTTTTGCGCTTGCAATATTTATTGCAGTTCTCATAATTGCATGCCCTTGCGCCCTCGGGCTTGCAACTCCCACAGCAATAATGGTTGGCTCTGGGAAAGCAGCGGAGCACGGCATATTGATTAAAAGCGCGGAGGCTCTTGAAACCGCGCACAAATTGACAACAATTGTTTTTGACAAAACAGGAACGCTCACAAAAGGCGAGCCCGCTGTTACTGACATTGTTGCAGTTAAAGGCATTGGCGAGAATGAACTGCTGAGGATTGCTGCTATTGCTGAATATGCCTCAGAACATCCCTTGGGGGAAGCAATAATAAAGAAGGCAAGGCAGCGCAAATTGCGCATTTCTGAAGCGAAAAACTTTGAGGCGCTTCCCGGAATGGGCGTAAAGGCATTTTACAGGCAGAAAATCCTTGTGGGAAATAAACTGCTCATGGATAAAAACCGAATTAACTTTGCGCACCTTGAAAATAAAATTGCTGAAATTGAGAATCAGGGCAAGACCGCAATGCGCGTCGCATATGCAGGAAAGGCAATTGGCATAATTGCCGTTGCAGACACGCTTAAGGAATACTCTAAGGAAGCCGTTGGAATGCTCCATAAGCTGGGAAAGGAGGTTGCAATAATAACCGGTGACAATGAGCGCGTTGGAAAGGCAATCGCAAAATCCCTCGGGATTGATGTGGTGCTTGCAAATGTCCTTCCTGCACAAAAGGCAAATGAGGTGAAGAAGCTTCAGGCACTGAGCAAAAAAGTTGCGTTTGTGGGCGACGGGATTAATGATGCGCCCGCGCTTGCGCAGGCAGATATTGGAATTGCAATTGGTTCTGGCACAGACATTGCAATGGAAACAGGGAATATTGTGCTGATAAAGGATGATTTGAGGGATGTGGTAACCGCAATAGATTTGAGCGCCTATACCATAAGGAAAATAAAGCAGAATCTTTTCTGGGCATTCATATACAATACTGTCGGGATTCCGATTGCCGCAGGAATCCTTTATGCGCCTTTCGGGATTCTGCTGAATCCCATGATTGCCGCTGCTGCAATGGCATTCAGCAGCATAAGCGTTGTCGGGAATTCGCTTTTAATGCGCACTTACAAGGCAAAAATAAAATGAATTGGGGGAATTGCTATGGCAGGGATAAATATAAAACCAATCGGATTTGTAAGGAATTCCGAGAAACAGCCGCATTTCGGGAAATGGCGCAATCTGGTTTCTGAAATTACCATAGACAAGAAACTTTCTGAAGCGCTTGATGGAATTGAGGATTATTCGCACATAATAGTGATATACTGGATGGATAAGGTAAAACATAAAGTCATGAAGCACCATCCGCAGGGAAGGGAGGATGTTCCGCTTGTTGGAATTCTTGCGTGCAGATGCCCCGGAAGGCCTAATCCGATAGGAATAAGCACAGTGAAACTGCTTGGGCGCAAGGGAAATGT
>MHKL01000006.1:20130-20658 GCA_001818835.1 Candidatus Komeilibacteria bacterium RIFCSPLOWO2_01_FULL_45_10 | reverse complement strand
AGCGCCAAAAAATATATTGAACAACTGCAGAAAAAACTGCAGCAGATCGGTTTGGGCGAAATCGCCACTCTGGCGGGCCGTTTTTACGCCATGGACCGCGACAATAACTGGGAGAGGATCGCTCCGGCTTATTTGGCTATGACCGAGGGCCGGTCAACAAAGGTTTTTTCCGACCCCTTGGCGGCCATTGAAGAATCGTACAAAAATAAAATTTACGACGAGGAGTTTGTGCCGACGATGATTACCGATAGTCAGGGAAAACCCCGCGGCGTGGTCAAAGAAGGGGATAGCGTGATTTTTTTTAATTTCCGGTCAGACCGCGCCCGCGAGCTGACTAAAGCGTTTGTTTTGCCCGGCTTTGAAAAATTCAGCCGGCCCCGGTACCTGAAAGATCTGGTTTTTGTGTCCCTGACCGAATACGAAAAGGATTTGCCGCTCACGGTCGCTTTTCCGCCGGAATTGGTGACCATGCCGCTCGCCAAAATCATTTCGCAAGCCGGCCTGAAGCAGCTCCACGTTGCCGAGACG
>MHKL01000006.1:7443-20109 GCA_001818835.1 Candidatus Komeilibacteria bacterium RIFCSPLOWO2_01_FULL_45_10 | reverse complement strand
GGAAATGTCCGCCTTAAAAATCGCGGAAAAAGTGATTAAGGAAGTGGAAAACGACAAATACGATTTCATTGTTTTGAATTTCGCCAATCCTGACATGGTGGCCCACACCGGCAATTTGCCGGCCACCATTCAGGCCGTGGAAACGGTTGATGACCTGGCGGGCCAGATTACCAACAAAGTTTTGGCCCGCGGCGGCGTGGTTTTGATTACGGCCGACCATGGCAATGCCGAAGAAGTTTACAAGCTCCAGACCGGCGAAATAGACAAGGAACACAGCGCCAATCCCGTGCCCCTTTACATTATTGGCAAGGATTTTCAAGGCCGGATGAGCACGGGCGCCGTTGGCAAAGATTTGAGCCAGGTAACGCCGGCCGGCGTTTTGGCCGACGTGGCCCCGACCATTTTGAAAATCCTGGGCTTAAAGAGGCCGGAAGAGATGACAGGGAGATCATTGATTTAGTAATCAGTAATCAGTAACAAGTACTAATTTTTGTGATTCCAATTACTTGTTACTGATTACTTGTTACTAGAAATATATGCCCGAACTGCCCGAAGTCCAGACCGTGGTTAATCATCTTGCCGCAAAAATCAAAGGCAGGATTTTTAAAAGTGCGGAAATTAAGGTGCCGAAAATGGTGAGCAATAATTTTAAGTCGGCAGTGTTAAGTCGGAAAGTCATAGGCATCAAACGCCGGGGCAAGATGATTATTATTGAACTTTCTGGAAACCGCTATTTATTAGTTCATCTTAAATTAACCGGCCAGCTGATTTTTGTTGACAGGCAAGGCAAAGCCAGCGGCGGCGGCCATGCTTTGGAAAACGGCAATATTGATTTAACCAGACCCAATAAGTTTACCCGCATTATTTTAAATTTCAAGGATGGCGGCCGGCTGCTTTTTCATGATTTAAGGAAGTTCGGCTGGATGAGGATAGTTGATAAGTTAGAAGTTGATAAGGTAATAAGGCAATTGGGAGTTGAGCCGCTGTCAAAAGAATTTACTTTAAAGAAGTTCATTGAGATTTTAAAAAAGCGGCCCAAGCTTAAAATCAAGCAGTTTTTATTGAATCAGGAACTGATTGCCGGCATCGGCAACATTTACGCCGACGAGAGTTTGTTTGCCTCCGGGATTTTGCCGAGTCGCCAGGTTAAATCGTTGAAAGCGGAGGAGGTTAAAAAACTGCGCCAGTCCGTCATCAAAAAACTTAAAGAAGCGATTAAATTCGGCGGCACCTCCGTCAACACTTTTGTCCATCCGTCCGGGGAAAGAGGCAAATTCATGGCTAGATTGAAAGTTTACCAAAGAGGTGGGCAAAAATGTTTGTGCTGCGGAAAAATTTTAAAGAAGATTAGGCTTGGCGGCAGAGGCACTGTATATTGTTTTAAATGTCAAAAGTAGATTAATCAAGAACGGTTTATCCCGCACCACTTTTGCTTTAGCAAAAGTGGTGCGGGATGTATTGCCCCCACTGTCAGAAATAATCATTAATATCCTAGCCTAGCATTCTAGAATGCTAGCATGCTAGAAAAAACGTATGTTAAAAAACAAAATGTGTTGCAATAACGTTGATTTGGCGTTATTGCTCGTTCGTTTAGCTCTGGCAACGGCGTTTATCACCCATGGCGTAGCTAAGCTGGCCAACATGAGCGATACCGTTGCTTTCTTTAACGCTCTCGGCTTATCCGCTTTTTTTGCCTATCTGGTGGCGTGGGTGGAATTGCTGGGCGGCTTGTTGATGCTCGTCGGATTTTGGACCTGTTTTGCCGGTTTAGCTTTGGCCATCGTCATGCTGGTCGCCATCGTTAAAGTAAAGTACCAAGGGGGTTTTATGGGCGGCTGGGAACTGGATTTGACTTTGTTGCTTTCGGCCGTGGCCGTGTTTTTCGGCGGGCCGGGCAAATACAGCGCGGGTTGCCGGTGTCCGGCGTGCCAAAAGTAAATGGAGTAAAGCAGGATATTTAAAAGCCGTGCTCCAGTGGGGGGCGCGGCTTTTTTCGTGGAAGTTAAACCTCAAACCTCAAGGCCTCGATCGGGTCCATTTTGGCCGCTTTTTGCGCCGGATACAGGCCAAAAGACAAGCCGATTAATACCGAAACGCCCACGGCCCAAACCAAAGACATGGGCTTAATTACAAAAACCCAGTTAAATCCTTGCGAGGCGGCCGCCAAAGAAATAACAAAAGACAGGCCGATGCCCAAGGCAATGCCGACGACGCCGCCGAGAAAAGTTAAAAAAACCGCTTCCCATAAAAATTGCAGCATGATTTTCTTTTCGCTGGCGCCCACGGCCTTGCGCAAGCCGATCTCGCTGGTGCGCTCGGTTACCGAAACCAGCATGATATTCATAATGCCCACTCCCCCGACAATTAAAGAAACGGCGGCAATGGCAATTAACAGCAAAGAAACGCCGCCTAAAATTTTATTTAAAGTATCAATGGCGTCCACCATGGTGGTGACGGCAAAATCTTCTTTGTCCGCCTCGGTAATATTGTGCCGCTCGCGCATTAAGATTTTTAAATCATCGGCCGTGGCGGCGGTTAAGTCGGTATTTTTAAGTTTGGCGATGACAAAGGAAATATGATCAATGCCCATAATGAGTTTTTGCAAAGAAGTCAGGGGCAGATAAATAAACTCATCCATGTTCATATACATAATGGCGCCCTTAGAAGCCATGACGCCGATGACTTTAAAATTATGCCTGCCGATTTTTAAGCTTTTGCCTAAAGGGTCGCTATCGCCAAAAAATTTAACTTTAGCTTCGCTTCCCAAAACCGCCACCCGAGCCAAGCTTTCATCCTCTTCATCTGTAAAAAAACGCCCCAGCGCCACTTTACCAGAATCGATATTTAAAAAGCTGGCCGTGGTGCCCCAAAGCTGGGTAATATCCGAATCCTGGTCCGTAACCACTACGGCCTGGCCCATTACGGCCGAATAAACATCTTTAATATTGGGCGCCTTGGCCACGGCCTGGCCATCGGCGTTTTTTAAAGTGGTAATGCTGGCCTGGCCCATGGCGTTTTCCGCAGAGGCCTGGGCGGCGCTGGGCACCTTGGTTTCCACTTCAATAAAATCCGAGCCCCAGCTTTCCACCTGGGCCATAATTAAACCCCTTAAACCTTCGCCGGCCGAAAAAACTATAATGACCGCCATAATGCCGATCACAATGCCGGCAATGGTTAAAAAGCTTCTTAAGCGGTTGCGCCAGAGCGAGGACAGGGAAATTTTAATAATGCTCAAATCCATATGCTTACTAAATTACAAAATACAAATCTATAAGTTACCTGCCCGCCATTGGCTTGCGCCAAAGGCGCTGGCAGGCGGGGAATTTGTTACTTGTTTTACTCATATCTTAAAGCTTCAATGGGATCCAAATGGGCCGCGCGTTTAGCCGGAAAGTAGCCGAAAACAATGCCAATGCCGGCCGCCATTGCCACGCTGACCATAATGGAAACTGGCGAAACGATAAATTTCCAGGCATAACCCAAATAATCGGCCATCAGGGCCACTAAGCCGGAAACGGCCGCGCCCAATAAAACGCCGATGACGCCCGCTAAAAAAGTAAGCATCACCGCTTCAATTAAAAACTGTTTTAAAATAGTTTCTTCCTGGGCGCCGACGGCTTTTCTTAAGCCGATTTCCCGGGTGCGCTCGGTGACGGCCACGTACATGATATTCATAATGCCCACGCCGCCCACCAGCAAGGAAATGGCGGCAATGGCGGCCAGGAAAAATTTCAAGGCATTGGTAATGGTGGTTAAAGCGGCCAAAGCTTCGGCTTGATTGCGCACATCAAAATCGTCATTGTTGGGATTTTGGATATTATGGCGCTGCCGCAAAACTTCCTTAATGCTTTCAACGGCCTGTGGCACTTCTTCACTGCGGCGCACTTTTACCCGGATTAAATTAAGGTAATTTATGCCCAAAAGAAGTTTTTGCCCGCTCAATAAGGGAATAAAAACCTGGCTATCCGGGCTTTGAAACCCAACCGAACCCCTTTCTTTAAAAACGCCGATCACTTCAAAACTTTCGCGCTTAATTTTAATCTGTTGGCCCAAGGGATCCTGATCGCTGAATAAATCCTGGGCAATTTTGGAACCAAGCACCGCCACCCGGGTCACGCTTTTTTCTTCCGACTCAGTAAAAAAACGCCCGTTTAAAATAGTGGCGTCTTCCACTGAAGTATAACTGGCCAGGGTGCCTAAAAAAGTGGCGGCCACTTTTTGGTTCTGCCAGGAAACGGTCTCGTTGCCCTGAACAAAGGCGGCCACGGCGGCCACTTCCGGCACCCGTTTTAAAATCGCCTCGGCATCGGCAGTTTTTAAAGTGGTCACGGTAATGCCGAAAGCAATGGCCGGCGGACCGTCTTTTTTGGCGGCGCCCGGCAAAATGCCCACTAAGTTGGAGCCGACTTTTTCAATCTGGGAAAAAATCAAGCTCTGGGCGCCGGCGCCCACCGATATAATAATGATGACCGAAGCAATGCCAATAACAATGCCCAAGCCGGTTAAAGCGCTGCGGGTTTTATTGGACCTTAAACTGACTAAGGAAAGATGAATGATGTTGGAAAAATTCATAGTTTAGAAGTTGCCTGCCTGTCGGCAGACAGGGAAGTTAGTTTGAGATATTTGTCTTGAAGTTGGAGGGCGGGAAGTTAGTTTAGACCAACTTCAAACTTCTAATCTCCAGACCAACTTCCCTAACCAATTTCTAACATCTATTATTTATTCAATCCTCCGTCTTTGACAAAGCGGCGGTCAATGACGGCCGAATCGTCAACAATTTGTCCGTCCAAAAGTTTAATAATGCGCCGCGCGTGCCTGGCTGTATCCTGTTCGTGGGTGACCAGGATGATGGTTTTTCCCGAATCATTGAGTTTTTCCAGAATTTCCATAATCTGATGGCCGGATTTGGAATCAAGGTTGCCGGTCGGCTCATCGGCGAAAATCACATCCGGATTATTAACCAGGGCCCGGGCAATCGCCACCCGCTGCTTTTCGCCGCCGGAAAGCTGGCTGGAAAAATAGTTCAAACGATAGGTTAAACCCACGGCTTCCACTGCCGCCTTGGCTTTTTTTTCTTTAGCCGGCTCCGCCGAGTAGATCAATGGCAATTTAACATTTTCTAAAACCGTGGTTTTGCTCATTAAAAAAAACGATTGGAAAACAAAACCCACGGCCGTGTTTCTGATATTGGCCAGCTCCCTATCGGTAAAGCCCGAAGTTTCCTGGCCTTTAAACAAATAAGTGCCGCTGCTAGGCCGGTCTAAAAAACCCAAAATATGCATTAAAGTGGATTTGCCGCTGCCGGAAGGGCCCATAATGGCCACGAATTCGCCTTTTTCAATAATGAAAGACAAGCCCTCCAAAACCGGAGTCACCACTTCATCGGTTTGGTAGGACTTTTTGAGGTTTTGAACTTTGATTAACGGGGGAGTGCTCATTTTCCGTTTTTGATAAAGGTGATTACCGTTTCGCCTTCATTTAGCCCTGACAAAATTTCAATCAGGCCGTCATCGGCCCTTAAGCCCGTAGTTACTTCGCGCTCCTGCTTTTGGCCGTTCTCCAGAATCCTGACGATTCTCTTGCCGTCTTTTTCAATGACGCTACGGGCGGGGATAAATAAAACGTTTTCCCGGACCGCCGTGGTTACGGTGACGTTGGCGGTCATGCCCGGCTTAACGCCTTCTTCTTGAGCATCAAAGGTCACTTTGACCTTGTAATAAACCACGTCGTTGATGATGGTTTCCGACGGGTCAATAAAAGTCAAATGCCCTTTAAAGATTCTTTCGTCGCCAAAAGCGTCCAGGGTGATTTCCGTCAGGTCGCCGACTTTGATTTTGGCAATGTCCGATTCGGGCGCGTCCACCTTGATTTCCAGATTGCTTTTGCCGAACATCGCCACAGCCGTTTCGCTGGTGGGGACGTATTCGCCGATTTCAAAGTTGATTTTGCTGATAATGCCGTCAACCGGAGATTTTAAGCTGTAATCGGCCAGGTCGGCCAAAGCCGCCGCCAGATTGGCCTGGGCTTTTTTAAGGTTGGCTTCGCTGGAGGCGATTTCAAAGTCGCGCGGTCCGGCTTTTTCCAGGTCCAGTTCGGCTTGAGACACCAATAAGGCCTGGCGGTATTTTTCCGCGTCCTTTTCCGCCGTGGACACGCTGTTTTCATATTCCACGGTTTTTATTTGCAGGTTGGATTTGGCGGTCTGGACGGCCACGATTTTGGCGGCGGTGTTGGTTTGGTCCGTGGTAATGTTGGATTTATAAGTATCCAGAATGGTGGAGGTAAGGTCGCCGCCGGCCGTGGCTTTTTGCAGCAGGTCAAAGGTTTTGCTCAAAGTGGCGTCCAGTTTTTTTAAGGTAGCATCAGTTTGTTCCAGCAGGGCGATTAATTCTTCCGTTTGGCTGGCGAGTGAACGGCTAGGGTAACTTTTTTCCAGATCAGCCAGGGTTAAAATGGTTTGGTCATAGTTTTGGCCGGCGGCGGTGTAGGTGAAGGTGTAAACTTTAAAGCTGTTTTGATAATCGCCGTCAATGATTTCATCCACGTCATTGAGCGATTCTTTAGCGAGAAAAATGCTTTCGCCGGTTTTGTTTAAGGCCTGCTCTTTTAAGGAAAGAACGTTTTGGTCACGTTCGGTTTTGGCCTGCTCCCAAGCCGTCAGTTTGACATTAAGGTCGGCTTGGGCGGAAGCAACCTTTTTTTCCGTCACGTTGATCGCTTCGGCGCTGGAACCCGCTTGGGTTTCCGCCAAATCCGCTTCAGCGGCGGCCACTTCGGCCTGGGCTTTTAAAACCGCGCTTTGGGCCTGAGCGGAACTTAAGCTGGCCAAAAGCTGGCCGCTTTTAACCTCGTCCCCGGCTTTGACCGCGATTTTTTGCAAACGGCCGGCCACTTTAAAATTGAGATTGGTTTCCGAGGCCGATTCCACCTTGCCGGTGGCGGAAACGGTCTGGACCAGATTGCCGCGCTTGACCGTGTCGGTCAGATATTCCTCTTTTTTATTCTGACCGCTTCCCTTAACCATAAAAACAATGACAATCAAAATAATTACGGCCAGGAACCAAAACCACTTTTTCTTAAGGAGATTTTTCAAAAACATAAGTTTTTAAGTTATTTTGTCTGATAATTTTAGCGTTTTTTGAATAATTTGTCAACTTAAAAAAATTGACAAATTACTCAAATTAGGATAACTTAACAAAAAAGTTCCTTAACAATTTGGAGGATAAAGGTGGAAACAACAGTTTCAACTAAACAATCCTCCAAACGATGGGGGATTGTGCCATTTGAAAAAAGCGTGGCAGCACATCCGATTCTTTCAAAGGAATATTCGCCCGAGAATGAACGGCCGGCTGAACAGGTATACGCGGGTACCGGCAAAAGACTAAAGTGGATTTGCTCCCAATGCGGCTATAAATGGGAAGCAGACGGTAATAACCGTCTTAGCGGCTGCGGCTGTCCGGCCTGCGCTCACAAAGTGGCGACGCCAACATACAACCTGGCGGCTTGCCGGCCGGACTTGGCTCAAGAGTTTTCCTCAAGAAATCTGCCATTGACTGCTAAGGATATGATTCCGACCAGTCATAAAAGAGTTTGGTGGGATTGCTCAAAACCATTCTGCGGCTATCCCTGGAAAACTTCTGTTAAAAACCGCGTTAGAATTAGTTCAGGTTGTCCGGCTTGCGCGGGTAAGGTGGCTACCCCTCAAAACAATTTAACCGTCACTCATCCTCATTTAGCAGAGCATTATTCTGGAAAAAACAAACTGCCGGCCAAAAAGGTGATTGCCGGAACACATCATCTGCTTTGGTGGGATTGCCCAGATTGCAAAGAGGAATTTCAAGCCACCGGTACCAGCCGGGTTATAGCGAACCACGCATTTTGCCCGAAGTGCGCTAAAAGCCAGAGGAAAAAGAGGAGCACGCCAGTTGATGCCAGGATAAGTTTTGCCTCTTTGTTTCCTGACTTGGCAAAACAATATTCGCCAAATAATCCTCAACCGGCTGACCAGCTGTTTCTGAAACCGGGAGATGATCCCATCATTTCGTGGCAGTGTCAAAACACTGACTACGGCCATGAGTGGCAGGCTAGGTTAAGTAGCCGGATTTCTAATGACATCGGCTGCCCAGAATGTCACTTTAAAAAGACGGGTCAGGTTGGGGTTGTTAAATATCATTTTCCCAAATAAACCCTCAGCTTAAATAAGCATGAGGGTTTTTTTATTTTTGCTGAAGGTAGGACATTGAAGGCCGTGCCCTCACTCTGTCATTCTGACCCCGCCGAATGGCGGGGGAAGAATCCCATTGATATTGGATGTACTTTTCAAACAAGGGGATCCTTCGGCTTCGCCTCAGGATGACGGTGTGGAGGCACGGCCCTTGCATGCCGCCGTGGTGGATTATTTTAGATTATATAAAAGGCAATGATAGTCAAGATAATACCTAAGAGGCCGCCAATCGCCACTTGCCACCAGGTATGGGCAATGGTTTCTTCCAAAACCGGGTACTGGTATTCTTTTTCGTCCGGCAGATCTTTAATCAGTTTGTTAAGGACTTTGCCGTGGCGGGAAAGGTAGCCCCGAAGTCCGATAGTATCTCTCATCACTATTACGGCTAAAATCACACTGATGCCAAAAGCCACGCTTAAGCCCTCGGCCAGATAAACGGCGGCGGCCAAAGCGGAAACCAGGGCCGAATGCGAAGAAGGCATGCCGCCGTAGCCCAAAGCGCGGTGCCAATTAAAGCGTTTTTTAAAAAGGTCAATCGCCAGTTTGAGCAGATGGACGATTAAGGAAACAACCAGGGGGATAATAAAGTACTTCATAGTAGGGTTTAATTTTAAAATTCAATTGAAATTTAGAATTTGAAATTATTATTGATATTTTATCAGATTTTATCTATAATATATTATACCCTATGGACTACATTTATTCAATCATCCTCGCTATTGTTCAGGCCGTAACGGAGTTTCTGCCCATTTCCAGCTCCGGCCATCTGGTGATTCTTCATCAAGTTCTTAAGTCAGATTTGCTTGGCAGTTTGACTTTTGACGTGATTCTTCACGCCGGCACTTTGCTTGCCGTCGTGATTTATTTTTGGCGGGACATCGTGGCCATGGCCAAAGGTTTTTTCCGGACCGTTGCCCGCCGGAAGATTTCCCCGGATATTGCCGAGCAGCTGCCGTATTGGCTAATCATCGGCACTTTGCCGGCGCTTCTGGTCGGCTATTTTTTTGATTCTTTGATTGAACAGTTTTTCCGCTCTCTTTGGTGGGTGATTTTAATGCTGATCGCGGGCGGCGTTTTGTTTATTGTCTTTGAACGCTTCAGCGCCAAGAAAAGAAATCTGGCAGGGATGAGTTTTGCCGACGCTTTTTTAATCGGCCTGGCGCAGGCGCTGGCTTTTATTCCCGGCACTTCCCGGTCCGGCGTGACCATTCTGGCCGGATTGGGCCTGGGCTTTAAGAGGGAAGAGGCGGCCCGTTTTTCCTTTTTGCTTTCCTTGCCGGTGATTTTAGGGGCGGTAATCAGAAAGGTCGCTCAAATTTCTTTAAGCGACCTTTCCTTAGATTTTGTTTTTGTTTCTATTTTAGGGGCGGCCTTTGCCGCCTTATTCGGTTTTTTGGTGATCAGATTATTTTTACAGTTTCTTCGCCATCATTCTTTGATTGTTTTTGCCGTTTACCGTTTTATTTTGGCCGGCGTTTTGATTTTAATCCTTCTTTTTTAGTTTTTTAAACGGCAACGGGATAATTTTGCCTGTTATTTCTTTGATAAAACAGCAGATTTTCCGAAAGAATCATGATTGGGGGATAGGGCGCGCCAAAATATTGCACGACCACGAAAGTATTCTGGTCTTCCAGCTTGCCCTTTTTGACGTAAATGCCGATCTGGTTGTAGCGGGGGTTAAGGATGTTTTGGCGGTGTTGGGCGCTTTTGAGCCAGGCCTTAACAACTGCTTCACTGGAAGAAAAGCCCATAGCCAGATTTTCGCCGACAATGGCGTACTGGTAATCAACCTCTTTGACCCACTGGGAGAATGTTTTGCCGTCAGGGGAATTGTGGGAGAAGTAATTTTTTTTGATCAAATCATTGGCTTTGTTTTTGGCGGCCTGCGTCAGCTGGAAATTTTGGTAAAGCGGCGCCAGGTTAAAATCGGCGCGGCTTTGATTGGTGAGATTGATCAGCTCTTCGGCCGTGACATTTTTCCGGCTTTGGCCGTAGAGCGGGGTAACAAAAAAGAGCACGGAAGAAATGCTCAAAAGTAAAATCAAAATAACGGCGGTTTTGCGCTGTAAGCCGACGATAAAATAAAGCAAATGTTGCCTCGCCATAGCGAGGATATCAAAAAGCATTTTTGTTTTTAATTTTTGTTTTTTAAGTAAGGCCTGTTTTTGACCTTACAACTGTAATAATAGCATATTTTAAGTAAAAAGTCAATGACGCTAATAGTTCGCTAATAGCGCGCGAATAACTCGCTGATATCCGCGTGTCATCTGCGGGCCATTCGTGAACCATTAGCGAGTTATTGGCGCCTGCCGGCAGGTAACACGTAACAATTAGCCACCCCTGTTACGTGAAAAATATGAATACCAAAGAAGATTTAATCAATGAGTTGTTGAGAGAAAATTACCTTAATTCGCTGAACATCATCAAAGCGTTTGAAAAAATCGACCGCGCCGATTTTGTTCTGGCGGAAACCAGAGACGAGGCCTACGAAAATTTTCCTTTAGCCATCGGCCACGGCCAGACCATTTCCCAGCCGGCTACGGTGGCGTTTATGCTGGAGCTTTTAAAAGCGGAAAAAGGCCATAAGGTTTTGGACGTGGGCAGCGGTTCGGGCTGGCAAACCGCGCTGCTGGCGGAAATCGTCGGCGAGCAAGGCAAAGTTATCGGCCTGGAAATCAAAGATGATTTGGTTAAGCTGGGCCAGGATAATATTAAAAAATATCATTTTAAAAACGCGGAAATTTTAAAAGGCAACGGCTGGGACGGATTGCCAGAACAAGCCTCGTTTGATAGGATAATTGTGGCGGCGGCCGGCGAAACCATTCCTCAAAAACTGAAAGAACAGTTAAAAGCAGGCGGCCGGCTAGTGATTCCGGTGGGCCGGGGGCTGCAGGACATTATCGCGGTTGACCGCCTGGATCAGGATCATTTTGAAGAACAGTATTATCCCGGGTTCATTTTCGTCCCGTTAATCGATAATTAATCGTGAATAAAAATATTGTTCATATGAAAATACTCATTTTAACCGGCGGCACGGGCAAACGGCTGTGGCCGGTTTCCAGAAAAAATCGGCCCAAGCAATTCCGTCCCTTGATTGGCAGGCAAACTTTACTGCAGGCCACTTACGGCAGAATCAGTAAAGGCTTTAAACAAGCCGATATTTATTTTTCGGAAAATGTTTTGCAAACCAAAGAAGTAAAAAAAGAACTGGGCCTTAAGTCAAACAGGAATTTTATCATTGAGCCAATAAAAAAAGGCACGGCCGCGGCCATCGGTTTGGCCTGCATCCGTTTTAAGGCGGACGACATTATTGCCACCGTCAACGCCGACCATTACATCAATGACCGGCAGGAGTTCAACCGGATTTTAAAGCAGGCCGGCGAAGCGGTTAAAAAATATCCCGACCATCTCCTTTTGGTCGGCATCAACCCCGTTTATCCGGAAACGGGCTACGGCTACATCAAGCTCAACGGCCAGGCGGGCAAAATCGGCAAAGACAAAATTTTCAAAGTGGAAAGCTTTAAGGAAAAGCCGGATAAAAAAACGGCGGAAAAATATTTAAGGAGCTGGGCTTATCTTTGGAATCCGGCTTATTTTGTTTTTAAGGCCGGCACCATGCTGGAACTTTTTAAAAAGCATCTGCCCGCCCATTATCGGATTTTAATGAGGATAAAAAACAAACCCTCGCTTTTGTCCTCCGAATTCAAAAAATTGAAAAAAGAAAGCATTGACTACGGCATCATGGAAAAAGCCAAAAAAATGCTGTGCCTGCCCGCCGAGTTTGACTGGCAGGACGTGGGCCACTGGCGCACCGTCCACGAGATTCTTTCGGGCCATTCGGCCAAAAACGTGGTGCAGGGCAAATACCTTCATTTGGACGGCGCGGGCAATTTGGTTTACAGCTATTCGGACAAGCTGGTGGCCACCGTCGGCGTTAAAGATTCCATCATCATTGACACCAAAGACGCGCTTTTGGTCTGCCCCAAAAGCCGGGCCCAGGACGTTAAGAAAATCGTGGAGGAGCTGGAAAAAAGGGGGATGGAACGATATTTGTAAATATATCGATACGAATGACCCGAATGCCATCCGAATGATACGAATTCGGGTCAGTTATAATTATGTTCAAACTTTTTAAATCATTTTTTTTATTGCTCATCATTGCCCTTATCGCGGCCTTTGTTTTTTATAATTACCAGATTACGGCGCCGGCTTCCCGTTCCGGGGAAGTTGTTAATTTTGAAATCAAAAGCGGGGAAGGCGTCCATCAAATCAGCCAAAGATTATTTCAGCAAGGACTAATTCGCAATCAGTTTTATTTTGAACTCTACGTCTGGCTCCATGACTGGCAAAGGAATTTCCTTGTCGGCCCGTACGAGCTTTCGGCCAAGATGAGCATCGGTGAAATCGTCAGGAAATTAACCAACCCGGGCGATTCGGAAACG
>MHKL01000006.1:5861-7401 GCA_001818835.1 Candidatus Komeilibacteria bacterium RIFCSPLOWO2_01_FULL_45_10 | reverse complement strand
CTTGGAAATCACCAAAAAAATGCTGGATAATTTTGGTGCCAAGCTGACTCAGGAAATGCGCGTTGACATTAAAAACGCGGGCAAATCAATTTTTGAAGTTATCACCCTGGCTTCCATCATTGAAAAAGAAGTGCGGACCGAACAGGACATGAAAATGGTGGCCGATATTTTTAATAAAAGATTAGAACAGGGAATCGCTTTGCAGTCGGACGCCACCGTCAATTACGTTACCGGCAAGGGCCTGGTCCAGCCCACGGCCGCCGACATTGCCGTAGACAATCTTTATAATACCTACAAGTACCGCGGCCTGCCGCCCGGACCGATTGCCAATCCCGGCCTTAAGGCAATCAAAGCCGCCATTTACCCGACGCCCAACCAGTATTATTACTTTTTAACGACCGCCGAGGGCGAGGTGATTTACTCCCAGACCTATCAGGAACATTTAAAGAACAAATCAGTTTATTTAAATAATAAATAAGTAATTGTTTAAATAAATTTTTGCCTCGACTAGCCGATAGGTCTAGGCGGGGAAAACTTACGATGAGCATCTGAAAAATAAGGCAAAGTATCTTAAGTAGCCATGGATCAAAATTTTTCCACTCCCTCAAAATCATTTTTATTTTATATTTTTTTAGTGGTTGCCGCATTAGGCGCCGCTTTTTTTATCAGCCGGGAAGAGGCGCCCTTGGATTTTAAGGCCGCGGTTTTTTACACGGCCAATCCCGTTAAAACCATTGTCCAGGCGGCGGAAAAGATAAAGCTTAGGCCGGACAAGGTGGCAGTGCCGGATTACGTTCGGGGATTGTATCTGACCGCTTATTCGGCGGGCAAAGACGATTTTCGGCAGGCCATCATTAAAAAAATGTCGTCAGGGCACATCAATGCCGTGGTCATAGACATCAAGGATTCGTATGGCCGGGTTTTGTATCCCAGCAATCTGGAAATGGCGGGTAAAATCGGCGCCACTTTCCTGATGATGCCCGATGTCAGGAAAGTCATTGACGATTTCCATGAGGCTGGCATTTATACCATTGCCCGGCAAGTGGTTTTTCAGGACCCGGCCTTGGCCCAAAGCCGGCCGGATTTGGCTTTAAAAACCAAGAGCGGCAATATTTGGTACAACTACAACGGTTTGGCTTTTACCGACCCGCAGGCAACGGAGGTCTGGGGCTACAACGCGGCCATTGCCAAAGAAGCGGTTGAGCTGGGCTTTGACGAAATCAATTTTGATTACATCCGCTATCCCAGCGACGGGCCGCTTAGCACTCTCAATTACAATCTGCCCGCAGGCAAAACCAAAGCCGACGTCTTAAAAAGTTTTTTCGTTTACCTTTCGGACCAGCTGAAAGATCAGGCCAAAATTTCCGCTGACCTATTTGGTTTGGTAATGGATAACGCCAAAACCGGCTATGACCTGGGCATTGGCCAGCGACTGGCCGACACCGTTGATTATTTTGATTTTGTTTCTCCGATGATGTACGCCTCGCATTATGCCGACGGTTATCTGGGTTTTGTCAACCCGGCCGCTTATCCGGCCGAA
>MHKL01000006.1:3604-5828 GCA_001818835.1 Candidatus Komeilibacteria bacterium RIFCSPLOWO2_01_FULL_45_10 | reverse complement strand
CCACGGTGCGGCCGTGGCTGCAGGCTTTCAACTTGGGCGCGACTTATGACAGCGTTAAAATAAAAGTTCAGGAAGAGGCGGCGGAAAACGCCACCACCACTTCGGGTTGGCTGTTATGGAACGCGCGGAATTATTATCCGGATTATATTTTTGAAAAATAGAAATAAAAACAACCTTTATCAAGACAGGTTGTTTTTGTATTCCAAATTATTAAATCAGCCGGTCAATCAGCCAATAAGACAGAGCGCTTACCAGAGCGGCCGCCGGAATCGTCACTACCCAGGCAATAATCACTTCCCTGGCCACGCCCCAGCGGACCGCGGAAAACCTTTTAACCGAGCCCACACCCATAATGGAAGTGGAAATAACGTGGGTGGTGGAAATGGGCAGGCCCAAGAGGGAAGAGATGAAAATCACCACGGAAGCGGCAGTTTCGGCGGCAAAGCCCTCCACCGGCCTGATTTTGGTCATTTTCATGCCCATGGTTTTAATGACTTTTTTGCCGCCGTAAAAAGTGCCCAGGCCCATAATAACGGAAGAAAAAAGAATCACCCAGACCGGCACTTCAAAGGCGCCGATAAAGCCGCCGGCCAATAAGCTGGCGGTAATAACGCCCATGGCGTTTTGGGTGTCGTTCATGCCGTGGCTTAAGGCCATAAAGGAGGCGGATAAAAGCTGCAGTTTGCCGAAAACCTTATTTAAAATGGCCAGGTGGCCTTTGCGGAAGAACCAAAAAATAGCCGCCAGCATCAGCAGGCCCACTATAAAGCCCATCACCGGCGAGGTAAACATGGCCACGATGACTTTTTTAAAAACCTGCCATTTAAAAGCGCCCAAGCCGTAAGCGGCCGCGCCGGCGCCGAAAATGCCGCCGATAATGCTGTGAGTGATGCTGACCGGCAGGCCCGTATGGGTGGCAAAAGCGGACCAGGCAATGGCGCCGATCATGGCGCTGATCAAGACGGCGCTGGTCATGTGGCTTTCGGGCAAAAAGCCCTTGCCAATGGTTTTAGCCACCTCCGTGGAAATAAAGGCGCCGATGGTATTAAAAAAAGCCGCCAGCATTATGGCCTTGGTAGGCGTGAGCACGCGGCTGGAAACGGTAGTGGCAATGGAATTGGCGCAGTCGTTGGCGCCATTGTAAAAATTGTAGATGGCGGCCAGAAAGGTGATGACAATGACTAAAACCAGGGCGCTGTCCATGGCTATTGGGATTTAACCAAGATATTTTCGCAGACGTTGCTGGCCTTTTGGAATTTGTCAATGATTTCTTCCAGGCCTTCGGCCAGCACTTTCAGCTTGATGATGGTAACGGGATTCTGGCCGTTCTGGAAAAGCTCGCTCATAAAGCTCAAAAAAATTTCATCGCCGTCGTCTTCCAGCTCGTGGATTTTTAGAATCAGTTCCCTGAATTCGCTGGAATATTTTTGGCTTTTCAGCTTTTCGGCCAGTTCTTTCATGGCCTGCCCGTCTTTTAAAATAATTTCGGCAAAATCGGACAAAAATTTTTCTTTCGGATTGACGTGGTAAATGTCGATGTTATGAATGACGTCTTCCAGCTGGTCAATGATGTCGTCCAGCTCCTCGGCCAGGGTGTAAATGTCTTCGCGGTCAAACGGGGTGATAAATGTTTTGTTCAGCTGGTTGACGATTTCGTGGGTGATGTCGTCGGCCTGGTGCTCAATGTCCACCGCCCTTTGGACGTAATCGTCAATTTCCGCCTCTTGGGCCTTGGTTAGTTCTGTAAAGAGGGTGGAAATTTCAAAGACCTTTTGGCCCAGCTCCGAAAAAAGCTTGAAAAAGATGGGTTGTTTAGGAATCAGGAAACTCAATTTCATAGGTTTGGAAAATTTTTAGGTAAATCCCTTACCACTTTTTAAGTTTAAAAAGTGGTAAGGGATAAAGTTGACTCCATTTTAAATTAACCGGGTTGATAAATCAAGTGCATAAATTAACCGATGAGGCGGGTTGACCCAGCCCCTCGCGAGGGGCTGGGTTGACAAATCCCAAGGGTTTTGTAAGATAGATAAAGAAACAGGGCTATTTTGCCTTGTTTTTATTATGGAAATTCATATTACAACAGCCGTTAAGGAATTTATTGCTTCCTTGGAGGAATCAGCCATTGCCAAAGTTTTGAGAACCATTGATTTATTGGAGAAGTTTGGCAGCCGATTGCAATTGCCTCACAGTAAAGCTATCGGTCATGGCCTGTTTGAGTTGAGAA
>MHKL01000006.1:2948-3580 GCA_001818835.1 Candidatus Komeilibacteria bacterium RIFCSPLOWO2_01_FULL_45_10 | reverse complement strand
TTTTTTATGGCTATCATAGAAAAAGGGCAATTTTACTCCATGGTTTTATTAAAAAATCCCGTCAAATTCCCGGGCAGGAATTACATATCACCCAGAGCCGATTAAAGGATTTGACCTAGTATAACATATACGTTATACTGATTTCAGATAATATTACTTATGGAATCCTACAAAAATTTTAAAAACAAGCTGTTAAAAAATCGGAAGATTAAAAAGGCCTATGATGAATTAGGGCCGGAATTTGCCGTTATCCGGATGATTATAGCCAGAAGGCTTGCATCCGGGCTGACCCAGGCCCAGCTGGCTGAAAAACTGGGCACCAAGCAGTCCGCCATTTCCAGGCTGGAACAGGGATCATATAATCCTTCACTGGCTTTGTTGGTTAAACTTTCCAAAGCCCTTGATGCCAAGTTGGAAATTTCCATTTCTTAAAGCCAAACCCGCTGAACCGCCTCATTAAAAGGCGGTTTTTTTATATCCTCCCCATAATTGCCAAACCCGCTGAATCGATTTATTTGACAAATCCTAGGGGTTTCATAAGATACATTCAGAAAACGGGGTCATCGAGCTTAGCTCGATTAAGCCCTGTTTTTATTTAGTAATAATCAATAGATGAATAAGGAAATTAAAAA
>MHKL01000006.1:469-2925 GCA_001818835.1 Candidatus Komeilibacteria bacterium RIFCSPLOWO2_01_FULL_45_10 | reverse complement strand
TGAAGAATTTGAACGGCCTATTTTGATTTTAAAGAAATTCAATAAAGACATGCTTTGGATTTTACCGATGACCAGCCAGAATAGGTCAAATGAATTTTATCATCAGGTGGAATACCAAAATCAAAAATACGCCGTGATTTTATCGCAGTTAAGGCTAATCAGCAGTAAAAGATTATTGCGCAAAATCAGGACGATTTCCAAAGGGGAATTTAAAGAGATTAAGGAAAAAATCAAAAGTTTCCTGCAAAAAAAAACGATCCCCGATGTTCGCCGGAGGCGAAATCGGGGTCTCGGAGGCCTAAGCCCATTATTATTTTGATAATAGCATAACTTATTAACAGTGTCAAATCGCTAAAAACCGCCTTTCCGGGGCGGTTTTTTTATCCAGCCCATAATTGCCAAACCCCACATTGGCTAGGCTAGTTATACACAGTGTTTTATTGACTTTTTCAGAGCGTTCTGGTAAATTGACAATATGGTCAAATTAGTGAATCAGACAATTTTCGCCTCTAAAATAAAGGGTAAAAAATTATATATATTTAATCCAAACGATATTCGTTCGCTTTTTGGAGTATCTGCCGTTGCTACCTCTGGTTTGCTTCATAGATATAAAAAACGAGGATTTATTTTACAGCTTAAGCCGGGGCTTTATGTTTTCCCAGATGTTTTGCCGCCGGATGTTTATGTTGCCAACAAACTTTACAGTCCCTCCTATATTTCTCTTGAATTTGCGCTATCTTATCATGGCATAATCCCTGAAACAGTTTATGAAATTACTTCAGTTACCACTAAAACTACCCGCCAATTTGAAACGCTAGGAAAAGTTTTTTCTTACCGCAAAATAAAAAAAACCGCTTATACTGGTTACGAGATTCAAAAACAACAAGGATTAAGTTTTTATATTGCTGATGCCGAAAAAGCCTTCGTCGATGCGAATTATTTACGGCTTAAAAATAAACAAAAACCGATTTCTCGGTTTAATAAAGAAAAACTCAATCCGGAAAAAGCCCTGCGCTACGCAAAATTGTTCAACAATAATAAACTTATCAGCATAATTAAATCTACATTACGATATGATATCAATAGAAACACTTGAAAAGTTAGGCAGGCAATATCAAATGGGGGTATTTCCGAATATTGTCAGGGAATATTTTCAGCATGTTTTTTTGGGAGAATTATATAAATTACCAGACGCTCAAAAATTATTATTCAAAGGCGGCACGGCGCTAAGAATTATCTACGGCAGTCCGCGTTTTTCCGAAGATTTGGATTTTTCTCTTTTTGGCGCCGCTCAAAATGAGATTAAATCTTTTGTTGAGAAGCTTTTTATCTATGTTTTAGCAGAAATTGAGAGGACTGGAATAAAAGTCGAACTCGGTGAAAAAATAGATCGCACTAGCGGAGGATATTTTGGCGTTGCTACATTTCGGATGTTTGAATATCCGCCAGTTAGCGTAGAGATAAATGTATCAGCAAGAAATGGCCGAACTGTTGACGGCGAGGTAGATAGTATTGCAAATAATTTTGTGCCTACCTATACGATTGTTCATTTACCGCAAACAGAAATTGTGGAAGAAAAAATTTTTGATGCGCTCATAAAACGCAAGCGGCCGCGAGATTTTTATGATCTCTATATCATTATGCGCAAGGGGATGCTATCTCCGGAGCAGAAGAAGAAACTTTCTGAAATCAAAGATGTCGTTATTACAGAGGCAAAACAGATTAATTTTAAGACGGAACTCGGTCCGTTTTTACCGGTTGATCAGCAGGGGATTATCCGGGATTTTTCCGCCACGCTTGAACGCGAACTAAATAGCCAGTTAAGCGGATTGTAAAAAATTTATGGCAGTGAATGATAAAAAATTTCCCCGAGGCGTAGAAATCGTGGGCAGCGTGATTATAGAAAACAACCAAGGCGAAATTTTATTGGTTAAGTCCGCCAAATGGAATAATAAATGGACCATGCCGGGCGGCCACATAGAACCGGGCGAAAAAATCGCCGAGGCCCTGCTTAGGGAGGCAGAAGAAGAGGTCGGCCTAAAATTAAAGCCGGGTAAAATTATCGCTTTTGGCGAATTGATTAATTCCAAAGATTTCCATCGTCCGGCGCATTTTATTTATTTTGATTTGTTATGTGGTTTGGCTGATAATCAAGCGGTTAAATTGGAAGAAAGGGAACTTAACGAATATATCTGGGTTTTGCCGCCGGCGGCCTTAACAATGGATTTGGCGGAAAGTTACAAGGAAACGATTGAGAAGTATTTGGAGTATAAGAAAGGGGGGTAGGGGTTTAAGTTTTCCACAGTTGACAGATTTTAAGGGTTTTATAAGATATATTTAGAAAACAGGGTCTTTTTGGCCTTGTTTTTGTTGCTTTTTTGGTAAAAAAATGGTAAATTTTAATAAATTATGGGATATCAGTTATTAACAATTAAACAGGCAAGTAGGTGGGCATC
>MHKL01000006.1:0-451 GCA_001818835.1 Candidatus Komeilibacteria bacterium RIFCSPLOWO2_01_FULL_45_10 | reverse complement strand
TACAATCGTAATGGGGAAATTAAGGTTGTATTAGAAGATTTGAGAGGTTATTATAAATCATATAATGGTTTTAGGGAGGTCTCATGGAAAAGTAAATTGGGTGACGATCTGAATTGGTTTCTATCTTTCGATCATTTAAGAGAAAAAGATACAACAAAGCATGTTCATAGACTGCACCCTTATAAGGGTAAATTTATTCCCCAGCTAGTTGAATATTTTATTGATGAACATATTGATAATTTTAAAAAAGAAATTTATTTTAAACCAGGCGATATAATTCTGGATCCATTTTCAGGTTCTGGCACCACTCTTGTTCAAGCGAAAGAAATGGGAATTCATTCAATTGGCATTGACATTTCTTATTTTAATAATTTAATTACGGAAACTAAATTACTGACTTATGATTTTAATTCATTGGAAGATGAAATAAGGAAAATTAGGGAAGAACTGT
>MHKL01000005.1:24141-24223 GCA_001818835.1 Candidatus Komeilibacteria bacterium RIFCSPLOWO2_01_FULL_45_10 | reverse complement strand
ATTGCCAAGCGCCAGCCCAACGACGTCGTCACCTTAAAAGTGGCGCATGACGGAGCGGAAAAAACAGTCAGCGCGGAATTGG
>MHKL01000005.1:23584-24040 GCA_001818835.1 Candidatus Komeilibacteria bacterium RIFCSPLOWO2_01_FULL_45_10 | reverse complement strand
TATTTTTGTTAAACTATCTTCATATGCAGGAGTTATTGGAAACAATCGGCAGTTTAAGAGAAAAGATTAAAAATTTAAAATCCCGCCTCAATCTGGCAGCCAGAGAAGGGGAGATTAAAAGCTTGGAAAAAGAAATGAACGAGCCGTCTTTTTGGTCTGACCAGAACCGGGCAAAATGGATTTCCCAAAAAGTGGCTGATTTGAAAGAAGAAATCGTTTCCTGGCAGAAGCTGGAGAAAGAAATTGAAGATTTATGGGAATTGGCCAAAGAGGACAAGGATGACAAAAGCGTTGATTTAAGTCGCGAGGCCAAGGAGCAGCTTGAAAAACTGGAGCGGTGGTTTAATGATTTGGAAATCAAGACGGTTTTAAACGGCAAATACGATTCTTTAAACGCCGTCATTACCATTTACGCCGGCGCCGGCGGCACCGAAGCGCAGGACTGGGCCGAGATGC
>MHKL01000005.1:20372-23400 GCA_001818835.1 Candidatus Komeilibacteria bacterium RIFCSPLOWO2_01_FULL_45_10 | reverse complement strand
GCCACACCTCTTTTGCCATGGTGGAAGTAACGCCGGAAATTGAACAGCAGGACTTTGAGCTTAAAGACGAGGATTTAAAAATTGAAACTTCAACCGCTTCGGGCCACGGCGGCCAGTCGGTTAACACCACTTATTCGGCCATCCGTCTCACCCATTTGCCAACCAACATCAAGGTTTCCTGCCAGAACGAAAGGAGCCAGCAGCAGAACAAAGCCACCGCTTTAAAAATTTTAAAAGGCCGTTTAGCCAAATATTATGAGGCGCAGGCCGAGGATGAAAGAATGCGCCTTAGGGGCGAACTGACCGAGGCGGCCTGGGGCAACCAGATCCGCTCCTATGTTTTACATCCTTACAAAATGGTCAAAGACCACCGCACCGATTACGAAGTTCATGAGCCGGAAAAAGTGCTGGATGGCGAGCTGGACGGGTTTATTGAAAATTATTTGAGAAGTCAGGTGAAATAAAAAGGTTTTGCCTACACTGTCATTGCGAGCCCCGAAGGGGCGTGGCAATCCCATTGATAAAGACACATCCTACGGGATTGCTTCGTCGCTTTGCTCCTCGCAATGACAAAGCACGGCAAAACCTTTTTCTTTTTGCCAAAATTTCCTTAAAAGAGTAAAATATCCTTATGAATAAGGTATTTTTATACAACACTCTTACCCGCCAAAAAGACGAATTTAAACCCTTGCACGGCAGAAAAGTAGATTTATATACCTGCGGCCCCACGGTTTACAACTACGCCCATCTTGGCAATCTTCGCACTTATATTTTTGAAGATGTTTTGAGGCGGGTTTTGGAGTTCAATGGTTACAAAGTCAAGCACCTGATGAATATCACTGATGTCGGCCATTTGACCAGCGACGCCGATACGGGCGAGGATAAATTGGAAAAGGGGGCAAAGCGTGAAGGAAAGTCAGTCTGGGAAATCGCCGAGTTTTACACGCAGGCGTTCAAGGAAAATCTCAATGACCTGAATATCAAAGAACCGACTATCTGGTGCCGCGCCACTGATTATATTAAGGAGCAAATCAAATTCATCAGAAAATTAGAAAAAAGGGGCCTGATTTATAAAACTTCGGATGGCGTTTATTTTGACACCTCAAAATATCCGGATTATCCAAAGTTGGCCCGCCTGAATTTAGAGGGCCAAAAAGAAGGCAGTCGCGTTGAGATTAATAAAGAGAAAAGAAATCCCACTGATTTTGCTTTATGGAAATTCAGTTATGCAAACGGGAGATCCTTCGACTCCGCTCAGGATGACGCCGCTTCGCGTCGTCAAATGGAATGGAAATCGCCTTGGGGCGTTGGTTTTCCGGGCTGGCATTTGGAATGTTCAGCTATGAGCATTAAAAAGCTGGGCAAAGAATTTGACATCCACTGCGGCGGCGTTGACCACGTTAGCGTCCATCATACCAATGAGCGGGCGCAGAATTGGGGCTTAACCGGCAAGGAATCTGTTAAGTGGTGGGTACACGGTGAGTTTCTGATAATCAACGAAGGTAAAATGGCCAAGTCCGAAGGCAATTTTATCACTTTGCAAACCTTAAAAGACAGGGGAATTAATCCGCTGGCTTACCGTTATTTTGTTTTGCAGGCGCACTACCGGTCAAAATTGAATTTTTCGTGGGAAGCGCTGCAAGCGGCGCAAGCCGGTTATGATAATTTAATCAGGGATATTGCCGGTTTGGAACCGCCTACGCCAAGGCTTTGGCGGTCAGGTAAGCCGGGCCAGGCCTGCAACACTTGCCTCGGTAAATTTACCCAGGCAATTAACGACGATTTAAACACCCCGGCGGCTTTGGCCGTGGTTCAGGAATTGTTAAAATCGGACAAACCTTCGTCAAAAAAGCGCCAAACCATCATTGAATTTGACAAGGTTCTGGGTTTGAATCTGAATCAGTATAAAAAGGAAAAAGTCGTGAGTCGGGAAGTTGAAAAATTAATTAAAGAACGCCAAACCGCCCGTCAAAACAGGGATTTTAAGAAGGCCGATGAAATTCGTCAGAAATTGGAAGAACAGGGGATTAAAATTAAGGATTTGCCTGATGGGGGGTACGAGATTGACTAATTAGTGAGAATAGAATAAATTGTAACAAACAGGGTCGTTTCGGAATTTTCCGAAAAGGCCTTTTTTATTTTGATCTCGACCACCCCCCAACCCCCTCCTTGCTAAGGAGGGGAGTAAATATTTACCTCTTCTTGTAAAGAGATTAAGTAATTTCCCCTCCTTGATAAGGAGGGGTCAGGGGTGGTAGAAAATCAAGCTTAAGTGTATGGCAATAATCAATAATAAAAAATCATTAAAAAACAGACGTAAGAAGTTGCGGAATAACATGACTCAAGCTGAAATTTTATTATGGTTGCAAATCAAGAATAGTCAGTTATCCGGATATAAGTTTCGCCGCCAGCATAGCATCGGCAGATATATTGTGGATTTTTATTGTCCAGAACTAAAGTTGGCCATTGAACTTGATGGCGGCCATCATAATCAGAATGAACAAAGCGTTTACGACAAAGAAAGAACAATTTACTTAAATTCATTAAACGTAAGAGTTATTAGGTATGGGAATAATGAAGTCATTAAGAACATTAATGGCGTATTTGAAGATTTACAGGTTAAAATAATAGGTATGCATATATACCCCATCCTGTTAGAAAAAGATTATGATGATTCGTAAATCCCAGATAATTTTTTATTCCTGTCTGTCGTTTATCTTTGGCGTTGGTATCGCGTCTTTTATCGATATCCCTTGGCTGGTTATTTATTTTATCGGGCTGGCAAACGTTATTTTAATTATTTTAAGCCGTCCCAAATCCTTATTATTGCTCTTGGCTTTTTGTTCTTTGTTTTTTGCCCTGGGAATTTTCCGTTACCAATTATCAATTCCCGCCATCAATGAAAACCACATCGCTTTTTACAACGGCCAGACCATCACTTTTCAAGGGATAGTGAATGATGAACCGGACATCAGAAAAGACCATGTTAAATATAAAGTCAAAAGCATTGATAAAAAAGGCAATGTTT
>MHKL01000005.1:13855-20341 GCA_001818835.1 Candidatus Komeilibacteria bacterium RIFCSPLOWO2_01_FULL_45_10 | reverse complement strand
ATACGGCGATGCTCTGGAAATAAAGTGTAAATTAAGCGCTCCTGAACCCATTGAGGATTTCCGCTATGATAAATATTTAGCTTTATCAAACGTTTATTCTGCCTGTTACCGCGGCCGGATTGAGAAAATCAATTCGGGCCAAGGCAATTTTTTCAAAACAATCATTTTTAAAATCAAAAACAAAGTCATTGCGGTTTCCGGCCAGATTTTGCCGGAGCCGCCGGCCTCGTTTTTGGGTGGTCTGCTGTGGGGCGCCAAAAAAGGTCTGCCTGAAGATATTCTGGAGAATTTTAAACGCACGGGCGTTTCCCACATCATTGCCGTTTCCGGCTACAACATCACCATTATTGCCGTGGCTTTAACCAATCTGTTTATCGGCCTGGGGCTTTCGCGCCAAAAGGCATTTTTGCCGGTAGTTTCAGGGATTGTTTTTTTCGTGGTCATTACCGGCTCTCCCGCTTCCATCATCAGGGCCGGCATCATGGGCGTGGTCGCTTTAATTTCCCAAACCTTAGGCCGGGCCGCCAAGATGCATCATACCCTGGCCATTGTCGGCTTTTTAATGCTTGTTTTTAATCCCAAAGTTTTAATCTGGGACGCGGGTTTTCAGCTTTCGTTTTTATCCACCCTGGGCTTAATCTATTTTTCGCCGGTGCTGGCAAAATATGCCAAGCCGTTGCCGTCATTTTTATCCGTCAAGGAATCATTGACCACCACCTTGTCTGCCATCATTTTCACCGCCCCTTTGATTTTATTTCAGTTCGGCAGATTTTCCATTGTGGCGCCCATCGCTAATTTGCTGATTTTGCCCGCCATTCCCCTGAACATGGCCGTGGGATTTTTAGCGGTCGTTTTAGGGTTAATTTGGTTGCCAGCAGGTCAGATTATCGGTTATGGGTCTTGGGTAATTTTAACCTATGTTTTAAAAGTGGCGGAGATGCTGGCTCATTTTAGCTGGTCCCAAGTTGCCATATGAAAAAACTATTCAAAATTTTTATTGGCCTGTTGCTTGTTGCCGCCGTTTTAACGGCGGTTGTTTGGCAGTCCGGCCAGGACCAATATCTAAAAGTTTATTTTTTTGACGTTGGCCAGGGCGATGCCATTCTTATCAGAACACCTTTACACCAAAACATTGTTATTGACGGCGGACCGGATAATGGTTTTATTGCCAAGCTCGGAAGCGCCCTGCCGTTTTACGACCGGACAGTTGATTTGATGGTTTTAACCCACCCACATGAAGACCATCTCGTTGGTTTAATAGAGGTTTTGAAGAGGTATCGAATTAAAGAGGTTTTGGCAACCGGCGCTTTGGCAAAAAACAGCAGTTATGAGGAGTGGCTGAAAATCATCAAAGAAAAAAACATTCCTTTTAAAACAGCCGTCAGCGGCCAGCGTTTTTTATTCTCCGGCGATATCCAGTTAATTGTGGTTAGTCCCTTTGCCGATTTGGCCGGCCATTCTTACGAGGAGGCGTCGGAAAAAAAATCAGCCGGCCAGGAGGGAAATTTAAACAATACGTCCGTTGTTCTGTTTTTAACTTATGGCCAAACCAGCTTTCTTTTTACCGGCGATTTGGAGGAGGCGGGGGAAAAAGCGATTCTTAAGAATTGGCTGGCATCGCTTAAGGCCGATGTTTTAAAAATTGGCCATCATGGCAGTAATGGCTCTTCAAGCGAGGATTTTTTAAGAGCCGTTTCGCCTCAAGACGCGGTTATTTCCGTTGGCCAGGACAATAATTTCGGCCATCCCTCTCCTTTGGTTTTAAAGCGGCTGGAGCGATTAAAGATTCAAATTTGGCGCACCGATCTTTCGGGCGACGTCGCTTTTTGGGCCAACGGCATAATTTTGCGAAAATTAAACAAAAACCGGCTTGATTTTTTTGAATCTTTCTGCTATAATAAGAATAATCATTTAATAGATTTAATAGTTAGATATTTATGCCAACAAAACAACCCAACATCCTTTTAATTGAAGACGAGGAAATGCTGGCCAACATGTATGAAACCAAGTTTAAAAACGAGGGTTTTAACATCCGCAAGGCCTTGGACGGCGAAACCGGTCTGGCACTGGCTTTGGCGGAAAAGCCCGATTTGATACTGTTGGACATTATTTTGCCGAAACTGGACGGCTTTTCCGTTCTGAAAAAACTGAAAGCCGATCCCAAAACCAAGGGAGTGCCCATTATTCTTTTGACTAATTTGGGCCAGGACGAAGACGTGGGCAAAGGCAAGGCCTTAGGCGCGGACGGCTATTTAGTCAAAGCCAACCTGACGCCAGCCGAAGTGGTTGATAAAATCAAACAACATTTAAAATAAATATATGAAAAAGATTAGAGATCCTAAAAGAGAGAAAACAGTTATTCTTCTAAAGCCAGACGCTGTTCAAAGAGCTTTAATCGGGGAGATTTTATCGCGATTTGAAAAAGCTGGTTTAAAAATAATTGCCTTAAAAATGGTCTGGGTAAAAAAGGATTTAGTGGCAAAACACTATCCCAATAATCGGGATTATTTAAGTGCCGTTGGTCAGAAGACATTAAAAAGTTATGAAGAATATGGTCTGGATCCTAATGAGGAGTTAGGCACAAAGGATTCTTATGAGATTGGTAAAATGGTGCGTCAGTGGAATATGGAGTTTTTAACTTCTGGACCAATAGTAGTTGTTTTACTACAAGGGGTGCATGCCGTTGATGCGGTCAGGATGATGGTTGGCAATACCTTGCCTCGTTTTGCTACGCCAGGCACGATTCGCGGTGATTATTCCTTAGATTCTCCTATTTTAGCTAATTTAAATAAAAGAACGGTTAAAAATATGATTCATGCCTCTAGTTCCATTGAAGAAGCAAGTTTTGAAGAGCAGCTATGGTTTCACCAAGGAGAGATTTATGATTACAAGCGAGCTGATGAAGCAGTAATGTTTTAAATAATTATTTTCAAAAAGATATGAAAGGACAAGAGAGCGGTTTTGATACGGATAAATATTTATATTATCAATCAAAGGAACTACAATCTTTTATTAACTCCTCTTCTGATAGACTTTACATTGAAGTCGGCGGAAAAATAATTAATGATAAGCATTCTGCCAGGGTTTTACCCGGTTACCGCGAAGATACTAAATTTGAGCTGATTAAGAAGTTCTATAAGAAAAGTGAATTAATCTTTGTTGTTTCTTCACAAGATATAATTAAACAAAGAATCAGAGGGGATTTTCAGATTACTTATGATTTAGAGACAATCAGGTTGCTTAAAGAATTTAAAAATAAAGGTGTAATTATAAAAAATGTAGTATTAAGTTTACTAGATCGCCGAAAGGAGATATCCCCATTAATTAAAGCTTTTGAAAATAAGCTTAAATCATTAAAGGTATCAACGTACCGTTTTTATAGCATTGATAAGTATCAGTATCAGAAAGTAAATTTTAATGGTTATCAGATAAATCCTTTTATTAAGACACAAAAAAAATTGGTTTTTATAATCAGCCCGGGCGGCGGTAGCGGTAAGTTTGGTATTTGTTTAAGTCAGCTTTATCACGAACTTAAGTCGGGGAACTCACCTCGTTATTTAAAGTTTGAAACTTTTCCCGTTCATGATTTGCCTGTCAGCCACCCGTTAAACATAGCTTATATGGCAGCTGCCGCTGATTTTTACGATGTAGTATTGAAGGACAAGCGTCACGGCAGAGCTACTTCATATCAACGCGATCTTGATAATTATGAACTTCTTCGTCAATTAGCAAGAAAGTTTAAAGAAAGAGGTCGGCATCTTAGAACTTTAACATCGGCCACCCACATGGGCATTAATATGATTTCCAAGGGCATTATTAATGATGAGGTTGTCCAAAGAGAAGCGGCTGCTGAAATCGCCAGGAGATTAATACGCTATAAATTTGAAGTACAGCGAGGTCAAGAAGATGGAAAGATACTAAATCGGGTAAGAGAAGTTTTAAAAATGTTATGAAAGGTAAACTGATAGTTTTTGAAGGTATAGACGGCGTTGGCAAAACCACCCTTTCCCTGACTTTTAAAAAAGAATTGGCTAAAAGAGGAATACCGGCAATTCATTATGAAAAGGAAGCTGAAGATGAGAATGGCGGTTATAATAAATTGAAGCCATTTATTAAAAATAATACCCCCTCCTCTGCAAGTTTATTTTTTTATTTATCATCGTCAATATTTAAATCAGGGATAATTAATGAGTTATTGAAATCAAAATGGGTGATTTGCGATCGTTATATTTATTCAACTTTAGCTTACCATAAAATAAGGGGAGCAAATTATCAGAATTTTTTTAAGTTAAATAATCTGCCAATAGTTTGGCCAGATTTTTATTTTTTGATAAAAACTAATGAAAAGGTGAGATTAGCGAGAATTGAAAGAAGAAAAACCTCACTAAAGGATGATTTTAAAAGAAAAAAGAGGGGAAGTTTAGTTGATCGGATGGAAAAAGAGCTAGTAAGATTTCATCCTCATATTATCAATAACAACTCAGATGATATTGGTAAAACAGTGGCGAGAATTATTCATTTGGTTTTTAGGGATGTATAATTTAATTATCCACAATTTTAATTTGACAATAAGTTTATTTTTGCTAAACTAAATAATACTATTATGATTAGTCAAGAAACCAAAAATCAGATTTTCAGCCAAATCAACAATTTTGGTTTCTTTTTCTATTTTACCTAGCTTGCCTGGTGGTTAGTTGATTTGAAATAAATAAAAATTTAAAACTAGCCATCAGGGGCTAGTTTTTATTTATCCCTGAACCCGACCCCGAGCGCAGTCGAGGGGGAGTGGTTCAGGGTAGATTGTTTAAAGATTTTAGTTCGGGAAATTCATGGATTAAGATTTTTGAACAATAATAACAAATCATTATTTTGGAGGGAAAGATGCAGACAAAATGCACTTGCGGTGAGCGGATTACCAAGGTTTGGGCAGCCACTGACAGCCCAATGCCCCCGGGCGATTTGGGCGGTTGCGTCCAGACGGAAAGGAAAATCCAGGGTTCCTGCAGCAATGGCTGCGCGCCGGTTAATCTGGGCAGTTTGCCAATGCTTTCGGTTCTTGAACAGCCGCTTTTGACCATTAAGGACATCAGAAAGGCACTGGGCCTAGTTTCTTAAAACCGGTTTTCGTGGGGGTTCTTGTTATTTAGAAGAACCCCCTTTATTTTATATTGCCGGTCATTTTCGGGCGTGCTATAATAAGGGTGCCCTACCTTTAAGGCAGATTGGAGCTCTACAACCAAAATTATTGGGAGTTTTAATTGTTTTGGCCCGTGGGTCAAAACTGCGAACACCCAGCTGCCGCAACGCGCGTTTTGTCGGTTACTGAATTAAGCCCTAAAAGCTTGATTAACTTGCATAACTTGCGTGGCACATATGGAGCAAAGGAACTTCCAATCATGCCAATTTTGGTAGGGCTATTTAATTCAAATTCCAAATCCCAAATCCCAATTTCCAAACAAATTTCAAATCTCAAATTCCAAATTTCAAAACCACTTCTATGAGGAAGTGGTTTTTATAATAGATGGCGAGTAAGAGTTATTTTAGCGTTTTTAAATGGGCGTTGACCAGGGCAAATTCTTTTTTAGCCAAATCCCAGCGGCCGGCCGGAACCGCCCCCTCCAAAATCACCGGCCGGTCTTTAATTTTTAATCCTTTAAGAATATTTTTGTCAAAAAGGCAGAGGGCGTGTTTCGGTTGTTTGGCAAAGGAGTAATAATTTCTGTTAATGGCCGAAAGATGAATTTCCTTGATTTGTTTTTTGAATTTTTTTTGCCAGAACGCCATTTGGCCCGGGAACTGGGTCGCTAGATGGTTGATGTCCAGACATAATTTTAGAGCGGGCCGTTGCCTGAACAGTTTAGCCATTTCAGCCATGGTTTTAAACTTCTTTTTGTATTTGTCCATGTTTTCCGCGGCAATCGGAATTTTGCTTTCAATAATCGCCGCCCAGTTTTTAATAACGTTTGGGTGAATCACCAAGTGATTGAGATTTAATTGACGCTGGTGTTGATTCAAATCTTTAATCCATTGCGGATAATTTTTTTTCGGCAAATGAAAAGAACGAAAACGGTAGCGTTTGAGATGGCGGGCATTCTTCAGGATTTCTTTTAGAGTCCAGTGGTGTGAAAGCTCAATGGCTTGGGCGGCTGGCACATTTTGGCGTAGATTTTTCAATAAAAAATCAAGGTCTTTAGACCAGCGATATAAACCATTAAGAGAAAAACCGATAATTGGTTTCATTTGAGGTTTTATTTGAGAATTAGCAACGGTAGTAATATTTGAAGTGGTCGGGGTGAGAGGATTTGAACCTCCGATCTCATGCACCCCATGCATGCGCCTTAGACCAGCTGGGCCACACCCCGACACTTGCTTATTATAGAGAAATTCTGGATTTTTACAAGACATTCCCTTGACATTCTAAGAGTGTTATAATTAGTGGTGGATAACCTCAAGTTATTGATTTTTCTTTACGTTTAAAAGGTTTAT
>MHKL01000005.1:13273-13840 GCA_001818835.1 Candidatus Komeilibacteria bacterium RIFCSPLOWO2_01_FULL_45_10 | reverse complement strand
TTAATTTAAGAAAATATGAGGAATTTTAAAAAAAGCTTAGTTGCAGTTATCAGCATTTTAGCGGTTTTTTTATGGTCTTTAGTCCCGACTGGGGTATTTTTTATGCCTCAAATTGCCAAGGCAGCGGCATTAACTTCAGTGACAGTTGCGCCTTTGAGTAATAATGTTGATAATTTAATCGGTCAAAGTAGCGCCACCTGGCAGTTTACCATTAATAATGCCACGGCGCTGACCGCCAACACCGATGCCGTGGTAATTACTTTTCCCACTATTGGTCAAGGCAGTTGGGATTTAAGCGGGGTAACGGCTACCAGTACGGCCGCTGGCGGCGATGCCGTGACTTTTGCTACCTCTCCGTTAGTAGTGGGCGGGCCGGATAACCGGGTAGTAACCATTATGGCTTTAACCTCCCAGACCTCGGCTAACAATGATTTTACTATTAAAATTTCCGGCATCACCAATCCGGCGGCTGAACTCAGTCAGTTTGCCTCGCCTTTAAGCTGGTCAGCTAAGACCTGTACTTTAACGACTGCTGGCAATCCAGCTAACGGTTGCGGCGCTGATTTA
>MHKL01000005.1:11716-13256 GCA_001818835.1 Candidatus Komeilibacteria bacterium RIFCSPLOWO2_01_FULL_45_10 | reverse complement strand
TGCCGCTTTGTTAAAAAGAAGAGGAGGAGCGGTTACCTCCGCCACTTTAACTGCTTCCAGTACTGCCGCCAGCGTTACTACTCAGTATCGTTTGCAGTTTACGGCCAGCACTACCTTGGCCGTTGGTGAAAAAATTTGGATAAATTTCCCTGTTGGTTTTACTTTAACTAATGCCACTACTTCTGCGCAAGCCGATATTAATGGCTCTAGTGCTAATGCTCCTCAGATTGCTGAGGGGGCAGTGGCCATGACTACTGACAACGGTTTAAATGCGGGGATTTTAACGATTAGCAATGAGGCCGTGGCTGCCGGCGATACCGTGACCGTGACCATTGGCCGCGTTCAGAACCCTGTCAAAGGCGCTTATCAGGTATTTAGATTTTTTACGACCACGGCCAATAACGGTTTAGTGGATGGCGTTTATTATGGGATGGATACGGGCGCTAATCAGTTTGGCCCGCCGCCGGTTGATTCCATTCAAATTGGCGGCAATAACACCGTTACCGGCACGGTTAAAGTCAGGCGCGCTGGCGGGGCCTTAGAAACGGTCACGGCCGATGAAGCGGCACAGTTGCAGGTGGGTATGGGCTCGCCGTCAGAGGGCTTTTACGTGGGCACTAAATCAGTGGCGGCTGACGGCACTTTTACCTATTCCAATCTTTTAAGCGCCACCTATATTTTATTTGTGATGCCGTTCAGCGAAACCTCCAGCTTTTTTGAAAGCTATATTTCGCCGAACATGATTCAAGTGAATGTCACCGGCAGCGAGACGGTCACGGTTCAGCCGACTTTTGAAGTGCCGGACAGTTTTATTGCCGGCACCATCACTGGCGGCGTAGCCGACGCTGCCGGCATTTATATCAGAGCTTATACCGCCCAACTTCAAACATTTAGCGAGGTTTTTACCAGCACTGCTTACACCACAGCTGGTTTAAACGGTTCTGGTGTCGGTTACTTTAAGATTCCCGTTAAATCAAACAACACTTGGAATATAAATGTCATGAGCGAGAACACTTTAGTCAGTGGCAATACTGAATATTGGACGCCGATTATTAATCCAGTTTATGTGCCTGATACCAATACCGTCACCACTACCGCTGTGGCTTTTGTAGCCGCTAATAAGCGGATAGAAGTTACTTTAACTAACAGTATTGATAACTCAACGATTACTACCAATGTCTGTTTGAATTTAAGGCGCACTGGCGAAGAGATGATGGGGCCGGGTGGCGCGGGAGTTTGCAGCGCCACGGCGCGCAATACTTATGTTTTGAAAGCGCCAGCCGGACCTTTTGCCGTTCAGGTGATGGCGCCGGGCATGGGTTTTAAAGAATATCCGGTGACTGTTGCCAGCGATACTACCACTACCACCAAAGCCATTATCTTTGAATCACCCTCCACTTATATTTCCGGTACTGTCCGCGACGCTGATAACGTGGCTTTGCAAGGCGTTTCGGTCATGGCTAACGGCTCTGACGGCAGTTTTAATCAAGCGATGACTAATAGCAGCGGCCAATATACCATTTACTCCCGGCCGGGTGTT
>MHKL01000005.1:7752-11641 GCA_001818835.1 Candidatus Komeilibacteria bacterium RIFCSPLOWO2_01_FULL_45_10 | reverse complement strand
CCAGAATTTTACTATTTCCAGCGGCAACTTCAAAACCATTCAGGGAAGAGTTTATAACGATGCTAATATTAGCGGTGATTATGATGAGGGTGAGACCACCTATCAATACGTTCATATTTTTGCTTTTAGTTCAACCGGCGGCAATGGCACGCAAACTAGAGGCGACGGCACTTATACCTTAAAAGTGCCGGCCGGCACTTATACGGTTGGCGGCTGGCATGAAGATTTAGGCGGATTGAATCATTTAACCAATGTGGACGTTTCTTTAGCCAATGTCACTGACCAAGATTTTACAGTCGCCGTTCCCGGTTATTTGCAAATCAGAATTACCGATGGCAATGTGGCCAGTTTAAGTCCGGTTTTTGCCGGCGCTTTTAATTCTTCAGGCAAAGGCAATGGCTCTAATTCTTTTTCTGCCACCGGCACTTCTCCTAGTTTCACTGATATTGATAATTTAGTCACCAAATTCAGCTTACCCGCCGGCACTTATGATGTAAGAGTGGGGACGCCGGCTTATGGCGAACTGACTTCTTTGGCGGCCAACAGCGGCGCTCGCAGCGCCACCATCACTGCCGGCCAAGTCACTAATTTAACCATTGCTTTGCCGACTTTATATACGGTGAGCGGCACGGCTACGGCCGGCGCCACGGTTTGGGCAGCTAAAACCGACTCGCCTGGCAAATATAATGCCGTGGCTGATTCCAGCGGCAATTATTCAATGAAGATTCCTGCCGGCACTTATATGATTGGCGCCAGTTTACCCGGTTATATTAATACTCCCAGCCAACAGACGATTAGCACTAGTATCCCTTTTAATTTAACTTTAACTGCTTCAGCGGCGACGATTACTGGTACGGTTACCAATGCCTCAACTAACAGTGAACTGACAGAGGGTTTTGTTTGGGCCACCAAAGCCAGTAATCAGGGTTGGGTGGGTGCGGAATTAAATGCTGATGGCACCTATTCTCTGGAAGTTGATGACGGCACCTGGACGGTTTATGCCGACGGACCATGTTATTATCAAAGTTTAGGTACAAGCCAAACCGGTTCCGGCACCGTGAACATTTCTTTAACCAGCCGTTCCGGCTGCACTTTTTTCGAACCAGAAACTCAAAGCATGGTGCCTTCTTCCGGCGGTTCCATTTCCCAATCAGATATTAAAGTGACCATTCCGGCAAATGCATTAGGCACCGGTTCCTCCGCCGTTACCGTTAATGTGGGTAAGCCAAACACGGTGCCGCCATCCACCTTAAATGCTGCTCCTCTATCAGACGCGGCTCAATCAATCACCGCGAGCGACAGTTCTGGGACCACGATTTCCACTCTAAATAGTTCCATTGAGGTGGTGATTAGTTATAATGATTCGGATATTCCTAACGGTTCGTCAGAAAATGATTTACAGTTGGCTTATTGGAACACCACTAATAATTCCTGGGAGCCGGTGGCCGCCACCTTGGATACGACCAATAACACTTTAACGGCCCGCGTTTCCCACTTAACCGATTTTGCGCCGGTGGTGCCGACCGGCGAAGATGTGCCTGATACTCCTACCGGCTTTGCCGCCACTCGGGATTCTTTCAGCCCTTATGATCAAATCAATCTCTCTTGGATAGCGGTTGACGGCGCTACCGGCTATGTGCTTTACCGTGATACCAATCCTGCCGGCTCATTTGCCAATTTAGCCACTATTGCCAGCGGCTCCACCATTAGTTACAGCAATACGGGCTTAAGCTCCAGTGTTACCTACTATTATAAAATTACCAGTTCTAATTCTAATGGCGAGTCGGCTGCTTCTGGCGCTGTTTCTGCTTCAACGGCCGTGTTGCCGAGCGGCGGGGGAACGAGCGGCGGCGCTCAATCGTCACCAATAATTACTCAACCAGCTCAACACACTACGACCACGGGCAGCGAAACAATTAGTGCTCCGCAAGTCGCGCCCACCGCCGAAGCGCCGTCAACAACCAATGGTCAGGTAACGGTCAGTCCGACCAGCGGCGCTCAAACCCAATTAACAACCGCTGCCGGAACAATGGCTCAAGTAATTATCCCGCCGCAGGCGGTTGGCGCTGAAACAGCTTTAATAGTTAATCAGGTAGCAGTCACTACCACAACCGGCGGCGGTGATACGGCCACAACGGGTAGCGGTTCATCAGCCGTGCCAGCGGTGCCGACTGGTAGCGCCATTGTCGGCGGCTTAACTTATGCCGTTTCCGCTCAAGCTGGCGAGGCCACTATTACTAGCTTCAGCGATAGTTTAACCTTAACTTTAACTTATACTAATGAACAATTGGCGGGGTTGGATGAGAGTAGTTTGAAAGTTTATTATTATAATACCACTAATAATTTCTGGGTTTCCTTAACCTCTACCATTGACGTAGCCAATAATAAAATTACTGCTTACTTCAATCACTTAACCACCTTTGCTGTTATTGGCACTAAAACATTTGATGCCGCTAGTTATGAAGGCAAGGTAATTAAAGCCGCTAACTCCACAGCCGTTTATTTGGTCAATCAGGGCTACCGGCGCGCCTTTACTTCAGAAATGATGTATTTTTCCTATGGTTATAAGTGGTCTGATTTAACCATTACTAACAATGTTAATAATATTTCCCGCGGTTCAGATATGGTTTATTCTGACACTCATACCTTTACCGCCGGCCAGATGATTAAAGGCACTAATGAAAAAGTTTATTTTATTGATGATTTAGGTTACCGCCACTGGGTAGAAACGGCAGAGGTTTATTTAGGCCTAGGTTATGAGTGGAAGCAGGTGGCGTGGATTTCTGATATGGCGTTGGCTAAATATGCCGAGGGTTCTTCAATCAAATCAGCAGATGTTCGGCCTAACGGCAGTTTGGTTAAATATTCAGACAGCGACAAAGTTTACTTAATTGAGAATGGCCAGAAAAGATGGATTGTTGACGAAGTAACCTTTAATGCCAAAAATTATGGCTGGGATAATATTATTATTATTCCCAAGACGGAATCTTTTGTTTCGGCCGGCAATCTTACCGCTGCCGCTCAATAGTCGTTAGTAAAAAATTTAAAAGACAGGGTCTGAAAAAGCCAAACCCTGTCTTTTAGTTTGCGGTTATCAAATCAGGTAGTTGTGGTATAATAGGGAAATATATGATTCTCGGCCTGTTATTCCAAAATCCGCTGTTGTTTGTGGCGTGGCTGTTGTCTATTTTTTACGGCATTACCGTCCACGAATTCGCCCATGCCTGGGCGGCCACCATTCACGGCGACCAGACGGCCAAGCTCATGGGCCGGCTGACTTTGAATCCTCTCAAGCACCTGGACTTGGTGGGATTTTTAATGCTGATTTTTGCCGGCTTTGGCTGGGGCAAGCCCGTGCCGGTCAATCCTTATAATCTCAAGAATGGCAAAACCAGCGATAACATCGTTTCCCTGGCCGGCATTTTTTTCAATGTTTTAAGCATCATTGTTTTCAGCGTTATTTTAAAATTAATCGTCACTTATACGTCATTGGGAGCGGAAAATCTGCTGGTCAACTTTTTGTTTATGCTGGTGATGATTAACCTGGTTCTGGCCGTTTTTAATTTAATCCCTATTCCGCCTTTGGACGGCTCGCACGTTTTGTTTAACCTGCTGCCGGAGCGGTTTAATCAGTTCAAAATTAATCTGGCGCAAAACGGCCCGTTTCTGCTGTTAATGCTGATTCTGGTTGATAATTTTTTGAACATCGGCATTTTCAGCGCTTTGTTCAATTTTTTCCTTAATCTGATTTATAGGTTTTTTTGAATTTGTTGATTAATATTTTTCAACTTGACATAGAAAAGAATAGATGCTAATTTGAATAGTTCAAAAAGTCAATATGAGTATAGAATCAATGCCTTTAACAGTAGAACATCCTGACGCCGCTGAA
>MHKL01000005.1:0-7703 GCA_001818835.1 Candidatus Komeilibacteria bacterium RIFCSPLOWO2_01_FULL_45_10 | reverse complement strand
GACAATACGAGAATGACTGCCAGGGCCGGCCCGAGAGAATGATGATGCGCCCAAATCTGGCCACTCATAACAATATTGTTTTAGGTTACGCCAACGGGCTAGTTGAAGCACAGCCGGATTTATCTCAAGAAGAAAAAACAGCGGCCACCTTAGCCACCATTCTGCATGACAGTGGCAAATTAAATTCCGATTTAATGGGCCATCATTTAAAAGGCGTTGAATATGCCGAAACAATGCTTGAGGGGATGAAAGGGCAGGTTTTTGAAGGCGTGGAGATTACCGATGAAATCATAGAAAAAGTCAAAGAAGCCATTGAACGGCACATGAACCATCCTTTTTTGGTCAGGATGAATAAAGGTCAGCGTTTCCCGGAACCGCAGGATAAGGTTGATCAGGTTGTTTTTGACGCCGATATGCTGGCCAACATTGGTTTTAAAAATGTCGGTTTTCGGTTAATCAGCCCTGATTTTTTAAAGCAAGATGCCACAGCGGCCGCCCAAAAGAACATCTTGATTCTGGAAGAAACTTTTGAAAATGTCCTGGCCGGCGTCAGGGCGTTAGACCAAGCGGTTTTGTCTCCAGCGGCTAAAGAAAAAGTCAGAGAATTGATTGAAGCAACGGAAAAAATTTTTAGTCGGCTTAAGCAGGATAATGTTTTGCCAGCCATTCAGGAAGAATTTTCCAATAACGGTGAATACAACTCTAGTACCATTCAAGCCAAAGGCGGAATGCTCAAGATGAAAGAACGGCTGAACGAAACAATCAGGCAAATCGGTTTGCAATTAGGCATCAATCAAAAAATCATTGGTAATTTTCAAATATAGGAGGCAAAGATGAAGTTTAGGGCAGGAGGGGAGAGTTTTGAACTTTCCGCCAGCGGCGATGAATTTATCTTGACAAAGGGCGGGAAAAAAGTTGACCAAGGTATTCCGGTTTATGCCGACCCTGGTGCCGGAAGCATAGAACACCTTAATGGTGTTGCAGAAGATCCGGCAGTAGGCAAAGCGGTTTACCTGCTTCACCATGGGGAATGTACTCACATTACCCCAGCCATTGAGGCCATTGAAAATTAAGTAGTCACGCATAGGCCACCCCATTGGGATGGCCTTTTTTTATCCCGCACCTCTCGACTTCGCTCGAGGTGCGGGATTTAACCTTGACATTATTCCCAGCTTTTGTTACACTATCAACCAGTGGATTAGGTTCCAATTGATAAAATTTAGTGGCTGATAATCGGTCCCACCCGCCAAAATTTTTAATTTAGGCGGGCAAGCTTGACTGGTTATCTTTTTTATTATATAATCCCGTCAACCTTAATTACTAATTATTTAAAAGATGCCAACCATTAGTCAATTAATCAGAAAACCCAGAAAAATGTCCAAGAGAAAATCCAAGACGCCGGCTTTGTTGCTTAGGCAAAACACTTTAAAGAGAACGAAAACCATTGAGTCGGAGGGTTCGCCGTTTAAAAGAGGCGTTTGCGTTAAGGTGACGACTATGACCCCTAAAAAACCGAACTCAGCTTTAAGGAAAATCGCCCGCGTCCGGTTAAGTAACGGCATGGAAGTGACGGCCTACATTCCGGGCGTCGGCCACAATTTGCAGGAGCACTCCATTGTCATGATCAGGGGCGGCCGCGTTAAGGATTTGCCGGGCGTCCGTTACCACATTGTCCGCGGCCGTTATGATGCTCTGGGCGTGGATAACCGCAAACAAGGCCGCTCGCTTTACGGCGCCAAGCAGGAAAAATCCAAGAAGTAAAGTTAATAACAGTGACTCATTGAATTTATCAATACCTTTAAGTTTTAAAGGCGCCTTGAGCAAGGCCGAAAGGCGCCAAACGGGAGAAAGCTAAAAAATAATTTATGAGAAGCAAACCGTCAGTTAAAAGAAAAATTGCCCCTGACCCGAAGTTTAATAGCGTTAGAATCGCCAAGTTAATCAATTATATTATGCGGGGCGGAAAAAAAACGGTGGCGCAGAAAGTCGTTTACGACGCCCTGGACGTTATTTCCGCCAAAACCAAAGGCGATCCTTTGGTCGTTTTTGAAGAAGCCTTAAAAAACGTTTCGCCGCAGCTGGAAGTCAAGAGCCGCCGGATTGGCGGCGCCAACTACCAGATTCCCATGGTGGTTTCCAGCGACCGGCGTTTGGTTTTGGCTTACCGCTGGCTGATTAACGCGGCCCAAACCAAGAAAGGCAAGCCCATGGCCCAAAAGCTGGCGGAAGAATTAATCGCCGCGGCCAAAGGCGAAGGCGAAGCCGTCAAGAAAAGAGAGGACGTCCACCGCATGGCCGAAGCCAACCGTGCCTTCGCTCATTTTGCGTAAAAATCACGTAGCCTACCTGCCTGCCGGCATCACGTAGCAATTTTAACCTTTAATTTTTTGACTTAAATTTCATGCCCCGACAATATCCCATAGAAAAATACCGCAACATCGGCATTATCGCCCACATTGACGCCGGCAAAACCACCGTTTCCGAGCGCATTCTTTTTTATACCGGCAAAAAGCATAAAATCGGCGAGGTCCATGAGGGGGCGGCGGAAATGGACTGGATGGCGCAGGAAAAGGAAAGGGGCATTACCATCACTTCGGCGGCCACCACCTGCTTTTGGCAGGATTGCCGCATTAACATCATTGATACGCCGGGCCACATTGATTTTACGGCCGAAGTCCAGAGGTCGCTGAGGGTTTTGGACGGCGGCGTGGTGGTTTTTGACGGCGTGGCCGGCGTGGAGCCGCAGTCCGAAACGGTCTGGCATCAGGCGGAAAAGTTCGGCGTGCCGCGGATTTGCTTCATCAATAAAATGGACCGGATGGGCGCGGACTTTTACAAGGATTTAAAGTCAATCCACCAGCGCCTGACCAAGAGCGCTTACCCGATTCAATTGCCCATCGGCGCCGAAGAAAATTTTAAAGGCATCATTGATTTATTCAGGCGGAAGGCCTATTTTTACAAAGATGATCTGGGCAAAATCGTTGAGGAAGAGGCCGTGCCAGCCGAGCTGAAGGAAAAGGTGGAAGAACACCGCGCCAAACTGCTGGAAGCGGTTTCGTCCACCGACGAGGTTTTAATGAACAAATATCTGGAAGGCAAGGAAATCACGGAAGCGGAGTTTAAGCACGCCTTGCGCCAGGCCGTGGTTAAAAACGAACTGGTGCCGGTTTTATGCGGCAGCGCCTTAAAAAACAAAGGCGTGCAGTTTTTACTGGATGCGGTCTGCGACTTTTTGCCGTCGCCTTTGGACATTCCGCCCATGGCTGGTTTTGAACCCGGTAATAAAGAAATTAAAGTCGTTCGCCAGGCGGACGATAAAGAGCCCTTTACCGCTTTGGCCTTTAAAATCGCCACCGACCCTTACGTGGGCAAACTTTGCTTTTTCAGGATTTACGCCGGAACCTTAAAAGCCGGCTCTTACGTTTACAACAGCTCTTCCGACCAAAAGGAAAGGATCGGCCGGATTTTGATCATGCACGCCAACCACCGCGAGGACGTGGAAGAGGTTTACGCCGGTGACATTGCCGCGGCCGTGGGCTTAAAAGCCACGACCACCGGCAATACCCTCTGCGACGAAGATAAGCCGATTGTTCTGGAATCAATCGCTTTCCCGGACCCGGTCATTTCCGTGGCCATTGAACCCAAAACCAAAGTTGACCAGGAAAAAATGGGCATGGCGCTTTCCAAACTCATGGAAGAGGACCCGACCTTCAGGGTTAAAACCGACGAGGAAACTTTACAGACCATTATTGCCGGCATGGGCGAATTGCATTTGGAAATTATCGTTGACCGGATGAAACGGGAGTTCAGCGTGGAGTGCAACGTGGGCAAGCCCCAAGTGGCTTACAAGGAAACCATTAAAGGCACGGCCGAAGCCGAAGGCAAATACATCCGCCAGTCCGGCGGCCGGGGCCAGTACGGTCATTGCTGGCTGAAGCTTGAACCGCAGGAGCGGGGCAAGGGCTATGAATTTGTTGACGCCATCAAGGGCGGTATTGTTCCCCGCGAATATCTGCCGGCCATCCAGAAGGGCGTTAAGGAAGCGTCCGATAACGGCGTTTTGGCCGACTATCCTCTGATTGATTTTAAAGCTACCTGTTTTGACGGTTCTTACCATGAAGTTGACTCTTCGGAAGCGGCTTTTAAAATTGCCGGTTCCATGGCCTTGCAGGCGGCGGCCAAAAGAGCCGGGCTGGTGCTTTTGGAGCCGATGATGAAAATTGAGGTCGTTACCCCGGCCGATTTTATGGGCGAAGTGATTGGCGACCTTAATTCCAAGCGCGGCCAGATTACCAATATGAGCGACCGCGTCCAGATGAAGGTGATTGACGGTTTGGTGCCTTTGGCTTCCATGTTCGGTTACGCCACCGCTTTAAGGTCTTTAACCCAGGGCCGGGCGTCTTACACCATGGAATTTGACCATTACGCCGAAGTGCCGAAAAACGTGGAAATGGCCATTGTGGAAGCGCGCGGGAAGAAGTAATCATTTAATCAAAAAAACAAATAAGCAAGAAAACAAATAAGCAAGAATTGTTTTTTTGCTTTTCTGATTAGGCGACGAAGTCGCCGTATGCTTTCTTCAGCCACAGCCACAGCCAAAGGCTGATAAGCCTATGGCTTAAGAGGCTGATCGGCCTTTAGCCGATGCTTCTTTGCTTTCTTGTTTTCTCAATTTTGTGCTATAATAATCCCAATGACTAAAAAGAGCTTATATATACTGACTTTTCTCGCCTTAGCCGGAATTTTATTAATGCCCGTTGCCATGCCGCAGTGCGGCATGAACGGTTTTCATTTTGGTTTGAAGCCGATTGACAGTTTTTGCGGCCGCGGTAATGACCTTGACCACCTGATTTACATGAGAAATTTACTGGTAATTGGTTTAGTGGCGGCCGTTGTTGTTTTAGCCATCCGGTCAACCAAAAGATTGTTGAAATCATTTTTGGCTAGAAGAAAAGCCTTGCCGGAAAAATTATTTCATCGTTATTTTTTCAAATCTCAAATATCTTTAGGCCGCCTTAAGCCGTTTGACCGATTGCTCCTGGCTTACGCGGACGGCCTCATTCAGCCAAAGACATTCTGCTAAATTTTCCTCTAACGCCTCTTCGTTAGAGATGGAATTTTGTTTATCCAAGCTTAGCTTGGGTTTATCATTAATTCTCTTATTAAGTATGTCCGAAGATAAAAAGCAGAATGTTTTTTCGTCTCTTGCTCCCAAAACCAGCTTTATTTTAGGCGTTATTTTCAGCGTTCTGATTTTGGGCACCGTCGGTTTCTTTATCCTGCTTTCCCAAACGCTGGCGGAAAAAGGAGGAAGCGAAAAAGTTAATAATACTGATGTCAATAATCCGGCCGTGGCGCCAACGGTTGCTCCGAATGCCGCCCAAGGCGGACTGGTCAACATTCAGCTGACCGGCAATGAGCATGTCAGAGGAAACTTAAACGCGCCCGTTAAAATCGTGGAGTTTTCCGATTTCCAGTGTCCTTACTGCGGCGCCTTTCATCCCACCATGCAGCAGGTAATGAGCGAGTACGGCGACCAGGTTGCCTGGATTTACAAGCATTTTCCCTTGGATTCACTCCATCCTAACGCCCGGCCCGCGGCCGAAGCCAGCGAATGTACTGCCGAACAAAAAGGCGACATTGGCTTTTGGCAGTTTGCCGACGGCTTATTCTCCAACCAGGACCGCTTAGGCAATGCTTTGTACGAGGAGCTAGCCGGACAAATCGGCGTGAATTTAAGTCAGTTCAGGGATTGCGTCTCTTCCGGAAAATACCGGGACAAGGTGGAAGCCGAATACCAGGAAGGCATCTCTTATGGCGTCACCGGCACGCCCGGCAACTTCATCAATGGCATTCCCGTTAAGGGCGCGTTGCCGGTTGCTTCTTTGAAGCAAATTATTGACTCCGAATTAAATCAATAACTCTTATGAAAAACGCAAGTAAAAATTCAACTTGGTTTATTTTAGGTTTTATTTCGCTCCTGGTTATAGTGGGGCTATATCTTATTTTCACGAACTCGTCATCCTCACAAAACAATCAAGACAATCAATCAGTCAACGGTCAGCTTACTGCCGAGGAAGCAAGTTTTAATTTTGGCACTATTGCCATGCCCGGTGGTAACGTCAGCCATGTTTTCCGCTTAAAGAATCAGGGCGAGGGAGCCGTTACCGTTAACAGAGTTTCCACTTCTTGCATGTGCACCACCGCTTATCTGACGACCGCGGATCAAAAAAGATTTGGTCCTTACGGCATGTCTGGCCACAGCGGACTGGCCAAAGGTCAGGTGACGATTAATCCTGGCGAGGAACTGGTAGTGGAAGCGATTTTTGATCCGGCGGCGCATGGCCCGGCCGGCGTGGGTTTGATAAGCCGCTCCGTTTACTTGGAAACCAACTCATCGCTTTCGCCCAAAGTGGAACTTAAATTCACCGCTAACGTCACCAATTAATCATATGGATGTAATTTTCAGCGCTTCTTTGATTGCCGCTTTTGCGGCGGGCTTGGTGGCCTTATTTGCGCCCTGTTGCATTACCGTGTTGTTGCCCGCTTATCTAGCCTCGGCTTTTCGGCAAAAGGCCCAGATTCTAAAAATGACTTTTGTGTTTTTTGCCGGTATTGCCGTGATTCTGATTCCCATTGGCCTGGGCGCGGCCGCGATTGCCCAGCTGTTCAGGGATTTTCACCGGGAAATGTATTTTGTCGGCGGTTCGTTAATGCTGATTTTGGCCGTTTTGGCCATTTTGGGCAAGGGCTTGGCCTTAATGCCCATGACCAAGAGAATCAAGACCGATATGAGGAACATGGATGTTAAGTCAGTTTTTCTGCTGGGGATTTTTTCCGGGGCCGCCACTTCTTGCTGCGCGCCGGTTTTGGCCGGGGCCGTCACTTTGGCGGCGATTTCCGGGGTTTTCTGGAAAGCCCTGCTGGTCACCTTTGCCTATGTTTTTGGCATGACTTTTCCGCTTTTTATTCTGGCTTATTTTTACGACCGGTTCAAACTTCAGCAAAGCAAGTTCATTCAGGGTAAATTGTGGGAAGTCAAAATCGGCGGCAAAACCATTTTTGTTCATTCCACCAATCTCTTAGCCGGCCTTATTTTTCTGTTAATGAGCGTCATCCTGTTATATTTGGCTTTAACCCATAATGCTTTTTATGCGCCGGTTTGGCAGACAAAATTGGGCGAGGGATTAAATCAGTGGAGCCAAAAAGTCGTGCCATTCTTGAATCAAATTCCGGACGGTATTTGGGCCGCGCTTATCCTCTCGCTTTTTGGCTACTGGCTTTATTGGTCTAAGAAAAATTCTACGAAATCTTAATCATTAACATTACTACTTATTAAAAGTATGAAAACTAAAATCTTTACTTCCAGTGAAGAAGATGAAAAAAAAGAAGAGCTACCCGCCTTTGTTGCTGCTCCCCTTAATTCATATATTTTGCCGCTCGCGATTGTGCTGGCAGTCGTCATCTTGGCCGGGGCCTGGGTTTACACCAGCCAACTTAAATATTTGCCGAAAAGTTCCTCTAAAAACGACTCTCAATCTCAAACGGCTAAGGTAAACTCTACTGTTTCAGCAACTGATGATTTAGCGGCTTTGGAGGATAAAGTTTTGCCGGCCGCCGGAGTTATTTTGCCGGTGAGGTGGGGAAATTTAGGCGCTCAATTAATTAAAACCGGCGTCATTGACCAGGCGAAATTTGAAGCG
>MHKL01000004.1:10526-22588 GCA_001818835.1 Candidatus Komeilibacteria bacterium RIFCSPLOWO2_01_FULL_45_10 | reverse complement strand
TTTGAAGGCCAGTGGACGCCCCAGGGTGACCGGCTTTTATACAGCGTTTACAGTTCGGAAAACGGCTTTAGGCCCACTTTATGGTCGGTGGAGGCCTCGGGGGACAACATCGGCTTGGGCAACCTTGATTTAGGGCTTAATACCTGGTCTTATAAATGCGCCATGGCGGCGGATAACGCCACTGCCTACTGCGGCGTCCCTGATTATCTGCCCGAAGGTAGCGGCATTTTTCCGGGACTGGCAACAGACAGCTTTGATTCTTTTTATAAGGTGAATTTAGCCACCGGACAAAGAACGCTTTTGGCCCAGCCAGTCGGCAACCAGTCCGGCTATGCCGTTCAGCAGATTTTCCTTTCCAGCGACGAGAAAGTTCTTTATTTTCAAGATGAAAAAACCGGCGGGTTGTACAACATCAATTTAGAATGACACGAATATGTCACGAATCTTTATTCAATGTGTCTTAGTGAATTCGTGACATATTTGTGATGTAGATTGGTGATTTATTAGCATTTTATTAGTGATTATGTTGGAAAAAAAAATTGACCTTTACATTAAGATTCTGCTTTTTGTTTTCTTGCTGTTTGCCGCCCTGATTATTGCGCGCTATGTTTTAAGCCGCCAGTCATTGAAAGAAAGCCAGGAAAAAATTGCGGCGTTGCAGAAGCTTTTTACCCAAGCCGAACAGCCCACCCTTGATAAGCCAATCTTAAAAACCACTGACCCGAGAATCGGCACGGCTTCGGCTAAAAACACGGTTATTGTTTTTAGCGACTTTCAGTGCCCGCACTGCGCCGATTTGGCCCAGACCCTGTCGCAGTTTTTGGCAAAATATCGGGACAAAATCCTTTTAATCTGGAAGGATTTTCCCAATCCGGTTTTTCCGCAGGCCAAGAGCGCGGCCGTGGCCGCGAGATGCGCCCAATTAGAAGATAAGTTTTGGGAATACCACGACTTTTTGTACGCCAATCAGGAAAGTTTGGGCAAGACCGTTTACCAGGAAATTGCCAAGCAGTTAGGGCTTAATATTGACGCCTTTAACCAGTGCTTGGAAAACCAGGAAACCCTGCCTTTGGTGGAGGATGATTTCCAGGAAGGCCAGGCCCTGAAGATTGACGGCACGCCTTATTTATTCATTAACGGCCAAAGGGTGAGCGGAGCCGCCAGTTTAACTGATTTGGAAAAAGTGATAGAACCCCGCACCACTTTTTGATTAAAATGATTTTTTCGTAGCATCTTGAATAAAAAAGTGGTGCGGGGTAGAATAAAATTATAGATTATAGGCTATTGATTATAGGTTATAGATTATATAGATTTATGGTTTTAAGAAATAAAAAATTATTTATCAAGGGTTTTTTGACCAGTTTTTTGTTTTTATTACTGTTGGTTGCCAGCGTTGCCTTGGCAGCTGACATTCAATTTGAGCCCAATGTGCCTATTCCCGGTGCCGGTAACATCAACACCTTTCCCGAATACATTAAGGCTTTATATAAATTTTTAGTGGGCATTGCCGGCATTTTGGCGGTGGTGATGATTGCGGTGGGAGGTCTGTTGTGGCTTTTTTCCGGCGGCGATTCCGGCCGAATCACCAAAGCCAAGGAAATTATTTTGGGGGCGGTGATTGGCTTGCTCCTGGTTTTGGGTTCATACATGATTTTAAATACCATTAACCCCAATCTGGTCAAATTTAAATTATTTGTTCCACCGGTAACTAAGTTAACTTTAGAAAGTAGTCAAAAAGGTTGTTGTTTACTGGGAAGAAGAATGGTTCCTGGAAATCCGTCCTCATCGGTTTTCTTCAGCTCCTGCCAAGAAAATATTACTTCAATCCAGTGTGATCAATTTTTTAATGATGAAAAAAAAGACGAGGCGTTTGATGCTAAAGAGTTTTATGAGGAAGGGTTGTGCGGTGGCGGTGTTGGTGGGTGGGCGGCGAGGACGGAGTATAGTTGCTCTATTCCAACCGGCTGGATGTATGATCCGAATGTTGAACTTCAAACCGAAGATTCTTCCAATGAACTTTTTTCTCTTTTGGATTGTTTAAGACCGATTTTAGATGAACAACAAGAAGAAGCTAAAAAAAAGTTAGGAAGGATTTCCTCAATCAGTAATTCAAATCATATTGGCGATTTGGCGGCTTGCAGACAACAAAATGATCGGCCATCAGATTGCGTTCATCAACCAACTTCCTGCCATTATGGTGGCAGTGGTGGTAGCGATGACTCTTACGCCGTTGATATTGGCGATGATGAAAATGATTCTTATTTACAGGTCGCTTTTAGGGAATGCGACGAGTTCATTAAAGCAGCTTATAGAGAAGGCGACCATATACATTTAAGCACCCCCAGTTGCCAAAGCGACGCACCTATTAAATATTATCAGCTTCATGGAGAGTAATTAGTGAAACCATTAGAATTAATAGTAAAATAAAGGGTCTAAAAAGTAAGCAGACCCTTTTTCATTGAAAAAAAATTGGAATTTTGCTAAGGTTATCTTTATGTCCGACACTATTTTTATTTGTTCAAAATGCGACGCCCAATACCCAAAGTGGAGTGGCCGCTGTTTAGAGTGCGGGTCGTGGGGGACGCTTGAAGAAAAACTTAAAACTAAAAACTTAAAACTTAAAGCTAAAAGCGAGATAAAAGCTGAAATAGGGGATGTTGTAGAATTATCACGAACCACGAACCACGAACCACGAATAACGAAAATTCCCACGGGATTTTTGGAGTTTGACAAAGTGCTGGGTGGGGGAATTACTCCAGGCAGTTTAATCCTTTTGGGCGGGGATCCGGGCGTGGGCAAGTCAACTTTGGCCTTGCAGATCGCCGGCGGTTTTAACGGTGAAGTTTTATATGTTTCCGCCGAAGAATCGGCCGAGCAGGTGGGGGGAAGAATGGAAAGATTGAAAGATTGTAAGATTGGAAGATTAAAGTTTCTTAATGAGGACAATCTGGAAACGATTTTAGCCACCATTGAAAAAGAACAGCCAGCACTTATTATCATTGATTCCATCCAGACGATTTACTGTGAAGAGGTCGACTCCGCCTCCGGCAATATCAATCAGGTACGGGCTTGTAGGGCCAAGCTTCTGGAATTCATTAAAAAAGGAAAAATTAGCGTTATTTTAATCGGCCATGTCACCAAGGAAGGGGAGCTGTCCGGCCCCAAAGCCATGGAACACTTGGTGGACGCGGTTTTGTATCTGGAAGGGGACAAATACCACCAGTACCGGCTCTTAAGGGCTGCCAAAAACCGTTTTGGTCCCACTGATGAAGTGGGTATTTTGGAAATGGCCAAAGACGGCTTAAAAGCGGTTTTAAATCCTTCCAAGATTTTTCTTTCAGAAGTCCAGCCAAAGCCGGGCTCCGTCATTTGTCCGGTAGCCGAAGGCAGCCAGGTGTTTTTGGTGGAAGTCCAGGCCCTGGTTTCCAAAACGTCATTCGGTTATCCCAAGCGAGCGGCTGTGGGTTTTGACCAGAAACGCTTGGAACTTTTAACCACGGTTTTAACCAAAAGAGCCAACGTTAATTTGGCCAATTTTGACGTTTATTTGAACATTGCCGGCGGTTTGACTTTAAAAGAGCCAGCTTTGGATTTGGCGGTGTGCGCCAGCATTATTTCCGCTTATCAGGACAAGGTTTTTCCTCTAGAATCGGTGATTTTCGGGGAAGTGGGCTTAGGGGGCGAAGTCCGGTCAGTTTCAAAAACCAAAGAACGGGTCAAGGAAACGCTCAAGCTCGGTTTTAAAAAAATCATTCTGCCGGATTTTGCCGGAGCGGTGAAGAATGTTGATTTAATGAAAGTTAAAGAAGTTAAGGAAGTAGTTAAGTTGCTAAGTTGAAAGATTTCGCGGATAAAGCGCTAATGGTTCACGAATAGCGCGCAAATGACTCGCCAATATTCGCGCGTTATTTGCGAGTAATTAGCGAACTATTGGCGTTATCAGCTTTATGAGATTGCCAAGAACTTTCTTTGAACAAAAAACCCTTAAGGTTGCCAAGCAGCTTTTGGGCTGTTTTTTAATACGGCAGATCGGCAAGAAGAAAATTATTAGTAGGATAATTGAAACCGAGGCCTATTGTGGACCAAAGGATTTAGCCAATCATGCTTCTAAGGGTAGAACCCAAAGAACCTCAACGATGTTTAAAAAAGCGGGGCACGCCTATGTTTATCTGATTTACGGGATGTATCACTGTTTTAATATTGTCACCGAAAAAGAGGACTATCCGGCGGCGGTGTTGATTAGAGGAATAGAGATAACTAAAAACTTAAAACTTAAAACTAATAACTTAAAGATTTTAGGGCCGGGGAAGGTATGCCGGGAATTGAAGATTGATAAAAATTTAAATGGCGTTGATTTGATTAAAAGCAAAGAACTTTGGGTGAAGAGCGGTGTCGGCTTCAGTCCGTTTAAAATTAAAAGCATGCCCCGCGTGGGCGTGGATTATGCGGGAAAGTGGGCAAAAAAGAAATGGCGGTTTACCCCGCACCACTTTTGTTAAAGAGATATTTGGTTAAACAATGTAGAGACGCATAATTATGCGTCTCTACATTCAATTTTGTATAATTACAAAACAAAAGTGGTGTGGGGTTTGTTTTTGCTGATTAAACTTTAAGGAAAATAAAAAACGGCCGGGTCTGGTTGACTCGGCCGTGGCTTGAAGGGTTCAGACACCCAGTTGCACCAGCAGTGCTTGGGCTTGCATGAAATTGTGCGGTCTGGCGGCGATGATGCCGATTTTTGAGGCATCAACGAAGATATCGGTGCTGGTGGGACTGCCATTCCGGACAAACCCGACTACTGGTAACTGTCGGTGGTCAAGGGGGGCGAGATGGCGCTGGCCGTCAGAACAGAAGGTAGCGACGACGCCCTCAACCCTTTCAAGGTTCGGGAAGACCTCTGCTACTTCCTCAAGGGAAGTGTAAGGTCTGGTTGCTTCCGCCATAAAGAATCCTTGTTGTTTGTGACTTTTGTTTGTGACTTTTGTTGACACTGTTAGCAGTGCAAGAGATGAGATGGGCGGAAGGTTGGTTAGTTTAGCATTTTGCCTCCTAAGTTGAGTGTTGAAGTGTTTATTTAAATTTATGAATGAGCAAAAGGGGAAGGAGCGGACCCAAGCCGAGAGAGTCACGGAACTCAAGGTTGGTTTATCTGCTTGCTTGCCAAAGCAGTCCTTTTATCTTTTTGATTGGATGTGGACTGTGCCAAGCGTGCTGATAAGCGCCCGCCCCTTCCTGATATTTTTAAGTTAACACAAAATATCCACATTGTCAATATCTCATTTATTTAGTAAGAAGCGCTTTGACCTTCTTTTGTCATTCTGAGCGCCAGCGAAGAATCCCATTGATTATCGGACGTCTGAATATCAAGGGGATCCTTCGTCGCCCCGACTTTACGTCGGGGCTCCTCAGGATGACAGCGAGGGGGTCAAAGCGCTTCATTATTCAGGATGAATGTTATTCGTTAAATCCAGTTGTTTCAATGTTTCCGGATAATTTTCAACCAGTTCCTGGCTGGCTTTTTTTGTTTCTTCAATCAGCTTGACGTCGGACAAAGAAGCGATTCTTAATTGCCAGAAAAAGCCGGATTGCTCATTGCCGGTTAAATTGCCGCTGCCTCGTGCGCGCAAATCCTCTTCGGCCAGTTTAAAGCCGTCAAAGCAGTCAACTAAAAGCTTAAGGCGGGCCGAATTGTTTTCCGTAAAAATAAAACAATATGATTGATGGTGGGCGCGGTTAACCCGGCCGCGAAGCTGATGCAATTGGGCCAGGCCGAACCGTTCCGCCGATTCAATTAAAATCACGGAAGCGTTGGGAACATTGACGCCCACTTCCACCACGGGCGTGGCCGCTAAAATGTCAATTTTGCCGCTGGTAAAATCATTCATCACTTTTTCTTTTTGCTTGATATTCATCCGGCCGTGCAGCAGGCCGATTGCCAGTTGAGGGAAAATTTCTTCGGAAAGTTTCTGGTATTCTTCCGTAGCCGCTTTTACTCCTAATTTGTCCGATTCCTCAATCAAGGGGCAGACCACGAAAATTTGGCGGCCTTCTTTAACTTTTCCCAGGATGAACTCATAGGCCTTTTCGCGGCCGGTCGGTGCAACCAGCTGGGTAATGGGTTTTTTGCGGTTTGGCGGCAGTTCGTCAAGCACCGACAAATCCAAGTCGCCGTAAAGTGTCAGGGCCAAGGTGCGGGGGATAGGGGTGGCGGTCATGGAAAGAAGATGGGGCGTTGTCTTGGGGTTGCCCGCCCCTCGACTTCGCTCGGGACGAGCGGGGCTCGATTTTTCTCTCATGGCTTTTCTTTGCTCCACGCCAAAGCGGTGTTGTTCGTCAATAACCACCAGTCCCAGATTGCCAAAAGCCACTTTTTCCTGAATCAGCGCGTGGGTGCCGACCACCACCTGAATTTCGCCCAAGGTCATGGATTTTAGAAGTTTGGCTTTGGTGATGGCTGAAGGCGCCTCATCGCCCGTGTTAAAAACCCCGCTTTTTTTAGCGGTCAGAATGGCCACGTTCAAATCAAGGGGCTTTAATATTTCTTTTAACGAAAGAAAATGCTGGCTGGCTAAAATTTCCGTGGGCGCCAAAAAAGCGGATTGGACATTGTTTAAGGCGGCATTAGCCAGAGCAATGGCGGCGACGGCCGTTTTGCCGCTCCCGACGTCGCCTTCCAAAAGCCGGTTCATGGGTTTTGCTTTGGCCATGTCCAAAAGCACTTGCCAGGCCGCTTTTCGCTGGGCGCCCGTTAGGGCAAAGCCCAGGTTGGCCACAATGGCTTTGGTTTTCCCCTCATCAAACTTAATGGGCGAAGCAACGCTGTTATCCAAGTCCTTTTTTAAGAGATAATTTTGCAAATGGAGTTTTAACAGCTCGTCAAACTTCAGCCGGTTTTGGGATTGCCCCAGGTCAGATGCGTCTTTGGGGAAATGAATGGCATAAAGGGCGTCTTGAAGCTCGGTTAAGTGGTAATCTTTTTTGAATGGTTCCGGCAGCCATTCTTTGATTTGGCTGACGCCAGCCAGGGCCTGTTTAATCAAAAATCTGATTTGTTTTTGGGTGATGCCTTCGGTTAGGGGATAAATCGGCACTAAACGGGCAGTATGCGTGGTATCGCCCGTAACCTTTTCATAAGTGGGATTCTGGAAAAATAACTCCAGCAAATTACCCGTGACTTTGCCGGAAAAATAAACTTCGTCGCCGTTTTTCAGGACTTTTAAAATATAGGGCTGGCCAAACCAAATGGCTTTAATGGAGCCGGTCTCGTCCGAAAGAAAGCACTCGGTTAAAATCATTTTTTTCCTTGGCGAGCGGCGGTTATCCAAAAGCTCAATTTTGCCGCGGACGGTAGCGATGTCGCCCACTTGAAGTTCATTGATTTTTTTCAGATGGGAAAAGTCGTCATAGCGGAAAGGGAAATAATAGATTAAATCATAAACGTCAAAAATCCCCAGCCGTTTCAGGCGGCTGGCCATGCTCGGTCCGACCAGGCGCAGTTTTTCAATGGGTAGAGAAAGGGAAAGCATAACGTTATTTTACCCCGCCCCACTTTTAAAATCAAAGGAAGTGGAGCGGGGTAAACAGGATTTTCGGGTAAAATAAAAAGCCACTGCGAGAACAGTGGTGGCGGTGGGTGCAGGATTCGAACCTGCGGCGCCTTTTCAGGCGCTCCGGTTTTCAAGACCGGTGCATTCGACCGCTCTGCCAACCCACCACGCTTGATGGTGGCTAAGCCACACGAAGCCCCGAATTTATGAGGGGCGAAGTGTGGCGGAAGGGGAGGGATTCGAACCCTCGATACGAGTTAAAAACCCGCATAACGGTTTAGCAAACCGCTGCCTTCAGCCGCTCGGCCACCCTTCCATTTTTTAAATTTTGTAATGACAAAGTAAATCAACTGCTCTAATATAGTATTTTATAGATAATTTGTCAATATTTTTTAATTGTTATATAATAACCATATGGCAGAGGAACATGGCAAGATTTTAGCCCAGTGGAGCTTTCCGGAATACACCAGGCCTGAACGAAGCAAATCGTGGTATTTTTGGTTTATTGTCTTTGTTATTTTACTCCTGCTTTACTCCCTGATAACGGTCAATTTTCTTTTTGCCGTCATTGTCATTATGGCGGCGATTATTGTTTTAATGCGCGGTCGGACCGAACCCAATCAGGTGGATTTCGCGATTTTGGAAGACGGACTGATGGTGGAAGATAAATTCTTCGGTTATGAAACGATAAGATATTTCTACATCCTTTACAAGCCGCCGGAGCTGAAAAACCTTTATCTTGAATTCAAATCCGTTTTAAAGCCCAGATTGATTATTCCTTTGGAAAATCAGAATCCTTTGAATATCAGGGACATTTTAAATGGGCATCTTGAGGAAAATCTGGAAAAAGAGGAAGAGCCGGCCAGTGAGGCCTTTAGAAAGGTTTTAAAGTTATAGTATAGACAAAATCGGAAAAATCCATTAAACTCTTTTTAGACAAGGAGTTTTTATTTTTTGCGGCCATAGCTCCCCGTAGAAGCTTCCCCCGTAATACGGGGTCAGCTCTACGGGGCAAGCAGTGGATAGAGTCAACTAATTTAATGCGGCCATAGCTCAGTTGGATAGAGCGTGGGCTTGCGGAGCCCAAGATCGGAGGTTCGAATCCTCCTGGCCGCACCAAATATTATTATTTAATTAGCAGGTTCGACCTGCCCCGCATACCCCGAAGGGGTTGTGCGGGGTTCCTGCCGGGCGCACCAACCACTATGAATTTAACAGACATTCTTTTTCTTCTCACCGCCCTCGGGCTTTTAAATGCTGCCTATCTTTATTGGCAGCATTGGCAGTATCAGGAAAAAAGCCGGCCCATGTTTTGCCCGATTGGCGGCCGTTGCGAGGAGGTGGTCCAGTCAAAATACGCCAGGACCTTTGGCGTCAGCAACGATTTGGGCGGTATTTTGTTTTATCTGGTTTTGGCCGGCCTTTTGGCTTTAAATCAGTCCACCTTTAACCAGGAAATCATTGTTAAGCTGATGGTGCTGGCGGTTTTCGGCGGCTTTGTTTTTAGCACCTATTTGCTTTATGTCCAGTTTTTCATTTTAAAGAAATTTTGCACCTGGTGCCTAATCGCCAACCTCATTAATTATGCGATTTTTATCATAGTTTTAATATTATTCGTTTAATTAGAATCCTCAATCATCAATCCTTAATCATTAATCCTTAATTTTCAAAGGAGATTAAATATATGAAATATGAATTACTCCCATTGCCGTACGGCTATGACGCCTTGGAGCCGTATCTGGACAAGGCGACCATGGAAATCCATCATGGCAAGCACCATCAGGCGTACGGCGACAAAATGAACGGCGTTTTGGAGAAGTATCCGACTTTAACCGAGAGTCCGGAGGAACTGATGAAAAAATTAAACAGTTTGCCGATGGATGAAGCCGACAAAAAAATATTCAGGAACCACGGCGGCGGATTTATCAACCACAATTTTTTCTGGCAGGTGATGAATCCAGTAAATCAGCGCGATGAAAATCTGGTTAAAGAAATAGAGCAGACCTTTGGCTCAATTGATGAGTTTAAAAACAAGTTCAGCGAAGCGGCCAAAAACCATTTTGGCTCGGGCTGGGCGTGGCTCGCAAGAAAAGCCGACGGGGGACTAGCCGTTTATTCAACGCCCAATCAAGATTCGCCATTACTTTCGGGCGATGAGCCGATTTTGTGCCTGGACGTTTGGGAACACGCTTATTACCTTAAATACCAGAACCGGCGAGCGGAGTTTATTGAAAACTGGTGGAAAGTCGTAAAAATCATTTAAAGAAAAAGAGTCAGGCCATAGAGGTCTGACTCTCTTCATCATCATATAGATGATTAACTGAAGGGGTGGGGAGCGCAGGGTCGGCGTTGGGCAATTTCTTGCACCCGCCGCATTAATCGCTCAATGAGCGATTGGTGTTGTCTTTCCACTGAAGAGGGCGCATCACGGAAAGTGATGAAGTACCCCGCCAGTTCCCAGGGGGGGATTGCTGCCACTTTCTCGGCCGCCAACTGGCGTGCCGCCCACAGCCCGCCGGTTTCCATCGTCTCCATGGTTCTGTGATTTAGTCCCAAGGCCTCAACGATTTTTTCGGCTATGTCGGACAATGTTGGCATTGTAGCTCCAATTTTATGGTTTTTGTTCAAATCTGGATAGTGTAGCACTATTTTAGCCCTTTGTCAATACTAGGTTAATCTTTAGCCACGGTCAATCCCCAAACCTCTTTAGCCCCGGCTTCTTTCAGCACCCTGGCGATTTCTTCCAAGGTTGAGCCAGTGGTGACCACGTCGTCAATTAGAATAATCACCTGATTTTTCCAGCCAAGGGCTGGTCCGCCTTTGGCGGAAATTTTTTCAACATTCTCCACTTTAAAGGCGCCTTTAACGTTGGTCAGGCGCTCTTTTTTGGAAAGCCCGACCTGATGGCGGGTGTGGCGGTGTTTGATTACCGCATTAGTCATTAATGGATAATCAAAATGACCGGCAAAAATTTTGGCGATTAATTCCGCCTGATTAAACCCGCGTTCCAATAAACGTTTTTTGTTTAATGGCACGGGCACAATTATTGGATTGTCCGTCGGTAGAGACGCATAATTATGCGTCTCTACATTATTATAATTATAATTTTGCCAAAAATCGGCCAAAATTTTTGCCAGCGGCCCGGCCAATTCCTGAATAAATCGGAATTTCAGATAATGGATGGCTGATTGCACCATTGGCTCATGATAGTCGGCGGCCGACATAATGCCGTTAAGATAAGTCAGGGGGTGTTCGAACGGTTTAATTTCGTTTTTCCCGCCAAAGGCAGGTCGGCCTTTGGCCGATATTTTTTTCAGGCAATCGCCGCAAAAATAGGTCTCGGCTTTTTTGCAGCCCAGGCACTCAACGGGGAAAAGCAGAGTTAAGAGCCGGTTAAAGATTTTTTTGAACATAAAACAAGGTCCTTTCTAACCCTGTTTTATTATTTAATCTTATTAATTATTTTTCAAAGACAATCTTCTCCTTAGACAACTTGACCTTAATTGTTTCGCCGGTCTGAAATTTGTCGCTTAAAAGCTGGCTGGCCAAGGGGCTTTCAATTTTTTCCTGCGCTATTCTTCTTAAAGCTCTAGCCCCTTCTTCCGGCGAAAAACCATTTTTAACCAGAAATTGAATCACTTTAGGGCTGACTTTAAGGTGGAAATTCTGGCCGGCCAATCTTTGCTCCAATTCGCTGATTTGCAGTTTGGCAATCGCCAGAGCCGCCTCCGTATTCAAGGGTTTAAAAATCACCACTTTGTCAATCCGGTTCAAAAATTCCGGCCTAAAGGTTTCCACCAGGCCCTTTTTGATTTTTTCTTCCAGCCGTTCGTATTTTTCCTCAAGTTTCTGCTGTTCGGTTTTATCTTTAATTTCAAAACCCAAGGCGGCTTGCGAATTAAATTCCGAAAGGCCAATGTTGGAAGTCATGATAATTACCGTGTTTTTAAAATTGATTTTTTTGCCCACGGCGTCGGTCAAATGGCCGTCTTCCAAAATGGGCAAAAGCAGGTTAAAAACGTCGGGATGGGCTTTTTCAATCTCGTCAAAAAGCACCACGCTGTAAGGCCGGCGTTTGACCGCGTCCGTCAATTTACCCTGCTCTTTGTAGCCCACGTAGCCGGCGGGCGCGCCGATCAGCTTGGAAATGTTAAAGGCCTCGGAAAATTCCGACATGTCAATCCTGATTAAAGCGTCCTCGCTTTCAAAGATTTCCCGGGCCAGCACTTTGGCCGTTTCGGTTTTGCCCACGCCCGAAGGCCCGAGGAAAATAAAGGAAGCAATGGGCTTTTGGGGCGAGGCAATGCCGGCTCTGGAACGGCGGATGGCTTCGGCTACTTCTTTAACCGCTTCATCCTGGCCGACAATGAATTTTTTAAGGGTGTTTTCCATCTGCAGCAATTTTTCTTTTTCCTCCAGAATCAGCTCGCTCACCGGAATTCTGGTCAGGCGCGCCATAATGCCGGCCACGTCCGCCCGGGTAATGGTGCCCAAGATTTTCTTTTTTTCCTTCTG
>MHKL01000004.1:9376-10428 GCA_001818835.1 Candidatus Komeilibacteria bacterium RIFCSPLOWO2_01_FULL_45_10 | reverse complement strand
ACCGCCTTCAATTCCTGCTCCAGTTTTTTAATCACTTTTGCCAGGCCGTTTTTGGTGGTTTCCACTTTGATTTTGGCCGCCGCTTCGTCTAAGAGGTCAATGGCTTTGTCCGGCAAAAACTTGTCCGGCAAATATCTGGCAGAAAGCTCCACCGCCGTTTCAATGGCTTCGTCGGAAATTTTAACCTGATGGTATTTTTCGTAATTTCCCCGGATGCCTTTTAAAATTTCCTTAGTTTCTTCAGGGCTGGATTCCACGATTAAAATGGGCTGGAACCGGCGCTCAAACGCCGGGTCAGATTCAATGTGCTTTTTGTATTCTTCCAGCGTGGTGGCGCCAATCAGCCGAAGATTGCCTCGAGCCAGTTCCGGCTTAAACAGGTTGGCCGCGTCCAAAGAGCCGGAAGCGCTGCCGGCGCCGATTAAAGTGTGAACTTCGTCAACAAACAAAATAATGTTGGGGTCAGCTTTGACTTCGTCAATGACCTGTTTTAAGCGGCTTTCAAACTCGCCTCGGTACATGGTGCCGGCTAACGTTGCGCCCAAGTCAAGATTCAATATTCTTTTATTGATTAAAACGTCCGGCACCTTGCCCTGGACGATTCTTTTGGCCAGGCCTTCCACAATGGCGGTTTTGCCGGTGCCCGGGTCGCCCAAGAGAACGGGGTTGTTTTTGGTGCGGCGGGAAAGAATCTGAATCAGCCGGTCAATTTCCGCGTTCCGGCCGATTACCGGGTCAATGTTTAATTGCACTTTGTCTTCGGTTAAATCAACCGCAAAGTGGGCCAGGGCCGAGTCAGGCGCGCCCTGCAGATTTTCCACCATCACCCTTTCCAAAGCAAATTCGTCAGCAGCGTCTTTCCCGTTGGTTAAATCGCTGAATTTGGAAGTGCTTTTTAAAATGGTTTTCAGGTGGCTTTGCAGATTTTGCGGGCTGATTTGCTGCTGGACCAGATAGTCAAGCAAAAGTTTGTCTTCGCTCGCCACCAAACTGTACAGCAAATGTTCGGTGCCCACGTATTTGTGTTTGTTCTGAAAAGCCATTTTAACGGA
>MHKL01000004.1:9177-9311 GCA_001818835.1 Candidatus Komeilibacteria bacterium RIFCSPLOWO2_01_FULL_45_10 | reverse complement strand
GGGTGAGGTGGTTGTTGAGGATTTCCAAAACCGTCCGCACTTTGTCGGGCGTCAGCTTATGGCGGTAAAGAATGGAAGCGCCCAAGCTGCCCTTTTCGTTGGAAAGGCAATACAAAAGATGCAGGGGCTCAATG
>MHKL01000004.1:7670-9155 GCA_001818835.1 Candidatus Komeilibacteria bacterium RIFCSPLOWO2_01_FULL_45_10 | reverse complement strand
CCACGTCCTGCGCCAGCGCCAAAACCCGCTTAAAATGATGGGTGAATTTTTTGAAGATTTCCTGCTCGTTCATAGGGAATATATTATAATACAACCACTCGGATTTTGTCAAAATAAAAACGTTTTAATTCTTGAATGTCATTCTGACCCCGCCGAACGGCGGGGGAAGAATCCCATTGATTATCGGACGTCTGAATAAGGGGATCCTTCGCTACGCTCAGGATGACAGCGTGAATTAAAACGTTTTTATTCAATCGTATGCACCTTCACCAGATTCATGTTTTGCGAGCGGCCAACGGGCTGGCCCGTGACAATAATGATTTTATCGCCTTTTTTAACTAAGCGCTGTTTTTTGACCAAGAAAATAGCTTTAGCGACCAATTCGTCAAGATTGCGGCAAACAGGCATCATTACCGGATAAATTCCCCAGGATAAAGTTAATTGCTGTTCAACTTTTTTTTGATTGACCAGAACAATGATTTTGGTTTCCGGCCTAAAGCGGGCCACCATCCGGGCAGTGTAGCCGGAATCGGTGGCCGCCACAATGGCTTTGGCGCCAGTGTCTTTAACCAGCTGGAAAACCGATTCGGAAACGGCTTTAGTCACCGGCAGCTTCTTTTCCTTAAAGTAATCTTCGGTCAAATCGTCGTAAATGGAATTTTCGGTTTCTTCAATAATCTGCCTCATCATTTTAACCGCTTCCGTTGGGTAGCGGCCAAACGCGGTTTCGCCGGAAAGCATGACTGCGTCTGCGTGGTCAATGACGGCGTTAGCCACGTCCGAGACCTCGGCCCGGGTGGGCTTGGGGTATTTAATCATGGAGTCAAGCATTTGGGTGGCGACAATCACCGGCTTGCCTTCGGTCAGGCACATTTTGACGATTTCTTTCTGGATAATCGGCACCTTGACCGGTTCAAGCTCAATGCCTAAATCACCCCTGGCCACCATGACCGCGTCCGCCTCCCTAATGATGGATTTGATGTTTTTGACGGCCTCTTTCCTTTCCACTTTGGCCATCACCAAAACATTGCTTTGGGGTGAGAATTTTTTAATCAGGCCCTTTAATTCCACCAAATCCTTGCCGGAACCGACAAAGGACTGGGCAATGAAATCAACACCCAATTTTAAGCCGAATTTCAAGTCAAGAATGTCTTTCTTGGTAATGACCGGCAGGCCCAGATTAACGCCGGGAATGTTGACGCCTTTGTAAGAATAAATCGTTCCGCCTTTTAAAACCTTAACTTTAACCGAGCCGTTATTGATAGCTGTTACTTTCAGCTCCACCAGTCCGTCCAGCATCAATACCTTGCTGTTTTTTGAAAGCACTCCGGATAATTTGATAAATTGAATCGGGATGACTTTGCCCGTTGTTTTAAACCGGTTTTTTAAGGCGTCTTCAATTAAGGTGATGGTTTCGTTTTTCAGGAGCTCAACGCCTTTTTTGTCAATTTCTCCCACCCTGATTCTTGGTCCTTGCAAATCTTG
>MHKL01000004.1:2605-7626 GCA_001818835.1 Candidatus Komeilibacteria bacterium RIFCSPLOWO2_01_FULL_45_10 | reverse complement strand
CCCGCCCTGATCATTTGCGTTAAGGTTTTCAGCCCGTCGCACGCCGGCCCGATGGTGGCGACAATTTTAGTCCGTTTCATGTCCTAATATTGTCATTCGGTCGGAATGACAGAGTATCTTATTATAAATTGATTTTCCGCGCGTATTTGCCTAAAACCGGCATTTCCCACCAATTGCCTTGCAGGGAATTCATAATGCCCATCACCGCCATAATGATAACGTAGATAAACAGAACCCAGCCGATTAAGGGAATCCAGAAGATCAGCCAGCCGATAACTTCCAAAATAAAAAGCACCAGGCCCTGTTTGGCGTGGAACTGGGCAAAGCGGGAATTTCTTTTCAAAAAAAGCGGCACCAGGCATAAAATCCAGACATAGCCCACGGCCGCCAGAATTTTGTTTTCTTCAATGTCGCGGTTGCTCTCGGGATTTTGGATGTTGGTCATAAATTTTAGGATTAAGGATTAAGGATTAATTATTCTTAGAGATTAGGTTTTTAAAAAGAGTCAGGCAGAGCCAGCTGATGAGCAGGCCCTCGGCTCCCAACAAAAGCGGCTGGCCAATGAGGTTAAAAACGGTCCAGAGTTCAAGGTACCAGAAGAGCTGGAAAATCGCCAGCATTAAACCGACCATTATTCCGCCCAGCGCCGCGCCCAGCATTGTTTGTTTTTTGTCGGCTTTAAATTGCCTGACCGCCGCCAGAGTCAAATAAACAAAAAGAATTAACCTCGCCGCGTTAATGGTCCAGTTGAAAATCGCCGGATTTAAAGTGACGAGGTATTTGGACTGAAGAACCCGGATGCCGATTTCCAGAATCAAAAGAATAAACATCGGCCAGACAGTCATTTCCTTATACCAGTTGAGGTTTTTACCCAAGATCAGTTCGCCAAAATTACCGGCGGATTTAACCGGTTCAGGCGATTCTTTAATCTCCGTCGGTGTTTGGCTGTCCTTTTCCCAGGGAAAACCCTCATCAGAGGAATAATGCAAGTCGCGTTTGTGGAGGTTCATAGCCATGATTATATTATAAAATATCCGGCGTTTTAAAGCAAAGCAAAAAGGCCTTGCCCTGAAGTGTCATTGCGAGCCCCGACGTTAAGTCGGGGCGTGGCAATCCCGCTGATAAAGACATTAACAATGGGATTGCTTCGTCGCCCCGCCTTTGGCGGGGCTCCTCGCAATGACAAAACGGGCAAGGCCTTTTTTATTGTTTGATTAATACCCCATATCCATGCCGCTCATTCCCGGATTCATACCATGAGCGTGTTCTTTCTTTTCGGGCAAATCAGTGATAATCGCTTCGGTAGTCAGGAACATGGCCGCGGCCGAAGCGGCGTTCTGCAAAGCGTAGCGGGTAACCTTGGTCGGGTCAATAATGCCGGCTTTGACCAAGTCCTCGTATTTATCGGTCAAAGCGTTGTAGCCAAAGTTGCCTTGATTGTTTTTAACCGCTTCCACGACTACGGAACCGTCTTTGCCGGCGTTTTCGGCAATCTGCCTGATGGGCGCTTCCAAAGCCCTTTTTAAAATGTTTAAGCCGATTTTTTCCTCGCCCTCGGCAGGAACGTCCTCAAGTGCGGAAAGCGCCCTGATTAAGGCCACGCCGCCGCCGATCACAATGCCTTCTTCCACCGCCGCTTTGGTGGCGGAAAGGGCGTCTTCCACGCGGTGCTTTTTTTCCTTCATTTCCACTTCGGTGGCCGCGCCCACTTTAATGACGGCCACGCCGCCGGAGAGTTTAGCCAGGCGCTCCTGCAGTTTTTCCTTGTCAAAGTCGCTGTCGGTGGTTTCCAGTTCTTTTCTGATTTGGGCGATTCTCTTTTGGACCTCTTCGGGGTCTCCTTTGCCGGAAATAATGGTGGTGGCTTCTTTGGTGGCTTTGACTTTTTTGGCCTGGCCCAGCAGATCAAGGTTGGCGTTTTCCAGCTTTAAACCCACTTCTTCGCTGATGACTTTGCCGCCGGTTAAAATGGCGATGTCCTGAAGCATTTCTTTTCTCCGGTCGCCAAAGCCCGGGGCTTTAATGGCCAGCGTGTTAAAAGTTCCTCTCAACTTATTAACGACCAAAGTGGCCAAAGCTTCGCCTTCCACTTCCTCGGCAATTATCACCAGCTCCTTGCGGCCGGTGGCCGCCACTTTTTCCAAAAGCGGCAGCAAGTCAGCCACCGCCGAAATTTTTTGTTCCGTGATTAAAATGTAGGGGTCTTCGTATTCGGCTTCCATCCGGTCGGGATTGGTAATCATGTAAGGCGAAACATAGCCCTTGTCAAACTGCATGCCTTCCACCACCTCTTTTTGCAAACCGAAACTTTGCGATTCCTCAACGGTAATGACGCCATCCTTACCCACCGCTTTCATGGCCTCAGCAATGACTTTGCCGATTTCCGGGTCATTGGCACTGATAGCCGCCACTTGGGCGATTTCTTCCTCCTGCGAGACATTTTTGGAAAGTTTTTTCAGTTCGGCAACAATGGCTTCCACCCCTTTTTCAATGCCTTTTTTAATGCCAATGGGGTTAGAGCCGGCCGTGACGTTTTTTAAGCCCTCGGCAATAATGGCTTGGGCTAAAATGGTGGCGGTGGTGGTGCCGTCGCCGGCCACGTCATTGGTTTTGGAAGCCACTTCTTTTACCAGTTCGGCGCCAATGTTTTCAAACTTGTCTTCCAGTTCAATTTCCTTGGCCACCGTCACCCCGTCCTTGGTAATGGTGGGGGAGCCGTAGCCCTTGTCCAGGACCACGTTGCGGCCTTTGGGGCCGAGCGTTACTTTAACGGCGTCAGCCAGCTTGTCCACGCCGCGCTTGGCTTTTTGCCGAGCTTCTTCGTTGAATAAGATTTGTTTTGCCATAAATATTAATAGATTAATTGATTAATAGAATAATAGATTAATAGTAGTTTGTTTGCGGTTCGCGAGCCATTTGCGTTAGTTCGCGTCGTTCGCGTTTATTCCAAAACGGCGATGACGTCGGATTGGTTTAAAACCAAAACCTCCTGGCCGTCAATCTTGAATTCGTCCGGAGAATATTTTTTGAAAATAATCTTGTCGCCGATTTTAACTTCCATAGGTGAACGATTGCCGTTATCCAGGATTTTACCCGGACCCACGGCAATGACTTCGCCCTGCTCCGGCTTTTCCTTATCCACGGTTTCGGGCAGGATAATGCCGTATTTGGTGGTTTCTTCTTGGGAAATGGCTTTAACCACAATGTTGTCGCCTAAGGGTTTTAATTTCATATTGTTTGTTTAGTTAATAATAATGTTTTGTCATTTCGAGCGATCCCGCCTTTGGCGGGAGAGTGGAGAAATCCCTTTAATATAAGGGATTTCTCCACTCGTTCAGCTAAAGCTTCACTCGGTCGAAATGACAGTTAAATAAGGGGTTTAGCACTCTCAAAGGGGGAGTGCTAATTCTTTGCTCTATTTTAGGAAAAATTAGGGGAGTTTGTCAAGCCCCCTTGGCTCAAGCGGGCCAAAAAGGGTAAAAAAGAACGCACCCTTGGGTACGTTCTTGGTTGCGGTTGAGGTCAGTTTTTTGAAAGCTGGTCAGGCGGGTAGATGATGGTTGTTTGCTGGCCGAGAGGGCCTTGGCGATGGCCATTGTGCTTTACCGGCTCTATGGCCACCTGAACCGCTGTTTCTTCTCCTCCCACAAAACCGCAAGTGTGGCAGGTGTCAGTTGTTGGATAATAACCATACTGTCCGCAATGCGGACACTGTTCAGTAACTGCCATTATTGCTCCTAATGAACTATTGTCAAAATTTTTATATTATGATAGCGTAATTATATCATTTTGTCAAAGAAAAGCGTATGATGGCAGATAAGTTTTTAATCGCCTTAACTCAAATTGAAGGTTTGGGGCCGGTGACCCTGAAAAAGCTGTTGGATTTGTTCGGTTCGGCCGAAGCCGTTTTTCGGGCTTCGGTTTTTGATTTGCGGGAAAAAGGGGTGCCGCTAAAAATCATTGAACTGCTTCGGGATAGGGAACGGCTGAATCCGGATACTCTTGTGCAGGAAATTAAAAATGAAGGCATTGAAACCATCGGCTTTAACGATTTGGCTTATCCTTTACTTTTAAAGGAAATTTACGCCCCGCCGTTAGTTTTGTATTGGCGCGGCAACCCGGGATTTTTTAATAAAAAGCCGGTTTTGGCCGCGGTCGGCTCCAGAAAAATTTCCGCTTATGCCAAGTGGGTGATGCCGGAAATTTTGGATTCCGTTATTAAAAGCGGCGTGGTGATTGTTTCCGGCCTGGCCTGGGGCGTGGACGGTTTGGCGCACGAGCTGACTTTGAAAAACAACGGTCTGGCGATTGGCGTTTTGGGCTCGGGACTGGCTTGGGACAATTTTTTCCCGCTCTCCAATTTAAAGCTGGCCCAGGAGATTTTGGAAAAAGGCGGCCTGCTTATTTCCGAATTTCCGCCCCTAGTACCCGCCCAGCCGTTTAATTTCCCCAGAAGAAACAGGATTATTGCCGGTTTAAGCGAAGCGGTTTTGGTGGTTGAGGCCTCGCAAAAATCCGGCGCCTTGATTACGGCCGCTTGCGCCTTAAATGAGAACCGCGAAGTCATGGCCGTGCCGCAGAACGTCAATGGCGCCAATGCCGCGGGCGTCAACCGGTTAATCAAGGAGGGGGCGCGGGTAGTGACGCAAGCGACTGACATTCTGGAGTTTTTCAATATCGTTCAGGCGCCGGCCAATCCCCAGGTTCAGACAGCAGCCCCTGTTTCTTTGCTGGCTGAAGAAAAATCGGTTTACCAGGCGCTTTCTTTGGCGCCGCTGCACATTGACAAAATCGCAGAAAATTGTAGATTAGAAGCAGCGCTGGTCAATGCCGTTTTGGTTAAACTGGAAGTGAAGGGACTGGCGCAAAACATCGGCAATCAAAATTATATTAAGTTATGAATTTCACCCCGCACCACTTTTTAAATCAAAAATCAAAGTCGAATTATTTGAGTTGTCTAAAAAGTGGTGCGGGGTTTACCAAATATTATCAGGCCGTCCGTTTTTTGGAGTCGCTTTTAA
>MHKL01000004.1:0-2555 GCA_001818835.1 Candidatus Komeilibacteria bacterium RIFCSPLOWO2_01_FULL_45_10 | reverse complement strand
ATTGAACGGTTAAGGTGCCTTTTAAAGATTTTAGGCGACCCGCATAAAAATTTTAAATTCATCCATATCACCGGCACGGCCGGCAAAGGCACCACCGCCAACACCCTGCATGAGATTTTAACGGCGGCCGGCTCGCCTCGCTCTCGCTCCTCGCCGCGCTGGCGCGCTGGCGCAGCGGGCTCGCCTCGATTCGGCGAAGCGGGCGGCGAAGCGGGCAAAAGAGTCGGTTCTTATTTTTCGCCTCACCCCACTACCGCTATTGAGCGAATTAAGGTCAATCGTCGATTGGTTGCCCCGGCTGAATTAGTCGCTTTGGTTGAAAAATTAAAGCCCTTTTTAAAAGAGGCCATTTTAAAATCGCCTTACGGCCATCCTTCTTATTTTGAAACGTTCCTGGCTTTGGCCTTTCTGTATTTTAAACAGAAAAAATGCGAATACGTGATTTTGGAGGCGGGCCTGGGCGGCCGGCACGACGCCACCAACGTTATTGCCCAGCCGTTGCTTTGCGCCATCACCAATATCAACCACGACCATCTGGAGGTCTTGGGCAAAAGCTTGAAAAAGATCGCCCTGGATAAGGCCGGCATCATTAAAAAGGGCTCGGTTTTTTTGACTACCGAAAGCCGCTCATCAATCCTCAAGCTTTTTAAGAAAGAGTGCCAGCGCTTAAAGGTGCCGTTTGTTCTGGTGGCGCCGGAGCCCAATCCCAATTTGGCGCTGGCCAAGGCCCTGGCCCAAAAATTGGGCTTGAGCCGGCAGGCCATTGATTTGGGGGTCAGGCGAGCCAAGCTGCCCTGCCGTTTTGAAATAATGCAAAAGAGACCATTGGTGATTATTGACGGCTCGCACAATCCGGCCAAGATTAAATTCTTAACGGAGCGGCTGAAAGAAGTTTCTTTCAAAAAATTAGTGGCCATCGTGGGCCTGGCGGGCGACAAAGATTTTAAAAAAAGCTTGCCCCATTTGATTCCGCTTTGCGACCAGCTGATTTTTACCCGTTTTTTAATGCCTTACCGTAAAACGGCCGATTTGGAAAAGATGGCCGCTTTCAGCCGGACAATCAGACCAAACACAAAACCTTTGATTTTTTTAGACCCTTATCAGGCGCTTAAGGCGGGCCTTAAGCTGGCACGCCCCCAGGACTGTTTGCTGATCTGCGGCTCATTTTTCTTGGCCGGAGAATTAAGGACTCATTGGATTAAAGAGGAGCAAATTTTAAGAAAACGCAGCAGTTTTTAATATTCTAATATCGCAGATAGGCGCGGAGAACGCGGATTATTGACGACGGCCTTTTTTATAATTACAATGACAATACAATGTTAAGCATTGAAGATGTTATTAATCAGGTAAAAAGTTATAATCCCGAGGCCGATACTAAGCTGCTGAAGGACGCTTATCAGTTTGCCGCGGTTGCCCATGCCGGCCAAAAGCGCCTCTCGGGCGAGGATTATATCCAGCATGCCTTGGCCTGCGCTTTTAATTTAGCCAAAATACGCTTGGATTTGGCGACGATCGTTGCCGGCCTTTTGCACGACGTGCCTGAAGACACCAATTTTACCCTGGAGGATATTAAAAAGAAATTCGGCAAGGAAGTCGCCAAATTAGTGGAAGGTATTACCAAACTGGGTACCTTAAAATACCGTGGCTTAGAGCGTTACGCCGAAAATCTGCGCAAAATGTTTTTGGCCATGACTGACGATATCCGGATAATTTTAGTCAAATTCGCCGACCGGATCCATAATTTGCAAACTTTGTCCGCCATCCGCCCCGATAAAAGGAAAAGAATTGCCCTGGAGACCCTGGAAATTTACGCGCCTATTGCCAACCGCCTGGGCATGGGCGAAATGCGGGGCACCTTGGAGGATTTGGCCTTTCCTTACGTTTATCCCAAGGAATACGCCTGGGTTGAAGATCTGGCCCAAAACCGCTTGCGCCTGGAAGTAAAATACATTGAAAGAATCAAGAAAATCATCCAAAAGGAACTGGTGGAAAACAAAATTGAAATCTCTTCCATCCACGGGCGGATTAAGCATTTATATTCCCTTTATAAAAAACTTTTGGAAAGAGACAAAGACATCAATAAAATTTACGATTTAATCGCCATCAGAATCATTACCAAAAACGTCGCCGATTGTTACCGGGTTTTGGGCGTCATTCATAAAAAGTGGACGCCCTTAAAGGGCCGCATCAAGGATTACATTGCCCAGCCCAAGCCCAACGGCTACCAGTCCATCCATACCACCGTTTTTGCCGAGCGGGGAAAAATCGTGGAGTTCCAGATCCGCGACGAGCAAATGCACGAACTGGCCGAATACGGCGTGGCCGCCCATTGGCATTTTAAGGAAAACCAAAACCGCCGCCTGACTAAGGAAGCAACCGTCTGGCTCAAGGGATTATTGGAAATCCAGAAAAAAATCGCCAACCACCAGGATTATTTAAGGGAGGTGAAGGTCAATATTTTCCAGAACCGGATTTTTGTTTTTACGCCCAAAGGCGACGTCATTGATTTGCCGGAAAACGCCACGCCCGTTGATTTTGCCTACCACATCCACACC
>MHKL01000003.1:20362-23431 GCA_001818835.1 Candidatus Komeilibacteria bacterium RIFCSPLOWO2_01_FULL_45_10 | reverse complement strand
TAACGCCGGACATCAGCCAATTGGTGATTGGATAAAAAGCGATTAGTGCCAAAACCCCCGAAACCGTCAAGCCCTTATACAAAGCGCTCATGATATTTCTCGCCCCGAGCGGAGCCGAGGGGTGGCTTTTGCCCAAACGGATGAACCAGCTGCCGATGATGGAACAGATAATGGCCAAAGCGCCGATCATTAGAGGATATAAAATGGCATTGGGGTTATTGCCAAAAACCAGGGCGCCCAAAAGCATGGCGGCCACCGAGGTGACGGCGTAAGTTTCAAAAAGATCCGCGGCCATGCCGGCGCAGTCGCCCACGTTGTCGCCCACGTTGTCGGCAATGACCGCTGGGTTGCGGGGGTCGTCTTCCGGAATGCCGGCTTCCACCTTGCCCACCAAATCCGCGCCCACGTCAGCCGCTTTGGTAAAAATGCCGCCGCCCAGCCGGGCAAAAATGGAAATCAAGCTGCCGCCAAAACCCAAGCCCACCAAGGCGGTTAAATCTTTGGTTAAAGCGTAAAAACCGGCTACGCCCAAAAGCCCCAGGCCCACCACCAAAAAACCGGTTACAGCTCCGCCCTTCACGGCCACGCCCAAAGCGTCTTTTAAACCGCTCTTGGCCGCTTCCGCGGTCTTGGCATTGGCCCTGACCGAAACGTTCATGCCAATAAAGCCGGTCAGAGCGGAAAAAACCGCGCCCGTCAAAAAACCCAAGGAGATTTTTAAACCAAGAAAAAGCCACAGCACAAAAAACAAAACCACGGCAATTAAAGCAATGGTTTTATACTGACGCTTAAGATAAGCAGAGGCACCTTGCTGGATGGCTTTCTGGATTTCCTGCATTTTTTCAGAACCGGAGCTCTTTTTTAAAACTATTTGAATTAAAATTCCTCCGTAGATAATCGCCAAACAGGCGGCAATCAGAGAAAAGATGATGGGTAGTGACATAAAATTAAGCTCCAAGATACAAATTCCAAGAGACAAAAAATATCCAAATTCCAATTTTCAAATTCTAAACTGTTTGGGTATTGATATTTGAAAAATTGAAATTTTTTTGTTTCTTGTTTCTTGAAATTTGGAATTTATTAATAAAATTACTCTTTATTTTCACTCATTTCCGCCGTTTCACTTTTTTCTTCTTTTTTCTCTTTCTTCTGCTCTTCCTCAACCGCGGCTTCTGGCGCTGGCGCTTCCTCTTTAACTGGCGTTTCTTCTTTTTCTTTGGGCAACAGCTCGCCGGCGCCTTCAATCTCAATCCGCCATTCCGTCAGCTTGCTCGCCAGCCGGACATTCTGACCTTCGCGGCCAATGGCCAGCGAGAGCTGGTCTTCCTTAACTTTGACAAAGGCGGTTTTTGTTTTCTCGTCCAGCTTAAGACCCTCCACTTTAGCCGGCGACAGGGCGCTCATAATAAAGCGAGACTGGTCTTTGGACCACTCCACAATGTCAATTTTTTCGCCGCCCAGTTCGGCAATGACCGTCTGGACGCGGGTGCCTCTTTGGCCCACGCAGGAGCCGACCGGGTCAATATTTTCCTCATGGGAAAAAACGGCGATTTTGGAGCGGTTGCCCGCTTCCCTGGCCACGGCTTTGATTTCCACCACTCCAGAATTGACTTCCGGCACTTCCAATTTAAACAGTTCCTTAAGCATGCCCTGATGGGTGCGGGAAATCCGGATCTCCGGCCCTTTGGCGGTCTTTTCCACGGCCACCACCAAAAACTTGAGCCGCTGGCCGGAAGAATAGTTTTCGCGCGGCAGCTGCTCCTCGGGAGGCAAAATTGCCAGGGTCTGGCCAAGGTCAACAAAAACCAGCCGGCCCTCGCGGCGCTGGACTACGCCATTGATAATTTCGCCTTCTTTACCCTTGAAATCTTCAAAAATCACGTCGCGCTCCGCTTCCCTTAAGCGCTGGATAATCACCTGCTTGGCAGTTTGGGCGGCCATGCGTCCGAACTCCGCGGGCACTTCCAGCTTGGTCTTGATTTCCTGGCCCAGCTCGGCTTTGGGATCAATTTCTTTGGCCTCCGAAAGCATGATGTCGGTCTTGGGATTGAACCTCTTTAAAACGCTTTCATCCGCTTCTTCGCCTGCTTCTTTTTTCTTTAAAAATTCCTCCCGCTCTTTTTCCAATTCTTCCAAATCCATATCCTCCACCACTGTTTTAACGTCAAAAACCTCCATTTTATTGGTATCCAAATCAAAGTTGACCTTGACGTTCTGGTTTTTTTGGCCAAAATCCTTGCGATAGGCCGCTGCCAAAGCCGCTTCAATGGTTTCCAGGACTGATTCCACGGGAATGTTTTTTTCCTCGCAAATCTGCTGGATGGCGTCTTGTAAATCAGACATATTAACTCAATTTTAAATTAAAATTACTTAAGCTTAAACTTGAAAAGCTAGTGTATGGTACACTAGCCTAATTTTATATTAACAGTTTAATTTAATGATGTCAACCATGAACCAGTCGCTCCGTTCCGGTTCAGGGCATGCCCTAAACCGGAAGCGTTAGCCGAGTGATTTAAAGAAGCCGAGGGGTCAAATTAAACGATCCCGCTCATTGCCCTTTCCTTCCCCAATTTCTTCCTCAATCGGCGGGTAAGGCGAATAAGGCGAGGGCGGCGGCGAAGCCCAATAATCGCCTAAATTATTTTCTGTTTCTTTAATCGGTTCAATAGTGATCTCCTCATCTTTAATCGGAGGGGTCCCAATATCTTGCTTTATTGATAACGGTGGAGCGGGCGGTGGCGGCAATTCCGATTCAATCGGCTTTGAAAATTCGTGCCTGATGCCAAAACGAGAGGCCACAACCCAAACCACGATAATCAAAATAACCACGCCCAGCATGGACAGGCCAATGATGCGGTTTTGACGCTCTTTGGCTTGGGCTTTTTCAATGTTGAATTCGTCTTTAAGAATCTCTTCTAAACTTTCTGCAGTTGCCGCTCCCTGCAAAGGCGTTTCTTCTGTTTTTAATTCCTCTTCTTCGCCTTGAGCAGGGATGCCTTCACCCACTACGGAAACACCGCCTTCAATTTTGCCCTCTTCAACCTCAACCGTCGGATTGATTTCCAGGGA
>MHKL01000003.1:18312-20351 GCA_001818835.1 Candidatus Komeilibacteria bacterium RIFCSPLOWO2_01_FULL_45_10 | reverse complement strand
GGCGGCTCCTCTTGGCTGGTTTCTGCTTTTGGCAAAGCGGGCTCGCCTCGCTCTGCGGGCAACGGGACAACCGGCGCTTGGGCAACCTTGGGCGCCGCCACATTAAAATAAACGTAAATTGATTCCTTGCTCTGGTCGTAGAAGCTGGGATTTTCCGAATGGGCAATGGTGTAAACGTAATGCCGGCCCGGCTTTAAATCAAAATCAGGCCTGACAAAAAAACTGCCGTAATAATCCTCGTGCTTGACCTGCTTAACGCCTGCCAGTTCCTTGCCGTCCAAATAAACTTTGACCACGGTGGTCTTCCAGGTCAAACCCTTAATGCCCGGCCGCAAACTATTGGCGGCTTCACCCGGCGTTGGCCCCAAAACCGTTGGCGCCGGCACCAAACACCAATCCAAATGACATTCGCCTTCTTTGGCAGAGGCAGAGTTGGGCAACAGCAAAATTAAAATTAAAAAAAGGAGTCCTACTCCTCCTAAATATAAAGAAAGCTTTTTCATATCTTTAAGACATACTTAACAAAAATTCCCCTTAACTGGCAAGTGGATTTAATGAGCAAAGCTTGTTGATAAATTCTTAATAATTAAAAAAGAAACAATATTTCCTTGTCGCTTGTCGCTTGTCCCTATAATTCCACGGCCTGGTAATGCCTTAACTTGGCTTTTTTAGCGATTTTGTCTATTTCAATGCTGATTAAATCAACCTGCCAAGGGCTCTGATAGCGGCTCCTTAAAAGATACCTTAAAACCGCTTTTTGGAATCTTTGCCTTTTTTTGAAATCAAATGACTCCTCCGGATAGCCGAAATTCTGGTTAGTCCGGGTTTTGACTTCCGCAAAAACCAGTAATTTGCCTTTTCGGCAAACCAGGTCAACTTCGCCACCTCTGATTTTAAAATTCGTTTCCAAAACCCTGTAGCCCTTGCTGATCAGGAACTTTTGGGCCAATTTTTCGCCTAAATTACCAATTTCTTGCTTATAAGACATATTTATCCAGCACCACTTTTATTATTCAACGGATTTTTATTATCCCCATTATTTATTATTAAGTAAAGCTATTTTATAGCACTATCTTTATTTAATAAAAGTGGTGCTGGATTTATCTTGGCTAATTTTAGCCAAATATTTAATAATATCCATTTAAAATCCTTGACCCCTTACCACTTTGCTTGTAAAGCAAAGTGGTAAGGGGTTGACAAAAACTTTGAGGTATGATATATTATAATGTTTAAAATGAATTCTTTAAAAATCTTATTGAGGAGAGGGTAAAATTGGCTAATTTTAGGTAAATTTTACTCTAATCCTGCTGAAATTTATCTGAAGTTAGCCATTTTTTAATGAGAATAGGTTTGTGGCTACAGTCCTGCTTGAGGAGAGATCGCTTTCCTCTAAATCTTAGGGATAAAATAATATAATACAATTATTAGCCCTTTAAAGATTTTAGGGAACGCTTCTTAAGCAGCGCTGTGGCCAGAAAACCCAATTTTACTGGGGGCCGCTAGGTTAGGGCGAGGGTCGCACCATTGCGATTCCTCGCCCTTTTCCCTTAGCTTGTTAATTAGAAATGAGAAGATGAGGACAAACATATTCAGCTCATAAACTTAAAATCAATTAATGGGCTAGGGGAAGTGCACTTAAAACAACAAAAACAAAATCGATCCCGCACAAAGGGCGGATAAACATAGATTGATACGTATGCGTTAGCATATTGAAACGGGCCTTCCCCAAATCCCGCCAACCAACCCATCAATCTTGGGAGATTGCCTTGCCAATCTCCTCCTTCCTTAATGTGTTACCCGAAGTCCGTTACCCGGGTTCCGCGTTCCGCGTAATGGGTAACACATTAAGGAAGGAACTTTGAAAAGTTGAATAGTCAAGGATCGGGCTAAAGCTCGAAAACTTTAGGGTTTACCCAACCTACCCTACGAACGGGATAATGGGATTTATTTTGGAGGTAGAAGTGAATACCATCGGTGAGATTCTCCCGAGGGCAATTGAAGTTCTCAAAGCGAGAGCCCAACTGCCGCCCAACAAAAGG
>MHKL01000003.1:0-18190 GCA_001818835.1 Candidatus Komeilibacteria bacterium RIFCSPLOWO2_01_FULL_45_10 | reverse complement strand
CAGGCGAACGGCAGCGCAGAAAAAGTGCTGGCCTTACTCCGGGAGACCGTCCGCCAACTGCTCATTGAGCCGGCCAAGGCAGCGGTCAAGGCGGGTCAAACGATTGACGAGCAGGTTCGCAAGGACCTGGAAGCAATCATAGACCTAAGCGGCATTGACCCGGCCGTGATAACAGAAGCGCGCACCCTGCTCTATCTCACCGAGCAGAACGCACAGCAAGTCCGTTTGGCCAACCTGGCCAATCGACTGACGGGTCACTGCCCCGAGGTAACTTTGACTACCACCACCCGACTTTATGGTCGGCAGGTGAGGGTTGAGGTGCAACCAGTCGTGACCTGGTCCGGCAATGGCAAGCGCCAGCGCCGAATCAAGGTCACTGACACCGCCCGCAATATCTTCACTGTCTGGGCAGTGCAGGAAGATGGCTGCTTGCACATGTGCTGTGGAGAGGGGTTAGCCGGCGTCAACCAATCCAAGATGGTTGAGGCAACGTTGACAATCGTTGATGCGATTCTCAATCAGCCAGCGCCTGCCTCCCCATCCTCCGCTCAAACCAACACCCGCACGGCCAAAGTCGGCAACAATGGCGGCAGATGGGCTGGTCTGCCCGACTTTGAGGTGGTCTGTAGCCGCCTCGGTTCAACCAAAGACCTGCCGGTAGAAATTGACGGCATCACCACCGTCACCCGGCAAGAAGTCGGAGAACAGCGGGGGGAAAGATGCCTCCGGCTCCGTTTCCAAAAAGGCGATGGCTTCACCATCGTTTCCCTTTCGGAAACGGGTAAGGTCTTCTACTTCCCGAACGGCCGCGTCCAAATGTCGCGGCAGATGGTGACCGAGGCCATGCAGGCCCTGGCAGCCAAATTCACCGCTACTGGCGCCTCCCGGTAAACAACCTCCAAAACCCCGCTCGTCAGAAAGATGCAGGACACCAACTGCGTTTTCTCTGACGGGCGGGCTTTCTTTTTGTTAAAGAACAAAATAAAAACAGGGTTAACCTGTTTTTATATCCGTGTTATCTGCGGAAATCTGCGTAATCTGCGTTACGGCAAATATTTCCTCAATTCCTCCAACCTCTTTTTTTCTTCTCTGGCCTTTGGCGCTTTGATAAAAACGAATTTCAGAATAAAGAAAATCCAAACCAAACAAGTAAGAATCAATAAACCCGGCCAGAGGCGCATGCCCAAGTAAGGCGCCCGCTCCTGCCTGAAGAAAATCCAAACCAAGCTGATCAGCCCAAAGGTCAAACCAATCCGGGAAAACCTTAACCAAATTTCTCTTTTAATCCTGTCCGCGGCCAGCCGCTTTCTTAAAAAAACGCCGGCCAGGCCAAAAAGAACGGCCAGGAAAGCGACAGTAATGGTCAGCCAAAAAAACCGGCCTTCTAAAGGCAGAGAATAAACGTCAAGCCAGAATGACAACTCTAAAAAATTGCCCATGACCGCATTTTAACAGAAATGAAAAAATTGGCAAATGTAAAAACGCGCTTAGGCGCGTTTAACTGTCTCCAGGTCTCACTTCTGGAATATCACTCCGTAATGGTATTGGCCCGCTTCAAAATCTTTTAATTTAATAAAGCCGGCTTCCCGCGCCAATTCCTCGGCCGTTTCCCTGGGGATTTTTAATTCCTGCTTTGGACCGATCGGACCCGAAGAAATTTTCCATTCCACAAAAAGTAGCTTGCCCTCCGGTTTCAACAACCGGTACGCTTCCTTTAAAACCTCTTTGCGCTTTTTGGTCTGGAACAAAGTGTTGACTAGCAAAACGTAATCCAATGGTTCTAAAATTTTTGCCGCGCCCACCGTTTCCAAATTGGTCCAGACGGTTTTGATGTTTAAAAGCCCTTCCTGGCGCGCCTTGCCTTCCACTGAAGACAAAACTTCCTTGACGATGTCGCAGGCGTAAACGCGGCCTTTATCGCCCGCCAGTTTGGCCGCCTGCAAAGTAAAAAAAGCCATGGAGCCGCAGCCCAGGTCCGCCACGCTGGCGCCGTAAGGGATGGCTAAAACCTCCCCCAATAAATGTTCGGCGTCCAACAGTTCGTTGCCGCCCGCATAACGCTGGTTGACCATATAATTGTCTTTATTATAACAAATCTACAAATAATGTGTTATGGGCCGGTAACTGCGGCGGTGGATTTCGCAAATACCGTGTTCTTTCAAACATTGCCGATGCCGGGCCGTGCCATAGCCCTTGTGCCTGTCAAAATTATAATGCGGATATTTTTGATGGTATTTCCGCATCAGCCGGTCGCGGGTCACTTTGGCCAAAATTGAGGCAATGGCAATGGACAGAACCTTGCGGTCGCCGCCAGTAATCAGCTCAAAAGGCAAATGATGCTTAAAGCCGCTGACCCTGTCTAAAAGCAGATAATCCGCCCTGGCCCCCAGATTCTTTAAAGCCCTTTTAAAAACCAGAATGTTGGCCCGGCCCATGCCCCACTGGTCAATTTCTTGATGCGTCACTACCCCAATTGACCAAACGACTTTTTGAGAAACTTCCTCAAATATCCTTTCCCTTTGCCTTTCCGATAACAGCTTTGAATCCCTAATTTTAAATCGCTTGGGATTTTGGAATTTGTGATTTGAAATTTGTTTGTTACTTATTACTTGGAATTTGGAGTTTGTCATCGCCGCCACGGCGATGATTGGGCCTGCCCACGCTCCCCGCCCCACTTCGTCAATGCCAACGATGTTTTGATAGCCCTGGGCGATTAATGCTTTTTCTCTGGCAAAGTTGGGATAACGCATAATTATATTATAAGCCAAAAACGTTCCACATGGAACAAAAAAGGCTTTGCTTTATTTGTCATTGCGAGCCCCGAAGGGGCGTGGCAATCCCGTTGTACTTAGCATAAACATCGGGATTGCTTCGTCCCCCGCCAAAGGCGGGGTCCTCGCAATGACATGCTGGGCAAAGCCTTTTACATCGCTTCCGTGATTCTTTTAATGCCGACCATTAAGGCGGCCTGGCGCGGCGTCGCTTGATATTTTTCCATGGTTTGCCACACTTCATTGAAAGAGTCCGTCATTATTTTTTTCAGTTTGGCAAAAACCGCCGACTCCGGCCAATGCTCATTTTTTAAATTTTGCCGCCATTCAAAATAAGAAACGGTTACGCCGCCGGCATTGGCCAAAACGTCCGGCAAAACCAAAACGCCTCTCTTTTTTAAAATTCCATCAACAATCGGATCAATGCCGCCGTTGGCCAGTTCCAAAATAATCTTGGCTTTTACCTGATTGACATTTCCCCCGGTGATCTGGTTTTCCAAAGCGGCTAAAACCAAAATGTCGGCTTTTAATTTTAACAACTCATCATTAGTGATTTTTTTATAATTAACGCAATCGCAGACCGTGCCCAAACAATAGCAGGCATGGATTTGGCCGTGTTCCTTTTTGGTTTCCATAACTTTTAGCGGATCCATATTTTTCCCGTTTAAAGCCATAATACCGCCCTGCGAATCGGAAAGCCCGATGATTTTATAACCGGCTTGATAAGCGAGCTGGGCCAAGCCATAGCCGACATTGCCAAAGCCCTGAACCGCCATCGTCACCCCTTTTAGCTTGAGTCCTAATTTTTTTACGGCTTCGTTTAAAATATAAATACCGCCCTGGCCGGTGGCCAGTTCACGGCCCTCGGAGCCGCCCTCAGTTAAGGGCTTGCCTGTAAAAGCGGCCAACGTTTTTTTACCAACCAGTCGGCTGTATTCATCCGCCATCCAGGACATAATTTGCGGATTGGTGTAAACGTCCGGCGCCGGCACGTCTTGATGCGGGCCCAAATAATTTTTAAATGCCCTCACCCAAGCCCGCGACAATCTTTCCAATTCATTAAAACTTAATTCTTTGGGATTAAGCTGAACGCCGCCTTTGGCGCCGCCCATGGGAATGCCCACGACCGCGCATTTAATAGCCATTAAAAACGCCAGGGTTTTGATTTCGTCCAGATTCACCTGCGGATGAAAACGGATGCCGCCCTTGTAAGGGCCGCGGGCGTTGTTAAACTGGACGCGATAAGCGCTAAAAGTTTTGTTTCCCCCGCTATCAAGTTTGATGATAACTTTTTTTGAAACGACTCTTTGGGGTGTAATGAGCCGTTTAATTAATTTTTTATCCAAATTAATAAGCCGAGCCGCCTGACTTGCTTGTTTAATTGTCTTTTGGAAAATACCCGTCATAATTTTATAATTTTTTGACAAAGAAAAATCGCCTCTTGATCTTTGCGATTATTAATTTTTTTCAGGAGTTAAAATAAGCTAAATCCTAAAAATATAATGGTGACAAAAGCGATCAAAACGGCCAGGATAATTACATTATTAACCTCAGTATCGCTCATGATTAGGTAATTAGGGATTAGGTAATTGGGCTACTAAATACCTGTTTAACTAACTACCTAATCACCTAATATCTATTTTAATAAATTATCCAACTTATCTTTCAGCAAATGCTTCTGCTGCAAACCCATCAGCCGCTCCATTTCCTTGCCGCCTTTAAATAAAACCAGGGTAGGAATGCTCATAATCTGGTATTGGGAGGCGGTTGTTTGGGCCTGGTCAATGTCTAAAGAAAATATTTTGGCTTTGCCCTGATATTCCTTGGCTAATTCCTCAGTAATCGGCGCCTGCATGCGGCAGGGGCCGCACCACTGGGCAAAAAAATCCACCAAAACCGGTTCTTTGCTTCTTAAAACTTCCTTTTCAAAATTCTGGTCAGTCAATTCCATAAAACAAAAAAGTTAATGTTGATAACCGCTTCCATTATAATCCAAATGAGTTGGATTGTAAATAAATCCCGCACCACTTTTCTTGTAAAAAAGTGGTGCGGGATAAAAAAACCGCCGTTTCCCCCAAAAACGACGGTTAATGATAGTTTCAAAGAACTGCTGTTTGGATGACCTCCTGGCAAAGCCTGACCACTGAATCAACGTCTAGTTGGTAAAGCTTGAGTAGTTCTTCTGGCTCGCCTGAAGTGCCAAATTCCCTTGGCAAAGCCATTGGCCAAAGTGGCACCGCTAAATGCGATGCTCGCAAAAGACCGGCAATTTGCTCAGATAAACCGCCGACAAGGGAATGGTTTTCCAAGGTGATGACTTTCCCGGTCTTAGCCGCTGATTCAAGGATAGTTTGTTCGTCCAGCGGCTCAACCGTAGCCACGCCAATGATCTCTACTTTGCTTTCGCCCACTTTCTCGGCCGCCTCAATGGCTTGGTGAACTATGTCGCCCATGGCAATCAAGGTTAGTCCATTGCCCTCCACCAACCGATAAGCCCGGCCGATTTGGAAAGGGTCTTCCAGCGAGGTAAAAATCGGCAAAGCCGGCCGGTTTAAACGCAGATAGTACAAACCGGGCTGTTCCAGCATCTGCCTTAAAGCCAAGCGCGTTTGGTTGCCGTCCCAGGGAGCGACAATAGTGAAGTTGGGAATTAAGCGCATCCGGCCAATGTCAGTCACATCCTGCGCCGAGCCGCCGTCTGCGCCAACGGTGACGCCGGTGTGCGTAGCTGCGACTATCAGATGAATGTCGCCCTGCCGCGCTGCCGTGACCAAATGAGCATAAGCGTGTTGCAGAAAGATGGACATATCGCAGGCGACCACTCTCCTGCCAGCCATAGCCATGCCTGTTGCCAAGCCGATCATGCCTAGCTCATTGATGCCGGCATTGAAGAAACGGTTAGGAAACATTTGGCCGAACAGCTGGCTGTAAGTGGAGTTGGAAGTACCAGCATCCAAAACCACCAAGTCGGGCCAGATCTTGCCCTGCGCCAGAAGTTCCTGGCCAAAGGCCTCTCTGAGAGAAATCTTTCCGGTGATGTTCATGATTGCCCCTTTGAGTTCTCAAGCCCCTGAAGACAGGCCTGATATTCTGCCTCATTCTTTGGTGGCACGCCATGGTGACCAAGCTGACCTTCCCACGCGGGATTACCGCCTTTGCCTTTAATGGTCTGGCAGACAATTAAAGAAGGGTGATGTGGTTCTTCAATTGCTGATTGAAGGGCGCGACCTAACGCTTTAAAATCATGGCCGTCAGTTTCAATCATCTGCCAGCGGTAAAGTTCAGCCACTTGAGGAAGCGGGCCAAGGCCAATAGCCGCATCTTGCGCCAAACCATTGTTGTTGATGATTAAAACAAAGTTCGGCGCCGGTTTGATGAAGAAAGGCGCGGTCAAAAACCCCAGAGAAGATGGCTCCTGCATTTCACCATCGCCAACAATGCAGAAAACTAGCTCCTGGCTGACCAAGACATAACCATAGGCCTGCCACAGTCCGATGCCCAGAGAGCCATTGGAGTTCTCAAGACCATAGGGCAGATGGCGCACAGTATGCCCCTGAAAAAGGGTGTGGGGTTTGCGGAATCCGGCAAAAACCTCTTCCACCGGATAGTACCCCAAATCCGCATTGACAAGGTATTGCAAGGGGCAAGCATGCCCCTCGGAAAGGAAAAGGGGTGTCCGGCTTTCCCAAGCGCCCCTTTTAGGGTCAAACTTGAAAAAAGCGGAATAAACAATAGCCAGCCAGACCTCTACCAAGGAAAGGCAGGTGTCTAGGTGGCCGGAGCCGGCTTGATAAATCAGGTCAATCAGCTGACGCCTGATTTTATAGGCCTTTTCCTCCAGTTCTGGAATGGAAATGCGGAACATTTGTTCCTCCTAAAATTGATGTCAAATATCATTTTCGGGTTCATCTTAACATAGGGGAATTAAATAGCAAAGAGTACGATTACTTGCTTAATATAATATTTTACGACGCAATAATTTGGCTAATATAAAATAATTTGGCTAAAATTAAATAAAATATAATAAAAAATGTTCCACGTGGAACATTAAAAGGCTTTGCTTTATTTGTCATTGCGAGCCCCGAAGGGGCGTGGCAATCCCGTTGATAATGTCAGTACATTGGGATTGCTTCGTCGCTTCGCTCCTCGCAATGACAGGGTAGGCAAAGCCTTTTTATTCCTTCCCAGCCAAATACTTTTCCGCTTCCAAGGCCGCCATGCAGCCAAAGCCAGCCGCGGTTACTGCCTGCCGGTAACGCCAGTCAGAAACGTCCCCGGCCACAAAAACTCCCGGGATTTCTGTAAAAACCTCGTTTTTTGGCTCAATATAGCCAAATTTACCCAATTTTAGCTGGCCCTGGAACGCTTCAGTATTGGGGATATGGCCAATAGCCAAAAATACGCCATCTATTTTCATTTCCTTTTCTTTGTTTGTCTGGTTATCAAATAATTTCACTGCTTCTAATTTATCCTTGCCCAGGTATTCCTTAATTTCCGAATTCCAAATAAACTCAATTTTATGGTTATTTTTGGCCCTTTCCTGCATTATTTTGGAAGCATTTGAGGTATTTTTCCTGTGGACTAGATGCACTTTTTTAGCGAATTTTGTAATGAAATTGGACTCTTCCATGGCAGAATCGCCGCCGCCCACCACTATCACTTCCTTACCTTTATAAAAAGCGGCATCGCAGGTAGCGCAGGTATGGACGCCTTTGCCGATTAATTCTTTTTCATTGGGCAGCCCTAAAGTTCTGGCTCTGGCGCCGCTGGCAATAATAATTGCCTCTGCCTCATAAGTTTTGCTGTCAGTGCTGATTTTAAAGGGTTTTTGGCTAAAATTAGCGCTTTTTACCGATTCAAAAACAATCCTGGCCCCGAATTTTTCCGCTTGTTTCTGCATGCTTAATACCAAATCCGGACCCATAATGCCGTCAATTGAACCCGGCCAATTTTCTACCAAAGTAGTGGTTACTAACTGGCCGCCCGGCTCTGGCCCGGCCAAAACCAAAGGAGCCAGATTAGCCCTAGCCGCATAAATGGCAGCAGTTAACCCGGATGGTCCCGAACCTATGATAATCAGTTTTTCCATTGAATTTTAGCTAAGATTAGAGAAAATTAAGATTCTTGCCTCTCGACTTCGCTCAAGGGCTTCGCTCGAGGCATTCGACTCATTCCTATATAACTGGTCGCAACCTCGAACAAAGTGAGAGGCGGAGACCATGAGCGAATCCCGCCATAGGCGGGATGAGTCGAATGGTGGAGATAAAGGGACTTGAACCCTTGACCTTCTGCATGCCATGCAGACGCTCTAGCCAACTGAGCTATATCCCCATTAAATAAAGGTAAACTAAATTATACACAAAATAGTTAAAAAGTCAATATTTTGGCTGAAATTAGCCCTAAAGTAGAGCTCGCTTCGCTCGTAGATTAATGTAGATTAATATGGTCGAAGCCCGAATGAAATGAGGGCAAAGACCACGAGCGAGCTCCGAGTGAAGCGAGGGGCGAGTCGAGTGGTGGACTGGGAGGGATTCGAACCCTCGATCTCCGCAATGCGAATGCGGTGTTCTACCAACTGAACTACCAGCCCATTTTGAAACTCAGGAATTGACTCGCCATGAACCAGTCGCTTCGCTCCGGTTCATGGTGCCCTCGGCAGGAGTCGAACCTGCATCTAGACGTTAGGAGTGTCCTATTCTGTCCGTTGAACTACGAGGGCTTGTTTTAGCGGGTAAGTATCTGTTGCCTGCCCACCGAAACCCCTTTGGGGCGTAGGCGGGAACTACCGGGGCAAAATGTTCCACGTGGAACAAAGTAAAACAAAAACTAGATAAAAAATTAAGAATTTACCTAATCTTAAACAAAATCTGGTGTCGTAAAATATTAGAACTAGAAGTACTTACTCGCTAAATTCCCTAAAAACCCGGTTTTATTATCCAAAATAGCCAAACTGACCAAAACCAAAACCACCACTAAAACCAGGATAATTGTTTTTAAAAGGTCTTTTTTTAAATAATTTTCCATAGTTTTTTAAAGGTAAACTTCATATTTCCTCGCTTTACGTCGCTAATATAAGCCCCTGCGCGTAATGAGCGCAGGGTAATATAGGATTTAAGCTTTTTAACGCGGCAAGACCTTATGGTATTAACCTATATTAGCTCCTCGGCTCGGAAATATGAAAATAAATTTTCATATTTCCTCGCTTTACGTCGCTAATAAAAATACAATATAATGTGATATAAAGCAACTGTCATTAGCTTTCAACCATTGACAGCAAAGCCGGTTTTCATTAGAATTTAACTGCTAATATTAAAAAAATTAAATTATGTTTAAAAATGAACAAGACAAACAAATAAAAAAAGTGGAGACTATTATTGGCCCGTCCGTAAAAGTCCAGGGTGATTTTACCGGCGACGGCGACGTGATTGTCGAGGGCATTGTCGTCGGCAATTTAAAAACAAAAAATCATCTGAAAATCGGGGCCGGCGCCAGGGTTCAGGCCGAAATTGAGGCCCAAAGCGCTTTTATTGCCGGCGAGGTGAGCGGTAACCTGACCGTTTTGGAAGAGGTTGAATTAACCGCCAGCGCCAAAATTAAGGGCGACATTAGCGCCAGTTTGATTTCTGTGGAAAAGGGCGCGAAAATCAATGGCCGGATTTCCATGAACGGCGCCAAAAAAATTGAGGGTCAGGAAGCCAAAACGGGCAAATAACATCTAATAAGTAAAAGGCTGGCAAATTATGTATCTCTACATCTACGATACTTTTTTAAATCATAAAAAATATTTCAATGTTTTAAGCCGCCTGGAAAACCGCCTGGCAGATTTGGAAATTAAAGGCAAGATCAGCCGCCTGAACATCCTGAAAAACATGAAAGAGGTGATTGAAGACGGCGTCAAGCAGGGGGTGGAAACGGTGGTGGCGGTGGGCAATGATCTAACTTTCAGCAAAATCGTCAACATCATCGCGGAAATGAATGTCACTTTGGGCATTATCCCGATCGGCAAAAGCAAAATCGCGGAAATTCTGGGCATCCCCGAAGGCGAAGCGGCCGGCGACGTTTTGGCCCAACGCCTCATTAAGAAAATTGATTTGGGGAAAATCAACCATCAGTATTTTATCGATTCCGCCACCATTGACAACACCGACGTTATTTTGGATTTTGAAAAATTCCAAATCAGCCCCACCTGCAAAAATGCCGTGGTCAGCATCTGCAACCTGGGCTTTTTAACGACCAATCAGTCAATTTACCGGGAGCGAATTTCCATTCCCACCGACGGTCTTCTGGAGGCGGTGATCGCGCCGATTAAAAGCGGCTTATTCAAAAAAATCAAGGCCTTAAACAAGCAGAGCATTTTTCCCTTTAAAAAAATCACGGTGGGCAGTCGCGCCGAACCCGTGACCGTCACCATTGACCAGCAGGCGGTCTTTAAAACGCCGGTGGAGGTGGCGGTGGCGCCCAAAAAATTAAAAGTGATTGTGGGCAGCAACCGGTTGTTTTAATAAAATAAAAAACAGGGTTTATAAATTATGGTAGCATTTAAATCCTGTTTTTTGTTTATCTAAATGGCGGCGGCCTGTTTGATCATTTCCTCTTCTTTAACTAAATTGTCCTCCACCACCATCTTTTCATTATCAATGCTTAAAACCTGAACGGCGGCAATAATCAGTTCTTTACTGGTTAATCTTTTAACCATTTGGTTGCTGGCAACAAAATAGCGGCTGATGTTTTGGGTTTCCGCCTCCATTTCTATTTCCCTGATTTTGCCCAAAAACTGGCCATTTTTAGTAACGACCGGCAGATTTTTCAGGGTCTTTAAACTTAAATACATAAAAATCCGCTTATGGCTTTAATTATTCTTACCCCGCACCACTTTTATTTAACATTGTTAATGAAAAAATAGATATGTTATTTATCAAAAAAAGTGGTGCGGGGCTTATCCATCTTCTTAAAAACCAGCAGCTGCTGCAGAGCGCTTAACAATGTCATTAAAAACCAATAAAGAGTCAGGCCGGCCGGCAATCTGGTGCCGATAAAAATAGTGACCAAGGGCATAATGTAAGTCATCTGGGCACCCATCTGACCAGCCATGCCGCCGGCTGAAGATTTGTTTGAGTGCTTGGCCATCATCATCTTTGACTGCCAAAATTGGGCGGCGCCCGCCAGCACCGCCATAACGGAACTGGGATGGCTCAAGTTAATCAGGCCGAAAGAAACCGGATTAATGGTGCCGGGGTTGGAAATAAAAGGATAAATCATTTCCAAAGAACCGCTAGAAAGACCGGCGCTGAAAACCTGGTAAACCGCGATCAAAAAAGGCAATTGCAATAAAAGCGGCAGGCAGGAAGAAAGGGGATTGATTTTTTCCTTTTTGTAAAGCTCCATTAAGGCCGGGCCCAGCTTGTCCTGCTGGCCTTTGTACTTTTCTTTCAACTCGTCAATCTTGGGCTGCAGTATTTGCATCCGCTTCTGGGCTTTGATGGACTGAACGAAAAACGGTGAAAGAATAACTTTAATAAAAATCGTCAATAAAATAATGGCGATGCCGACATCGTGGCCGGGAATGACGTTATAGAAAAAAACCAGCAGGTTTAAGAGCGGCTGATAAAGAATGGCATTGTAAATTTCGATCAACATTATATTTTGTCTTCTCCGCCTTTATTAAACGGATGGCATTTTAAAATACGCCTTAAACCAAGGGCACTGCCTTTTAAAATGCCATGCTTGGCAATGGCCTGATAACAATACTCGGAACAACGCGGATAAAACCGGCAGTAGCCATGGGGATGTCTGTAAGAAAACCAGCCCGAATCCAGAGACAAGGTTCTTTGGTATAGACGAATCACTTTTAAAACGGCCGTTTTAATCATAAAATCCGGGCTTGCTTTAATAACTTGCCAATTTCTTCTTTAATTTCCCGGTAATTTTTGCTGGCGGCCGCCGGTTTTACCAAAATCATTATTTTAAACCCCGCGGCCAAATTATTTAAATTTAATCTGACAATTTCCGTAATTCTTCTTTTAATCTTATTCCTGACGGTGGCCTTTTTGCTGACTCGGGCCGAAACCACCACCCCAAAACGGCTGGTCAGCCCGCTTTCTTTAAGAATCTTCAAAGTCAGGAAAGAGGAATAAAAAGGTCGCCCCTTTAAGGCCAATTCCTTAAAATCCGAGGTTTTGCTTAAGCGGTTTTTGGAGGGCAGCATAAACTTAAACCGTTAATCTTTTTCTGCCTTTGGCTCTTCTTCTTTTTAGAACCTGGCGGCCGTTTTTGGAGCGCATTCTCCTTCTAAAGCCGTGGGTCCTGGCCCTTTTTCTTTTTTTGGGCTGATAGGTTCTTTTGGTTGACATAAATTATTTTGAGCCATAGGCTCATCAGCCTTTGGCTGAGATTATTTTGATACTATTCTATCAACTTTTGCTTATCTGGTCAATAAAAACTATTGTTTTGGGATTTTTAAAATTATACTCAAATCATCAACAGCTTATAAACAACTCTTCCTCTTTTGGGGATATTTTGCTAATTTCTTATTTGTGTTAATATAAGAACTACCATTTTTCTTAAAATAAAATAAAAAATAGATGAATAATGAACAACTATGGCAGGCGGTCCTGGGGGAGCTGGAACTCTTAATCAGCAAAGCTAATTTTACCACTTGGTTTAAAAATACTTTTATCGCCTCCTTGGACGGCGAGAATTTGGTGATTGCCGCCCCCAACGCCTTTACCAAGGCCTGGCTGGAAAAAAAATACGCCGAGCAAATCGCCCAGGCCATTAAAAACATTACCAACGATTCCATTAAAAAAATCGGTTTTATCGTCGAGACCACGAAACAGGCGGCTTTAAAACAGTCGGTGGACGCGGTCACGGCCCGGGTAAGCGCTACTCCCCTAAACGCCAGCGAACCAGTGGAGGCCAATAAATTCGGTTTAAACAAAAAATACCTCTTTAACAATTTTATCGTGGGCAAGGGCAATGAACTGGCCCATGCCGCCGGCCGCGCCATTACCGAAAAACTGGGTGAGGCCTATAATCCTTTTTTCATCTACGGCGGGGTCGGCTTAGGCAAAACCCATTTGGTCCAGGCCATTGGCAATGAAGTTTTAAAAACCAACCCGCGCCTCAAGGTTCTTTACATCAATAGCGAAAAATTCACCAATGACTACGTCCAAGCCATTAAAACCGGCCAAACCGAAAGCTTTAAACGCCTTTACCGCAATGTGGACGTGCTGCTGGTGGATGACGTCCATTTTATGTCGGGCAAAGAGCAGACCCAGGAAGAATTTTTCCATACTTTTAACGCCCTGCACCAGAACAACAAGCAGATTGTTTTAAGTTCGGACCGGCCGCCCAAAGCCATCCCCGATATTGAACAGCGCCTAGTTTCCCGTTTTGAATGGGGCATGACGGCCGACATCACGGCACCGGATTTGGAAACCCGCATTGCCATTTTAGAGGCCAAATGCCAGGAAAAAAACGCGGCCTTAGACCGGGGGATTATTGAATACTTGGCCAAAACCATCCAAAATAACATCCGCGAGCTGGAGGGCTCCTTAAACCGCATTTTGGCCTACCATGAGCTGAATAATACCATTCCTTCCCTGGAATCAACCATGCAGGTAATGCAGGCCATCACCGCTAGCACGCCCAAAGGCAACCTCACCCCCCGCAAGCTTATTGAAGCGGTCAGCACCTATTTTGACGTTGCCATCAGTGATTTAACCGGCGCCTCCCGCCGCAAAGAGCTGGTCAACCCCAGGCAGATCGTAATGTTTTTAATGAGGGAAGAAATAAAATCCTCCTACCCTTCTATCGGCCAGGAATTGGGCGGCCGCGACCACACTACCGCCATCCACGCCTGCAATAAAATCCATTTAGCCCTGGAAAAGGACGAGAAGTTAAAAAACGATATCAGCCAAATCAAACAAAGACTTTACCATCAGTAGTTGTTAACTTGTGAAAAAGCCACTTAGATAATTCAGATGATTAAGTAAAGTTTGTTGATAAAGTTTAAAATAACTGTTTAAAAAAATATTCTTTTCAACAGCTAAAATAAAGTCTTGCCACTTATCCCAAACTTATTATAAATTATAAACAAGGATTTCAACCAAATCGTCGCTAAAAAATACAACCAAAACAACAATAAAAACAAACAAAAAATCCACTTATCAACTTATCAACCGCCCTTATTACTATTATTACCAATTATTTATATAAATTATAAGTTTATGAAATTCACCTGCACCCAAGAGAATTTAAACCGCGGCCTTAACCTAACTTGCCACGTGGCTAACCGTAACGCCACCCTACCAATTTTAAATAATGTTTTAATTAGGGTTACGGGCGGCGTTATCAGCTTAAGCACCACTAATTTGGAAATTGGCATTGCCGCCCAAATTAGGGGCAAGGTGGAAAAAGAGGGGGAATTTACGGTTCAAGCCAGGCTTTTAGCCGATTACGTTAATCTTTTGCCAAAAGAGAATATTGAATTGGAGCTGGAAAACGAAACCATTTATTTAAGATGCGGCAAATATAAAACTTTTATTAAAGGTGCGGCGGCCGTTGATTTTCCTTTGATCCCGGAAATGGAAAGAAAGGAATCGGTCGTTTTAAAATCAAGGGATTTAAAAAACGCCCTGGCGCAAGCTATGTTTGCCGTGGCGCTGGACGAGTCGCGGCCGGAAATCAGCGGAGTTTTCTTCAATTTTTCCGGTAAAACGCTGACTATCGCCGGCACCGACAGCTATCGTTTGGCCGAAAAAAAGGTTAAGCTGTCAACCGCCGCCTTAGAAGACAGAAAATTAATTATTCCTTTAAGGACTTTGCAGGAAGTCCACCGCATTCTCACCGACAGCCCGGACGAGGAAATTTCCATTTATCTTAATGAAAACCAGATTTTGTTTAAGCTGAATAACGAAGTGGAGCTTGTTTCCCGCCTGGTGGAAGGCCAGTACCCCGACTATCAGCAGATTATCCCGACGACGAGCAAAACGCAGGCCAAAGTTAAAACGGCCGAACTCAACCGGGTGGTTAAAAGCGTTTCCCTTTTTTGTAAGCCGGGCATCAACGACGTTAAGCTTGATTTTAAAGCTGAAAAAGGCGAGCTGGTCGTGAGCGCCGTCAACAGCGCCATTGGCGAGAATTTGGTGACCGTGGAGGCGGCCATCACCGGCGACGATAATGAGGCCGTGTTTAATTACCGTTACCTTTTGGATGGTTTAAATAATTTAGGCAGCGAAGAAATAAAAATAGAGCTGATTTCCAATACGGCGCCCGGCCTGATTAAGCCGGTAGGGGATGACGATTATCTTTACATTGTCATGCCCATCAGACAGTAGTTAATAGCTGGTAATAAGATGACCAAATCTACTAACTACCCACTACCGACTATGGACTAATGTATCAATTAAGATGGTTGGGGGTTGGCCGTTTCTAGCGGTCTTACTCCTAGCCACCTTTGAAATAAAAACAAAGCCCCTAAGGCCAACAAGCACGAGGGGTTTTGTTTATCCCGCACCACTTTTGTTTAAAAGAATATTGGTATAAAAAACGTAGGGACAGGTTTAAAACCTGTCCCTACATATTTTAAAACGTGTTTATAAAGAAAACAAAAGTGGTGCGGGATTTATGCTTAATTTATTCCAAGTAGGCCTTAAAGATCTTAATTAAATTTGGGATTAAATTATATTTTTTGTAATCCTTTGGCTTAATCCAGAGAAAATGGTTATGATCTTTACTTAACTTCACTTTATCAGTCATTGCTTGGCAGATAAAAAAGACGCCGATGATTTGCCAGTTTTCGCCTTTGACTTTTGGCCGCCATTCACTGACGAAAAACGGCTTTAAAATCTTGATTTTTAAATTGGTTTCTTCTTTGACTTCCCTTTTTAAGCTTTGGTCGAATTTTTGGCCCGGCTTAATGCGGCCGCCAGGCACGTCATAGCGGCCCCAATTGGCGCCATCTTGGTATTTTGTAGATTCTCTTAAAATTAAAACTTTGCCCCGAAAAATTATAAAGGCCTTGGTAGCGACAAATAAGCGATAATTCATAAATTTACAATGTAGCGGCAAGGCGACCTCGCCGCTACATTTTTTATTCAACGCTAATGGTGATTTCCGGGCCGGCCAACGTTTGATTATTGGCGGCAGTAATCAGCGGGTAAAGCTTGTAAACGCCTGCCTCGGGCGGTTCCTGCCAGTTAAAGCGCAAATTGTTTTCCGCTGGCGATTCAATGGTGCCGAGCCAACTAGAGTTTTGATTTTGCTGTTCCTTGAAATAGAAATCAACTTTTTTCACTTTGCTCAAATCATTGACGTTAAGGAGGAGCGCGAGCGGAAAATCAGCGCGTCTGACCGTGATGCCGCCTTGGGGCTCTAACCACTCAACATTTAAGTAGGCCCCACCGGAAAGGTTAATGGTAACGGAGTCACTGCCCATGTTTTCCAGATCATCATAGGCCTTGGCCGTTACAATATGCTGCCCCTGGAGAATATTGGGCGGGATAATGGCCTGGGCCTGGTAAGGCGGCTGGACGCTGGTGGTTAAAATGGTCTGGTCAAGATAAAATTCCACTCTTCTGACGCCGCGCGGACTTGAGGCGGTTGCCGACAGGTTTAAAAGCGGCTCCGCTATGTTATCGTTTTCCCCCGGGCTGGTGAGGTTAACGGTTGGCCGGTCTTCCACGCGATGCAAATTGTCGCTGGTTATTGGCGGCATTTCATTGATAATGCCATTTTTTTGCGCCCATTTTTGGACCGGGTCTTCCCAATATTTATAATATTCGTCATTTTCCGGGTGCTCGGGGATTGGGCCCAAAGGATCATCTTTACTGATGTAGTGGAGAATTTCGTGGGCCTGCTTATAGGTGCGCTCCTCAATCAGTTGGGGCGGCGTGGCTTCGGTTGCCAGCAAGCCGGTTATCTTGTCAATTTTAACCTTGACGCCGGAGGCGTCGCCGCCCAGCATGGGTTTTTGGGGGACGGCGTAAATCGGCTTGGTAAAATTTTCCACGGGCAGATTAACATGCGCTTCTTTCATGAGGCGCTGCCAAATCGGGGCCGCTATTCGGCTGCCGTCCGCTCCTTTTTTCATTTCCGCGTTGTCGCTATTCCCCACCCAGACGCCAACGGCGATTTGCGGGGTATAGCCCAGAGTCCAGGCGTCGTGGTAGTTGTTGGTGGTGCCGGTTTTGGCCGCCACCGGCCGGTCAGGCAAAGTTAAATAGTTGTTTTCGCCGAAAATAAAAGCGCGCGCCGAGTTATCGCTTAAAATGTCCGTCACCATCCGGCTGATGTTGGGTTCCAGCGCTTCTTGGCTCCGGGGCTCCTGGAATTTTTCCAGGGCGCGGCCGGTTTCGTCCTCCAGCTTTAAAACCGCCTCATATTTCATTTTTTTGCCGTCGCGGGCAAAAGCGGCGTAAGCGTTGGTGTGCTCCAATAGCTTGACTTCGCCGCCGCCCAAAACCAAAGACAGGCCGAAGCGGCTGCGGTCTTTGAGAGTGGTGTATTCCAGTTCGTCGGCCAGATTCAAAACATTTTCAATGCCGGCAAGATAAATCATTTTAACCGCCGGAATGTTAAGCGAACCGGCCAAAGCCGTCCTTAAGGAGACCGGGCCGCGCTCTTTTAAATCATAGTCATGGGGGAAATAATCGCCCTGCAAAGTGGGGAAGACCGTTTCCAGATCGTAAACCGCCGTTTCCGGAACATACCCTTTTTTAAAAGCGGCGGCGTAGACAATCGGCTTAAACGAGCTGCCGGGCTGGCGGGGTGAAATGGCAACGTTAACTTGGCCATCAATTTCTTCGTTAAAAAAATCCATGGAGCCGACCATCGCCAGAATCTGGCCGGTTTTAACGTCAATGGCCACCAAAGCGGCGTTGCCCGCGTTAAAATTTTTCTGGTTTTCGGCCACCTGCTCCTCAATGATTTTTTCGGCTTTCTTTTGCAAATCAAAATCCAGGGTGGAAATGATTTTCCAGCCGCCCTGCTCAATCAGCTTTTCCCCGTATTTTTCGCTTAAGAGTTCTTTGACGAAAAAGACGAAGTGGGGTGCCTCAATGCCCTCGATTTTATTTTTAAAATCCATTTTTTCCGCTTTCGCCGCCGCCGCCTCTTCTTGGGTAAGGTAGCCCAGCTTGACCATCTGGTCCAGCCCGTATTGCTGGCGGCCGAACAGTTCGTCGGTATGGCTGCCATAAGGCGAAAGATAGCTGGGCGCTTTGGGCAGGGCGGCGATCAGCGCGGCTTGGGCCAAAGTCAGCTCGCGGGCCGATTTGCCAAAATAGGTAAAGGCGGCCGCTTCAATGCCGTAGGCGGTTGAGCCGTAAGGGATTTCGTTGAAATACATCTGCAAAATTTCTTCTTTGGTGTATTTTCTTTCCAGCCGGTAAGCCATAATCAGCTCTTTGATTTTTCTG
>MHKL01000002.1:2946-5593 GCA_001818835.1 Candidatus Komeilibacteria bacterium RIFCSPLOWO2_01_FULL_45_10 | reverse complement strand
GATGTTTCTTTAGCGACATCAGTGCCAGAGCCCAGTCCGATGCCGATATCGGCAGTCTTAAGTGCCGGAGCATCGTTAACTCCGTCACCGGTCATTGCCACTACTTCACCGCGTCGCTGCCACGCATTGATAATTCGCAATTTATGTTTTGGCTCAACACGGGCGTAGATATCAATGTTGGTCAGTATTTTGTTGAACTGCGCATCGCTGAGTTCGTCGAGTTGATGTCCCTCGAGTATATTTTCTTTCTTAACGCCAAAACCGAGTTCTTGCGATATCGCCCGGGCCGTGAGCTTATGATCACCAGTCACAATAATTGTTCGAATACCAGCTTGTCTAGTCAGTCGCAAGGCGTCTTTTGCCTCGGCCCGCAAGGGGTCTTTCAGTGCAATAAAGCCGACGAAAATCAGTTCATTGAGCTGCTCACCAAGGTCGGTTTTTTTATTTTGATCAATTTTTTTATAGGCAAAAGCCAGCAACCGCAGACCGCGTTCGGTTAATTTTTCGAATTTTTTAATCAATTCCTGACGCTTCGCGGCAGTGAGGGTAACTTTTTTGCCGTTAATTCTGACTCGGGTAGTTAAGGGAAGGATTCGGTCCGGCGCGCCTTTGAGGTAGACGACGTTTTGTTTTTCGTTAAGCGTATGGAGTGTCGCCATGTACTTTCTCTCCGCGTCGAAGGGAACTTCCGCTAAGCGGGGCTGATCTTGCTCTATTTTATCTTTCTGTATCCCCCGTTGCAGCGCCGCGAGTAGTAGGGATCGTTCGGTTAAATCGCCAATCACTTTAAATTTTTCTAGCTCGGCATCGGGATTTTCTATAACCGCGTTGTTACACAGAACCGATATTTTGGTAATCAGATCGTGGTCTTTTAGCACCTCAGCATGTTGGTAAAAAGCAGGATGCTCAATAATAATATCCTCGCTGTAGGTAATAATTCGATCCACTTCCATCATTCCCGTGGTGAGCGTTCCGGTTTTGTCGGTACAAATAATCGAAACACTGCCTAATGTTTCGGCGGCGATCAGTCGACGCACCAACGCTTTGTGTTTTAAAATCGCCTGCATGCCGACCGATAAAATCACAGTCACTACAATAATGAGGCCTTCGGGGATTGCCGAAACGGCAACGGCAACGGCAATCAGTAACACACTCTCGCGAGCCTGGTCGCCGAAACCAATTATTGGCAATCCTTGCAACCAACCAACCAGTAAAATGAGTAAAACGATAACCCCGATTGCTAGAGTGAATAGTCGGCTCAGTGCCGCGATCTGCAGCTGCAGCGGGGTTGGCTCTTCTTTGGTGATTTTAAGTAGGGCGGAAATTTTTCCGATTTCTGTTTCGAGGCCAGTGGTTATTACCACCGCAGTCGCCCGACCGCGAGCAACCACCGTACCGCTATAAACCATATTTTCGCGGTCAGCCAGCGTGGCACCAGGGTCAAGAATGGATTCATTTTTTTCTGATGGCGACGACTCACCGGTCAACGCCGCTTCAACAATCTCAAGATTTTTTTGGGAAATGATTCTTGCATCGGCCGGAATTTTATCGCCCGGGCTTAAAAAAATCACGTCACCGGGTACGAGTTTGGACGTACTGATCGTGATCTGGTTGTCGTCGCGGAGTACTTTTGCCTGCAAGTCTACTAGCTTCCGTAAGTGGCTGATTGCTCGGTTGGCTTTATTTTCCTGGTAAAAACCAAGTAGGACATTAATAATCACCGCAGCCAGAATAATAATAGTGTCAGGGAAGTCTTGCAGCACGGCCGAAACAGTGGCAGCTACTAACAGTATGTATACCAGCGGACTTTTGAACTGTGCCAGAAAAATCGCCGCCCCTGACAGCTTCCGTTCTTCCGGCAACCTGTTTGGCCCATACTTTTTCAGTCGTTCCTCTGCTTGTTTGGTTGTGAGACCTTTCGGTTGCGATGAAAGTTGGGCAAAAACTTTTTTAATGGGCAATGCATGCCAGAGAATTGTTTGTTGTGCCATACAAAAGAGTTATTTACTGCTGCAAGTATACCAGAAATACAAAAAACCTGCATACCTGCAGGTTTTTGTTGTTTAGAATTTACAGCAGCTTAAGAACAGTAAACCAATGTTCGATATATTCCGGCCGACGGTTTTGGTATTTGAGGTAGTAGGCATGCTCCCAAACATCCAGACCAATTATCGGCGTGTTGCCTTCAAGCAACGGCGAGTCTTGATTAGTAGTCGAATAGATGATTAATTTTCCAGCCGAATTTCTTGCTAACCACGCCCAACCACTGCCAAATCGGCTGACAGCTGCTTGGCTAAATTGTTGCTTAAATTGGTCGATTGAGCCGAAGGCGGTAGTAATTTCGGTTGCCAGCGTCTGATCAACTTCTTTTTTTGGTCCCATGATTTCAAAAAACAATTTGTGGTTGAGGTATCCCCCGCCGTTATTGCGAAAGGCGGTCGCGTCTTCATTGGTCATTGGAGTTCCATTCAGCGATTGCATCAATTCCTCGAGCGGCTGCGCGGCGAGATTCGGATACTTTTCCAGCACGGCATTCATTTTATCGGTGTACGCCTGATGGTGTTTGGTGTGATGGATTTCCATCGTTTCAGCGTCGATGTAGGGCTCAAGCGCTGCGTACTCGTAATTTAATTTTGGGAGTTCGTAT
>MHKL01000002.1:0-2931 GCA_001818835.1 Candidatus Komeilibacteria bacterium RIFCSPLOWO2_01_FULL_45_10 | reverse complement strand
CAGGGACAATCGCGCTGGCCAGCATAATCAGCAGCGCATTGATCACAAACGTCAGCAGGCCGAGGGTTACGATATTTAACGGCAAGGTTAAAATTAGTACTAATGGCCTGAAGAATGTATTAATGATTCCAATCACCAAAGCGGCAACCACCGCGGCGAAGACCGAATCCAAAATTACGCCGGGTAATAGGTAGGCGGTAATCAGAATAGCGACTGTGTAGACCAACCATTTAATAAGTAGCATATGTGGGTATAATTAGACTTTTTTTAGTAGCTGTTGAAAAATCGAAGGAGCATTGTCACTGACAGTAATTTTGTACAGAGTATGGAGCAGGGGAAATTTTTTAATTTGTGTCCCTAGTTGTTTGACAATAATTGGCAGCGCCACACAGCCTTCGTTGGAGAACGCACACGTGCCGCCTCGAGCTAATTGTTGCCCGACCGTGAAGTTGTGCGATTGATCGCTCATGCCGGTCGCAATTAAATCACCCAGTCCGGCGGCCGTGTATACGGTATCGCGGCGACCATTGAATATCTTGACGAGTTGCTCCATTTCTCGCAATGACGCTTGAATCAGCCAGCCGCGCATGTTGTGCCCCCAGCGTAACCCATCGGCGATTCCCAGCGCAAAAGAATAAATATTTTTCAGCACCCCGACAACCGCCACTCCGTGGACGTCTGTTGAGTATTCGAGTCGAAAGGTTGAAACCGTTATCATCGTATGTAGCAGCTGGTAAATTTTTTTATTTTTAGCGGCCAGTACCCCGACTGCTCCTCGGTTGGCCATAATTTCTTCGGCGAGCATCGGTCCGTACAGTAGGGCGGTTGAGTGTTTGGGTAGGGACACAGCGAGCAACTCATCAACGAATAACCGCGATTTTAGTTCAATACCTTTACTAACCGAGATTATCGGCGCGGCAGTAGAAACGGTCGCGGCAGTAGTGGGTAGTACCGACGGCAGGCCGCGGGTAGGCATACAGAGAAAAACCATCCGGGCATCGGTTAAGACTGTTTCAAGGGATTTTTTATGCTTTATTTTTTTCGGGTCATTGTCCCAAAAAATCATTGGTTGCTTACCAAATAGCTGCTTGATTGCCTGCCCGATCTCCCCGGCTCCGATAATAGCAATGTGTCGCATAAGAATTTAGGTTGTTGGGTAGATTTTTTTTCCGTTTTTATCGTAAATACTAATCGCGTCAACCGGGCAGCTCTTAGCGCCGGTCAAAATTTGTTGGCGAGTATCATTATCGACTGAGGCCAGGATAACTACCTTACCTTCCGCATCAAGATGAAAGGTCAATGGTGCTAACACGGCACAGGTCGCAGCGCCAATGCAACGCTGGCGGTCAACTGTTATTACCCACTCTTGGCTCAAAACCGGACCGGACGGTTTTTTTTGATCTTTTAGGACCGGAATATCTGGCATAAAAAAAATTAAATTGACTCGTGTCGGTGAATTTTACGCGGGATTTTTTTGACGATTTCAAAGGCTTCGGTAATTGAGTCGGTCGTTGTCCAGATATCCAGCTTGTTTTTTGCCACGGTTTTGTATTTTTCCACGGGCGTTTTTTGCAGCCAGCGCCGAAGCGTTTCCCAGTAGTCTTTGCCGATTAATACCACGGGTAATTTTTTATCGATTTTGGCAGTGCTAATCAGAGTTGAAATTTCAAAAAATTCATCGAGCGTGCCAAAGCCGCCGGGAAAGTAAATATACGCCTGTGCGATATGGGCGAGAATAATTTTTCTGGCAAAGAAATAGTGAAAGCCGATACTCTCGTTCACGTACTGATTTTGTCGTTCCTGCACTTTAAGATAAATATTAATCCCAACCGATCGACCGCCGGCTTCGTCGGCGCCGCGATTGGCCGCTTCCATAATCCCCGGCCCACCGCCGGTAACAACCGTAATTCCCTCTTCGGCCAGCATTCTGCCCAGCGCCATCGCCTCATTGTAAATTGGGTGGCCTTCGGCGATCTGGGCCGAACCAAAAATGGTAACCACGCGATCGCGTTCAAAGCGTTCGAGAAAATCAAACCCCTTGCGCAGTTCTTCACTCATGCGCGACACCCGTGCCCGGTATTCGCTGTTACTGATAATGATTCTTTTTTTTCTCATCACTTATTTAAATCGATGAATAATCCACCATTTTTTTAAAATTGGAATTGAGAGGGTTGAAAACAAATACCCGACCGTGGGAACCAGTGATTTAAGCCAAGGAGAAGTGTCGTTGATCAGCACTAACCAGATGCCGGCGGTAATATAGGTTACTAAACTAATAAACAAACGACGCAACCAGCTCAGTTCCCAGGCTTTTTCAGCCTCGACACGTCGGTTGCGTTCATGAATCAATTTAATCTCTTGATCGAGTTGGTTTTGGCCATCCATTGTACTACTATTATCGCTTAAACTTTAAGAAAAGTAAAGTTTAAAGGCCAAAAACAACGGTTTACTCAAGTGTTGTACCAAGTTGTTCGAGATATGGCGCAATTACCTCTTGGAAACGGCTTAAATTTTCTTCAGCGATTGCTTTTCCTGGCGGCAGAACTTCGCGGAGCGGATTAACTTTAACGCCATTTTTAATCATCTCATAGTGGAGATGTGGCCCGGTTGAAAATCCCGTCGAACCAACATAGCCGATAATTTGGCCTTGCTCAACTTTTTGTCCGGCCTTTATGATAATTCGCGATTGGTGAGCATAACGCGTACTATAGGTGGCGTTGTGGCGGATAGTGGTTAAGTAACCATAGCCTTGACTGTTCCAGCCGGCCGATACCACTGTGCCGGCACCAACTGAACGAATGGGGGTGCCAGCGGCGGCGGCGTAGTCAATTGCTTGGTGCGACGAGGTGTAGGTTTGGAACTGAGCCACGTAGCGCGGGCCGGTGGTAAAGCCCGAGCTGATGTATCGGTACTCAACCGGCGCTTTGAGAA
>MHKL01000001.1:13821-15482 GCA_001818835.1 Candidatus Komeilibacteria bacterium RIFCSPLOWO2_01_FULL_45_10 | reverse complement strand
TCTGGAAAATGAGGCCAACAACCTTTCTTCCATGACCAGGATTGAAGCCATTTCAAACGGTGAACTTTCCATGGTGCAGGCCGAAACTTACGATTATCTGGAACCAACGGGAGCGGTGGCGGTGAAGGGTAGTAATTAAGGATTGATGATTAAGGAATAAGGATTGAGGACTGGAGAAGGAGGAAATATTTCACCAGCAGAAGGGGTTATGAATAAATATCGGGAACAAAATTTTTGGCTGTTTACGGTTGACCGATTGACTATCTTAAGCATAGTCATTTTTTTTATTGGCGCCTTGATCGCCATCAAGCTTTTTTATTTGCAGGTTTTAAAGCATGAAAAATACGCGGATCTGGCCGAGCGGCAGCATTTGGTGGCCAGGGAATTGATGCCGGAGCGGGGAGAGGTTTTCATCCATGATTACCAGCTGGGAGAAAACGAGCTTTATCCGGCGGCCGGCAATAAAAAGTTTTACCTCGCTTACGCCATGCCGTCGCAGGTTAAAAATCCGCGTTCCAGTGCCAAAATGCTCTCGCCTATTTTGGAAATGGATGAAGAAGTGCTGTATCAGCGTTTAGCCAAGGCAGACGACATTTACGAACCCTTAAAGCATAAATTGGAGGAAACAAAAAAACAGGAGATTGAATCCCTGGAACTGCCCGGCATTAAATTTGAAGAGGAGGTTTTTCGGAGTTATCCGGAGGGGGAAATTTTGGCGCCCATTACCGGCTTTGTCGGCTACCAGGGCAATGCTTTGGTGGGCCAGTACGGCATTGAAGGTTATTTTGAAAAGATTTTGGCGGGCAAAAAGGGCTTTTTTGTTTTTGAGCGTGACGCGGCCGGCCGGCTGATTCCTCTGGCCAAAAGAGTCAAGGACGAGCAGGAAAACGGAGCGGACATTGTTTTGACCCTGGACCGCTCCATCCAGTTTACGGCCTGCAATGCCCTGGAAAAAACGGTTTTAAAGCACGGCGCCGACGACGGTTCCGTGGTGATTATGGATCCCGCAACCGGCGCAATTCTGGCCATGTGCAGCTATCCCAGTTTTGATCCGAATAATTACCAGGCCGCCGCGGATTACAAGGTTTACAACAACTCGGCGATTTTTGATCCCTATGAGCCCGGTTCAATGATTAAAGCCATTACCATGGCGGCGGCGCTGGACGTGGGCGCTTTAACGCCCCAGACCGCTTATGAAGACACCGGCAGCGTGGAAATTGCCGGCTACACCATTAAAAACAGCGATGGCAAGGCCCACGGCATCAAGAGCATGACCGAGGTGCTGGAAGAATCGCTGAACACCGGCGCGATTTTTGCCGCCCGCGCCATCGGCCCGGAACTTTTCCGGAATTATTTTGAGCGGTTCGGTTTTGGCCAAAAAACCGGCATCCAGCTCGATTCCGAAAAGGCCGGGGACATCACCAACTTAAAGTACGAAAAGGAAATTTTCATGGCCACGGCCTCGTTCGGCCAGGGCTTTACGGCCACGCCCCTCCAGATTATCAGCGCTTTTTCCGCCATCGCGAACGGCGGCAAGCTGATGAAGCCCTACATTGTTGACGAAATCAAACATCCGGACGGCAGCGTGGAAAAGCAGGCGCCCCAGTTTTTGCGCCAGATTATTCTGGCCAAGACGGCCAGCACCCTTTCCGCCATGCTGG
>MHKL01000001.1:11804-13733 GCA_001818835.1 Candidatus Komeilibacteria bacterium RIFCSPLOWO2_01_FULL_45_10 | reverse complement strand
ATTTTGCCGAATCCTCGGCCGTGCCGCTCTTTGGCGAAATCGCCCAATTTCTGCTAAACTATCTGCGCATTCCGCCGTCTTATACGCCTTAGGGCGATAGGATGCTAGGATGCAAGACATATTTTTATGAAAAAATTACTCTATTACATTTTAAAAGTTTTATCTCATAAGGTAATCCGCAAATACCGCCCTTTGACCATTGCCATTACCGGCAGTTTTGGCAAAACCAGCGCCAAGGAAGCGATTGGCGCTGTCTTAAAAAACCAGGGCCGGGTAAAAAAGAGCGAAGGCAATTACAACAACGAAATCGGCGTGCCCCTGACGATTTTGGGAGAAAAAACCGCTGGCCGTTCAATTTTTGGCTGGTTGAATATTTTTAGAAGGGGTCTGGCGTTGCTTTCAAGGAAAGATAATGATTATCCCAACATTTTAATTTTGGAAATGGGCGCGGAAAAGCCCGGCGACATCCGCTACCTGACCAAAATCGCGCCCCTTGACATCGGCGTCATTACCGGCATCGGGCCGGTCCATCTGGAATTTTTCGGCAGTTTGGAAAAAATCATTGAGGAAAAAATTTCTTTGGTCGCCCATCCGGCGGACGACACCAAAATCACCATTATCAACGCCGATGATGAAAATTTGGTCCGCGCTAAAAGCCGGCTCAAAGGCCGCCTTTTCTCCTATGGTTTTAATGAAGGCGCGGATTACCAGGCCGGCGATTTTAAAATCACGCAAAAAAACGGGGTTTGGGGAACTTTGTTTAAACTGCAGACCGACGGCAAAACCATTCCCGTATTTTTGCCGCAGAGTTTTGGCCGGCAGCAGGTTTACGCCTGTCTGGCTGCCCTGACTTTGGCGGGCGCCATTTACAACAATTTGCTGGAGGCCATTAATGGCCTTGACGATTACCGGCCGCCCAAAGGCCGGACCAATTTAATCGCCGGAATAAAGAACACCCTCTTGATTGACGATACTTACAACGCGTCGCCGCCTTCAACTTTGGCGGCCCTGGATGTTTTGCATGAATTTCCTTTGGCGGGCGAAGGCAGAAAAATCGCGGTCTTTGGGGAAATGCTGGAACTGGGCAGTTACACGGAAGAAGGCCATCAGCAAGTGGGAAAAAGAGCCGCGGAGATTAATGCTGACATGCTGGTAACGGTCGGCGAAAAAACCCGCGACATTTTGCGCGGCGCCGCCAGCGCCGGCTTAAGCGAAGACAAAACGTTTTATTTTGACAACAACCACGATGCCGGCATTTTTGTCCAGAACAAGCTTAAAGAAGGGGACTTGGTCTTGATTAAGGGCTCGCAAGGCGCCAGAATGGAGCAAATCACCAAAGAGCTGATGGCCGAACCTTTGAAAGCCGGGGAGTTGCTGGTAAGGCAGAGCGAGGAATGGCTGAAGAAAGTTTAAAACTTAAAACTAAAAACTAGTTTTTAATCTTAAATTTTTAATTTTTTGGCTCCATCGTCTAGTCCCGCCTACGCTAAAGCTACGGCGGGCAAGGGTTAGGACATTTTGAATTTATGCCGGATTCGTCTAATGGTTAGGACGCTAGGTTCTCAGCCTAGTAATACGGGTTCGATTCCCGTATCCGGTACCAGTATCAAAAGGTTCGATTTACCCGCCGTAATTCGAAGGATGAAGGCGGGCTCCCCATGGGACTACCATTTATAAAAGTGTTTTAAATTGGGTTCGACTTGCCGGTACCAATCCCTAGATTTAGGGATTTTTTAAACCCCTTGACTTTTTCAGAAAATAAGTGTATTATATAATGTTTTGAACATACCTAAAAATTCAACTAAAGGAGTCCGAAATGTTGATTTACGCGTCGTTAATGGTCCTGGCTTTTGCCGGAGCCATGCTCAAGCCCAGAGAAGGGGAATATGACGCGGCCGGCTACCTTAAGCCAGCCAGCGTCATTTTACT
>MHKL01000001.1:11484-11728 GCA_001818835.1 Candidatus Komeilibacteria bacterium RIFCSPLOWO2_01_FULL_45_10 | reverse complement strand
CGGCCGGCCTTTTCCATCCGTCTTGGCATTTGATTCTTGCCATGGCCACCGCTGTCATTGCTTTCTTCATTGGCGTATTCACTTACTTTTTCAAATCTTGATTTGATTCGCCAATAACGCCTGTTAAGCTTCCCAGCTAGCAGGCGTTTTATTTTATCTTGACAAAATCCTTGTTTTTTGTTATTTTCACTTGAAGCTTAAAATAGTTCGTTAAATCATCAATCAATTACGGAGAAATCAATGA
>MHKL01000001.1:11031-11450 GCA_001818835.1 Candidatus Komeilibacteria bacterium RIFCSPLOWO2_01_FULL_45_10 | reverse complement strand
TCACCTTTACCCCGGCGGAAAGCATGACGGCTGACGAGCTTTTAGCCACCATTAAGCCGGATCATTTCTGTTGCTGTATTACCGGTGTCGTCGCGGAAGATCCCTGGGAAAAGCAACTGGCGGAAGAAGCGCATCGGAGGGGAATTATCTGGACCGGTCATGAGGACATGGAACTCACCGCTACGCTGGAGCAACACCGTCCCTTGTGGCGGTCTCTGAATCCGGCCAGGATTTTCGCGGCCGAGCAGACATCCGTCCAGGGACTGACTGAATTGGGAGTTTTGGCTGAAAAAATCATGGTCGTTGGCAATCCCACCTGGGATAAGCTGGCTGACTTTGATGGCTTGGCCGTCAGAGCCAAAATCAGGCAGCAGTTGCAACTGCGGAACGGCGAACGGTTAATTGTCTGGCTGGCTCCC
>MHKL01000001.1:10676-10880 GCA_001818835.1 Candidatus Komeilibacteria bacterium RIFCSPLOWO2_01_FULL_45_10 | reverse complement strand
GCCTTTATCAGAAGGATCTGGATAATGCCCATTTCCGGCCTTTGGCCGGCTCCATTCTCAATGGCAAGGAATTTAACCAGACCGCGGTGCTGGCCAGCGCTGATTTGGTCATTTCCTTCGCTTCCACCGAGACCATTACCACGGCCATGCTTGGCGTGCCAACTGTTCGGCCGTTTACCCCGACTAACCTGGCTTACATTGCGG
>MHKL01000001.1:9778-10628 GCA_001818835.1 Candidatus Komeilibacteria bacterium RIFCSPLOWO2_01_FULL_45_10 | reverse complement strand
CATCTGTTCGGCCCGGTGGCGACTGGCTGCCAGATTGCTGTCCGGTCGCCGGAGGAATGGCGCGATGTTTGCCTTAAACTGCTGCAGCCCAGTAGTCTTCTGCTCGGCAATCTGCGGACTAACTGCGCGCTCCATTATCCCCGCGGCGGCGGTTATGCCAAGAGGATTGTCCAAGAGATTGAAAATCTTCATTGACTTTCAGTCAAACCCGTTTTCCAAACGCCTTGGGAAACGGGTTCTTTTTTTAAACACAGATTGCACGGATAAACGCGCCCGCCTGATAAGCGCCTGAGCGCAGCGATGGCGAGCAGGGATTGCACGGATAAAAAAAGGGTGACGGTGAGTCACCCTTAATGCGGATAGGATTAAAAAATCCCGAGAAATTTTTTCCGATCATCTGGCGCTGAAGGTAATTTTGGCGTTTCTTTTGCCAATCTGGCTTTGACGTATTCAATAGCCGCGCTGACCGTGGTCAATTTCTCCGCGTCTTGGTCGGGGATTTCAAATCTAAACTTCTCCTCAATGGCCATAATCAGCTCGACGGTGTCGAGCGAATCAGCGCCCAGATCGTCAATGAAGCTGGCTTCGAGCGTTACTGCCGAAGAGTCAACGCCCAATTGATCGACAATAATTTCCTGAACCTTTTCTTCCGTGGTTTTTTGGTCCGCCACGATGTCCTCCTAAAAAACAGTTGATTTTAACGAGCATTGTTGTTTTTTTATCATAAGACGGGATAATAGTCAATATTATATTGTATCAAAAAATGACGAACTGTTCGTCATTTTAAGTTGGTCGGGCTGGTGGGATTTGAACCCACGGCCTCATCGTCCCGAACGATGCGCCCTGCCTG
>MHKL01000001.1:4982-9727 GCA_001818835.1 Candidatus Komeilibacteria bacterium RIFCSPLOWO2_01_FULL_45_10 | reverse complement strand
CCAGCCACAGCCAGAGGCTGATAAGCCTATGGCTTAAAAGGCTGGTCGGCCTATGGCCGAAGCTGCGCTACAGCCCGTTGTTTTGAAATATTGATAGTATATTTAAAATTTTTGTAAAAATCAAGACATAAATAAAAAGGCCCGTTTTTTGTTGAACGAGCCCTAGCGGTAATAATCTTGTTTACCGTATTTTTTTTCGGCGGCCGCCAAAGCGGATTTAATCTGCTGTTGGACGGGCAACGGCAGTTTTTGCAGAAACTTTTCCTGCCATAGTAAGTTTTTGATCGGCGAGGCCTGCCAGCATTGTTTGAGTTTTTCACCGCTGACCGGTATCAACTCATCCGCCTTGCGGCTGATGAAATCGCAGTTAATTACTCCGTTGGGATAAAATCGAACAAAGAGCCGCTCGTTCTCGGAATAAAAAGGGCCAAAGCAGTCAACAGCCAGTAATGGCTGATCACTTTTTCCCAGCGAAACAATGAATTGGCAGTTTTGGTAATCGGCATAGAATTCTTCCTGCCAGCCATGCTTGGCATAATCCGGTTGCGGTTGGTATTGCCGCCAATTGATTGTGCCGGCACAGCCAGTTAAGGCCAAAAGAATCAATAATGCCACGATTGTTTTTTGGAGCATTTTTCCTCCTCTGATTGGTTGGTTTTTAGAGAGCGGTTTGTTTGAATTTATATCAAACGTCAAGTTTAGTCAAATGAAAAAGCCGGCGCAAGTGGTGTGTTGCGTCGGCCTTTTGATTGGAAATTTCAGCCGTGGCGGACCCATCTTTGGCCGGCAATGTTTTGGCCGACGGGACTGGAGCGCGGCGTTTTGCCGTTACTTCCCTGTTTAGGTGGCGCCGGCGTAATCGCCTTTGTTAAGACGATGGCGCTGATTGCCACGATGGCAAAGCCGATTGCTTGCCATTCCCAGGCAATGTCATCATGGGTTCTGTTATAGACAATAACATTGTCCAGAACCCAGATGCCGGCGGCTAGAATAAAGAACGCCGCCATAATGAGCAGGAAACGTTTGAACATTTCTCCTCCTTGAATTTGGAGATTTTTTGTTAAATATCATTAATTTTGCAATAATACCATATTTTTATTACTTTGTCAAGGTTTTAATAATTGTTTAAAGCTGTTTAAAATGATATAATTTCTTTTGTATAAAATTTATGCAAAAACCGGTTTTAAACCACTTGGGAATCATTATGGACGGCAATCGCAGATGGGCCAAGAGCCGCGGTCTGCCAACTCTTTTCGGCCATAAAAAGGGCTACGAAAAGGTTCTTAAGGCGGGGGACTGGTGCCTAGAGAGAGGCATTAAGGTCTTAACGGTCTGGGCGTTTTCCACCGAAAACTGGAAACGGGCCAAAAAAGAAGTTGATTACCTCATGGCTTTGCTGAAACGCGGCTTGGAAAAAGATGTTCTCACAATGCACAAAAAGGGTATTAAGGTGCAAACCATCGGCCGCCTTAACCAGTTGCCCGCTGATTTGCAAAAGGCCTGCCAAAAAGCCATGACCTTAACCAAAAATAACGCTCAAGCCGTTTTGAACATTGCTTTAAATTACGGCGGCCAGGCCGAAATCACTGACGCGGTCAATCAAATTATCAAAAAAAAGATAAAAAACGTCACCCCGAAAATTTTTCAGGAATTCCTTTATGACCCTAAAATGTCCGCTCCTGATTTAATCATCAGAACTTCGGGCGAACAGCGGACCTCCGGCTTTCTTTTGTGGGAAGCGCCTTACAGCGAGCTTTATTTCACCCAGACCTGTTGGCCGGACTTTTCGGAAAAAGATCTGGACGCGGCGCTGCTTGATTATCAAAAACGGCAGCGCCGGTTTGGGGGCGACTAATATTGGAAGTTAGAAGTGGGAAGCTGGAATGATAAGGTTATAAAATATTATTCCAACTTTCAGTTTCCAATCCAGCTTCCAACCTCCAACTCCCATATTTACAATTATGACTGAAATTGAAAAAAACAGACCATTGATTTCCTTTATTATTCCGGTTTTAAACGAGGAAAAGAATCTGGCGGAAACCATCAGGCCGCTCAAATCTTTGGATTGGCTTTCCAAGGAGATTATCGTGGCGGACGGCGGTTCCACTGACCAGACCGTGGCTATTGCCAAAAAATGGGTGGATAAGGTCTACGAAAGAAAACCGGGCGAAAGAAACAAAAGCATTGCCGAAAACCGTAATAAGGGGGCGTCTTTGGCGACGGGCCAGTACCTATTTTTCATTGATTGCGGCGTTAAAATTCAGCGTTTTCCCGATTTTGTCAGAGAGGTGCTTAAAATTATGGCGGAAAAATCCAAGCTGGTAGGCATTACTTCGGAACTCAGATTTTACCCGGAAGAGGAGAGCAGGATTGACCGGGTTAATTTGTGGGTCATTAACACGACCATCACCAATTTTAATAAAATCCGGTTAGGGGCGGCGATGGGTTGGGTGCAGGTGGTGAGAATGTCGGCTTTCAAAAAGATCGGCGGCTATAACGAGGATTTAATCACACCCGAAGACGTGGATTTATTTCGGCGCTTGAATAAAATCGGCCGGACCATGACCTTGAAGAATTTCGTGGCTTACGGCTCGGCCGAGCGCTATCACCGCGAGGGCTGGCCTAAAATGTTCGGCCTCTTTTTGATTAACTGGTTTAGCTACATTTTCAGAGGCAAATCAATTTCCAAGGAGTGGAAACCGATGGATAAGGAATAAGTGCGGGCGATAAAAACCGAGCTATGCTTTCAGCCGGTTTTTTGTTATTATCAAGCGAGCGAGGGGAGGGCAAACTTGTTTACTCTCCCGAGCGAGCGCAGATAATATGGGTTTTATTAAAAACCCATATTATCAAACGTTATGGCCGATTTATTTGACCAGAATTTAAAGCGCGATTTGCCTTTGGCGGAACGGTTGCGGCCGGCCGGTTTTTCGGAATTTATTGGCCAGGAAGAGGTGATTGGCCCGGGCACGGTTTTAAGGCAGGCGATTGAAAGCGACAACGTGCCCTCCATGATTTTCTGGGGGCCGCCCGGCTGCGGCAAGACCACGCTGGCGCGCTTGATTGCCAATCTGACCAAAGCCCGCTTTATCCAGTTCAGCGCCACCAGCGGCTCCCTTGCCGAAGTAAGGGCAATCGTGGCCGAGGCCAGGGAGCGGAAGAAGTTTCAGCAGCAGCGGACCATTTTATTCGTTGACGAAATCCACCGCTTTAACAAAGCCCAGCAGGACGCGTTCTTGCCGGTGGTGGAGGACGGCACCATTATTTTAATCGGCGCCACCACCGAAAACCCGTCTTTTGAGGTGATTTCGCCGCTTTTGTCCCGCTCAAAGGTATTTGTCTTAAAAGCCCTGAAGACCGCCGAAATCGCCAAAATTTTGCGCCAGGCCCTGCTTTCTGACAAAGGGTTTAAAGGACAAACAATCCGCATTGCCGATGAATTAATTGATTATCTGGCCGGTTTTTCAAATGGCGACGCCCGAACCGCCTTAAACGCTTTGGAGCTTTCGGTTAAGGCGACAAAGCCCGGCAAAAATGGTATAATTGAAGTTAATCTGGAAGCGGTCAGGCAATCGCTTTCCCGGACGCATCTTTTGTACGACCGGACAGGGGAAGAACATTATAACATCATTTCCGCCCTTCATAAAAGTTTAAGGGGCAGTGACGCGGACGCCGGCCTTTACTGGCTGGGCCGGATGCTGGAAGCGGGCGAGGATCCGCTTTACATTGCCCGCCGCTTGGTCCGCTTTGCTTCCGAAGACATTGGCATGAGCGACCCGCCAGCCCTGGTCCAGGCCGTGGCCTGCTACCAGGCCTGCCATTTTTTGGGAGTGCCCGAATGCAACGTCCATCTAGCGCAGGCCGTTGTTTATCTGGCCCGCGCTCCCAAAAGCAACCAGCTTTACACCGCTTACCAAAAAGTCCAAAAAGACATTAAAGAACTGCCGACTTATCCGGTGCCCTTGCACTTAAGAAACGCGCCCACCGCGCTGATGAAGGGCTTGGGCTATGGCAAGGATTACAAATACCCGCCTGCCGAAGCAAAGCGGCGGGCAGGCAATCCCGATTATCAAGGTCCGGTGGAGCAGGATTATTTGCCGGAGGAATTGAGAGGAAGGAAATATTTAGAGTAACTAAAAACTGATAACTAAAAGCTAATAATAATAAAATAGTTTTAAGTTTTTAGCTTTAAGTTTTAAGCTAATTTATGACTCCAGAGCGCTGGGAAGAAATCAAGCAGAAAATTTTAAGCGGTTTTGAAGTGACGCGGCATGATTTGGAGAAAGATGATGAGCGCCGCGAAACAGCGGAAATCATTGAGTTTGACGGCCCGCTCGGGCAGATGAAAGTCGCGTGGATCAGCCGGCCCAAAGTTTTGGATAAAAAAACGCAATACTCCAACCGCATCGGCTCCAGCGTCAAAGTTGATTACGTTTATTCGCCGGATGAAGTCACCCATACTTTCAAGGTTTATAACTGGAGTGAACCGACTGCCGCTTGGCAGGAAATGAAAAGGGATTTGAATATTTGATTGATAAAAAGGTCGGATAAATAACTTCGGCCAAAGGTCGCTCCGCCTTTGGCGGAAATAATTATTTACTAACTTATGGTTAAAAACAATCAAGGCAAAATTTTTCAAATCGGCGTTTTAGTGGGCGTAGCGCTGTTTCTTTTTAATTCGCTCGAAGGCTGGCTTTTTGGCGGCCTCTACGCCGCTTCGGACCCGGCTTTATGGAAAGAAATAT
>MHKL01000001.1:3003-4954 GCA_001818835.1 Candidatus Komeilibacteria bacterium RIFCSPLOWO2_01_FULL_45_10 | reverse complement strand
GCCTGGGCCGCGGCTTGCAGTTCGGCTTTTGGGTCTGGTTAATCGGCGTGGTGCCGGGCCTCTTAATGACGCTTTTGTCCATGGCCGTGCCGGAAGAACTGGTGGTGGTCTGGCTGGTTTCGGGACTGTTCAATTATCTCATTTCTGGTTTGTTGATTGGCAGCATGTACCAGCCTAAAGAAATGTGAAGATTGAATATTCTATTTTCTACTTTCCCGCTTCGCTCTCGCCAGCCTTGGCGCTAGTCAGGCGAAGCGAGGCGAGCTAATTTCTATTTTCTAGTCCCTATGAGCATTGGTCGAATTTTATTTTTAGCCATCTTTCTTTTTTCCAGTGCCGCCATTTTGGCGGGCGGTTCTTTGGCTGAAAAAATCACTTATCAATCAATCCCCCAGGTTGATTTAAGCGATTTAGAAACCGTTTTTAAGCAGCAGCGGCTGAAAAGCGATTATCAGAGCCAGCTGCTTAAATCGCTGGACAGTTTTGGCGGTTCAAATGCCTCTTATCAGACCTTGGAGGAGAAACTTTTGGCCCTGGTGGTGCCGGCCGAGTACCGCGATTTGCATTTTCAGCTGGTGGCGGCTTTTGCCGAACTGAATCGCGATCAGGTCAAAAAACCCGAGATTAAGGAAAGATTGGAAAATTTGAGCGCGGCTTACGGCTGGCTCGCTGCCCAGCTTTCGGTTTTTATCGTCAATAATTTTTAATTCGCATTTTTTATGATTTTAGGCAGGATTTTCGCAATAATCGGCCCGCTGTTTTTAGGCGGTTTGTTTTTACTTTTGGCGGTTTTTGAGAAAAATTTTTATTTGATTTTCGCTTTAAGCGGCTCATGGACATTGCTTTCCCTGTTTGGGTTGCTTAAAACCAGCGGCCAGGTAAAAACATTGAGGGCTTACGTTTTTTACCTGCTCATGGGGCTGCTGCTTTCGGCCGGCTACCTGTTCTTCTTTATTTTCCTGGAGCATCAGTTAATTAAAGGCCTGGCCGGCCTGCTGGCCGTTTTTGCCCTGTTTTATTATTACCACCAGCTTTTCTTCCATTTTTTCCAGCGGCCGCTGACGGCCACGGACGAGCCGTTAAATCTGAATTTTTCGGAAACGGTCATTGTCTTTTTTTGGTCAATCGCCCTTTTTGGCTTAAAGGATTTTCTTAATTACCAGACCGTTTTTTTGTGCCTAGCCGTTTTTGTTTTGATTTTTTTGATTAACTGGCTCCTGCAAGCGGTTCTTTACCAGCAAGGCCAATTGGTTTTGTTCAGTTTGGCCGTGGCCGTGATGATGACCGAATTTTTTTGGGCGTTTTTGAGCTTGTCACTGGTTTACTATTTAAAAGGCCTGCTTTTGGCATTCGCTTATCTGGGTTTACAAATGAGCCGTGAGATTTACTTCCGGAAGATAGAAAACCGCCATCTTTTAAGAAATTATCTGCTGCTGATTCTGGCGGCGGCCTTGGCGATTCTGCTTTCCGCCCGCTGGTTTTAAAATCTTCAAAAATCCGCTATAATTATCAACAATGGTGAAAACAAAAGAAAATAAAAATCAGGAAACCATCCAGGACATTTTTCACGAGGAAATCCAGCGGCCCGTCATCCAAAAAGGGCTGTCTTTGGATTTTAAGCTGGCGCTTTTAGTGATTGTTTTTTCAATTTTAGGCGGTTTTTTATCAAGTTTAGCCAAAGATTACTGGTTTGACGTTTATTTTCCCCAAGCGCCGCTTGAGGCAGACGAGTCCGGGCGGCAGCCGTCTAAAAAGATACTGGATTTGAATTTTCTTTTAAAAGACAATGAAACTGATTACAGCCAGGTTTTAAGCGAAATTAAGGCGCCCTTGGTGGGTTTTTACAAAAAAAAGACAAGCGAAGGCATTTTAGAATCGCTTTATTTGGAAAAGGATTTTTTGGGCAGCGGCATTGCCGTGACCAGCGACGGCTGGATTTTAACCCACCAGT
>MHKL01000001.1:0-2991 GCA_001818835.1 Candidatus Komeilibacteria bacterium RIFCSPLOWO2_01_FULL_45_10 | reverse complement strand
GCCGATTTAAACGGCTTAAAACCCACTGATTTTTTGCTGGTCAGCCGTTATACCGCGCAAAATCACGGTTCTGACATGCTTAAAACCACTGTTCAGAAGTTTGCTTACCACGACCAGGCCAAAGCCGCTGATTTCTTACTTTCCACCGAAAAAATTGACCATTACCTTAAAATTTCCGGTGATTTGGAATCGTTTTACAATGGCGGCGTGCTGTTAAACGACAAGAACGAGGTGGTTGGGCTGTTGTTTAATTCGGGCAAAGATTTTGTCAATCTGGCCGTGCCGGCCTACTATTTAAAATCAGCGGTCAATAATTTTCTGGCTAAGAGCGAAGAGATTTTAAGAAGCCGTTTGGGCTTAAGTTACCTTTCCTTAAGCGAAGCTTTGGGTTTGCCCGCTTCGGTCAGCGAAAACCGGACTAAGGGCGCCGTGGTTTTGGGCGACGCCAAAAGAAACATTCTGGCGGTTGCCGTTGGCAGCCCGGCCGAAGCGGCCGGCTTAAAAGCGGGCGACATTATCATTAAAGTCAATAACGAAGAGGTGGATGAAAGCAATTCTTTGACCAAATTAATCCAGGATTACACTTCCGGCCAGGAAATTACTCTGACGATTATCAGGGCAGGGCAGGAATCGCAGATTAAGGTAACGCTTGATGCCCTATAGGTTTAATTTTGTTGTTGCTTTAACATGCGTGAGCCGAGGAATTCATCCTCGGTTTTTACGCTGTGGATAATGTAGTTTGTATTTTCGGTTAACTTTCGGTATAATGGGTGTGTAAGAAGGGATGGGTGTGGATAAGTATAACTGAGGTTTGTTTTAAAGGCCGTTTAATTACAATAATTATTAAGGATTGAGGATTAATATTAATTGATAAGTTTTTAATCATCAATCATTAATCCTTTATTATTAGGCATGAATAGATTATCTAAACGCCAAAAAGAAATATTGGATTTTATCGGCGATTATCTAAGAAAGCGCGGTTTTGCGCCGAGCTACATGGAAATTGCCGCTCATTTTGGCATTTCTTCGCCGGCCACGGTCCACCAGCACGTTAAAGCCCTGGAAGAAAAGGGTTACTTAAAGCCGTCTCAGAACCAAAAAAGGGCTTTGGAGCCCGTGATTTTATCCAGTTTAAGGGATACGATTGCCATTGATTTGCCTTTGGTCGGTTTAATCACAGCTGGCGAGCCCATTGAGGCCGTTGAACAGAAAGAAACTATGGCCATTCCGTCTGATTTTGTTCCCGATGCCGAGAACAGCTATATCCTAAGGGTTAGGGGCCAGTCAATGATTGACGAAGGCATCTGGGACGGCGATTACGTGGTTGTAGAGCGCAACCACAGCCCTAAGAATGGTGAAGTGGTGGTGGCGCTTTTGAATAACGCTTATGCCACCTTAAAGAAATTTTACCGCGAAAAAGACCGGATCCGCCTCCAGCCGGCCAATCCCCAAATGAAGCCGATTTACGCCAAAGACCCTTTAATCCAGGGCGTAGTCAGGGCAATTATCCGTAAATTTTCCACTGTTTAGTCAATAACTCTGAATAAAGGCCTTATAAAAATGCCTTGCCCCTTTGCCGTCATTCTGGAGGGAAGGAGCGCAAGCGACTGACCGATAGAATCCCATTGAATAACGAGATCCTATCGCTCGGCCTGCGGCCGGCTCCAGGATGACAGAGAGAGTAAGGCCTTTTTAAATAAACTAAATTAGTGACGCTATTGCTTTAATTTCTTCAACAGCTCAACATTAGGGCTGTATTTTTTGTTGTGGATATTCCATTTTCCGACAAATCTGCCAATGCCAGTTGTGGATAACAAATTGCGCCTTCTGGTTGATTTTTGCGACCACAAAAGCAAGCTTTCAAAGTTGATTTTATACCGCCCCATGGAAACAATATAGCGGATCTCCTCGTTTTTAATGGCCTGCCTAATGGTTTTTGTGGAAACGCCAAAGAGCCGGCCAGCTTCGCTGACAGACACCCTGATAGGCATTAATGGTTGATTATTCATAGTAGATAATTTGATTTTATCATTATTATTTATCCCGCACCACTTTTTAACTAAAAAGTGGTGCGGGATTTATAGATTATTCTACACTTAAAGCTTGTTTTATATTAGCAAATAACTAAATAAACTCCAGAATATTCTATACTTAATCGTGTAACGTGTATCGTGTAGCATGTAGCAAAATTATCAAATTAAAAGGTTATCAATATGATTGAAATTAGAAACTGCCGGGATAATGGCTTATTCCTGAAATACTAGACAGATATTGCTACACGCTACATGCCACACGATATACGATACACGTTACACGATACGCGATATAGACGAATTCCCGAAAATATCGTATAATCTAAAACGTATCACTAAAATTATAAAATTATTATTTAAGAAAATTTGGCTAAAATCAGCTAAAATTTTGTTTTATATGAGGCATTTTTCGGTTTTTGTAACATTTTGCCTGTTTTTACGTCTTATTATATGAAAGAAACGCAGGATTTCCAGGAAAAGATTCTTCTGCTTAAAGTGAGTCAGGGAGACAGCGATGCCTTTGGTATTTTTTTTGACAGATATTCAAAGAAAATCTACCGGTTTATTTACTATAAAGTGCCGATTGTGGAGGTGGCCGAAGACCTGACCAGCCAGTGTTTTTTAAAGGTTTGGGAGCAGATTTCCACAGGAATGAAAATCAGAAGAATCCGCGCCTGGATCTACCGCCTGGCCAGAAATTTGGTAAATGATTATTACCGCGGCCGTGAAAAAGAAGAATTGCCGCTCATTTATCCGGAGCAGCTGGACGGCGAAATTCTCAAATTTAATCCGGACGAGGAACTGGATTTAAAGCAGCTGGAAAAAATCCTTTTCATTTTAAAAGGCGAAGCCAGGGAAATAATCGCCTTGCGCTACATTGAAGAATTAAGCATTGGTGAAATCGCCAAGATTGTGGATAAATCCCAAGCCAATATCAGAGTGATTATCCACCGCGCCA